>NZ_JABERD010000195.1 GCF_013044505.1 Streptomyces sp. S3(2020) | reverse complement strand
TTACCTCGCCACCCCGGTGTCTCACCTGCCCCTTCTCGGCCGCGGCAGGTGTTTAGAAGGGGCCGCTGGGGGAGGGACTGGGGGTGCGCGGCGCCGTCACGTCGCCGACCTTCGTCATCGCCCGGGTGCACCCGTCCCTCGGCGGCGGTCCGCCGCTCGTCCACGTCGACGCGTACCGCCTGGGCGGCGGGCTCGACGAGATGGAGGACCTCGACCTCGATGTCTCGCTGTCCGACTCGGTGATCGTCGTGGAGTGGGGCGAGGGCAAGGTCGAGGAGCTCACCGAGGACCGGCTCCAGGTGTGGATCCACCGTGCCGTCGGGGACACCAACGACGAGGTGCGGCACATGACGCTGACCGGGCTGGGGGAGCGCTGGGCGACCGTCGACCTCGGTGTGCTGTCCGCCTGAGCCGGTGCGCGCTGTCCGCTTGAGCATCGGTGGATGAATATTCCGACAAGACGTCGGCAAGTTATTGCATTTGCGGTCGTGTGCGTGGTCACATGGTACCCAGTTCGTAGTTAGGTCTACCTAACTACGTCCGCCCCCGGTGCTCAGGAGGCGTCCATGGCGGCCACGGAACGAGACGAGGCGGCGCCGCGCGTGGTGTCCGCGGTGCCGGTTCCCATGCGGGACTTGCTGGCGGCCTGTGCTGCGGCGAACGTGATTTCCACGCCGCCGCGGGTGCCTGACCGGGAAGCGGTACGGCCGTCCGCCGAGCAGCGCAAAGCCGCTTAGGCCGTTTTCGCTCAGCGGATCACGAGCACCCGTTGGCCGATCGTCGCGAAGTCCCACATGGCGTTGCCGTCCTCGCGGGACTCGCGGATGCCGCCCGTTTTCGCCGTGGGGTCGTTCTCCGGCGCCGAGCCGTCCACGGCCGCGCTGAAGCCGATCGTGACGCCGTCGACGCCGGCGAAGCGTACGACGTGCTCGATGGGGGTGCCGTCGGTGCCGATGACCGAGTTCGAGCGGGACGTGACGAAGTAGGAACCCGGGACCGGGTCGACCGTGCCCGCGGTGACCTTGAAGGTGCGCTGGACCCTGTTGCCCTTGTCGACCAGCCAGACCCGGTCGTCGTCCACCGAGTACACGACACGTTCACCCTTGCCGGAGCCGACGGGCAGGGCGGTGGGGTGCCCGGTGTCGCGGGGCGCCCTGGAGGTGACGGCCGCGGGCTCACCGTCGCGGTGCGAGGTGCCCAGCGAGGGCGGGACGCTCGCCGAGGCCTGGTAGGCGAGGAAACCCACCGAGACCAGGGCCGCCGCGGTGAGCCCGGTCACGATCCCGGCGCTGGAGCTTGGCACGGTCGTCCACCTCGTTGTCGTACGGCGTGATCCCGGCGACGTTAGCAGTCGGCGGGCGTGTGACCGGGGCGGCGATACGCGCGGCGCGGGAGCCGTAGGCTGTTTGCGTGCTCTTGCTCGCTCTGGATACCGCCACCCCCGCCGTGACCGTCGCGCTGCACGACGGTACGGACGTCGTCACCTCGTCGAGTCAGGTGGACGCGCGCCGGCACGGCGAGCTGCTGCTGCCGGCCGTCGACCGCGTCCTCGCCGAGGCCGGGCTGAGACTCGACGCCGTCACCGCCGTCGTCGTAGGAACCGGGCCCGGCCCCTACACCGGACTGCGCGTCGGACTGATGACCGCCGACACCTTCGGGCTCGCCCTCGGCGTCCCCGT
Source organism: Streptomyces sp. S3(2020) (assembly GCF_013044505.1). Classification (GTDB taxonomy): domain Bacteria; phylum Actinomycetota; class Actinomycetes; order Streptomycetales; family Streptomycetaceae; genus Streptomyces. Next base: position 16,630 of record NZ_JABERD010000195.1, on the reverse strand, counting down.
GCACGGTGTGTGCACGCTCGACGGGCTCGCCTACGCCGCCGACATCGACGAGGGCCCCTTCGTCGTGGCGACCGACGCGCGGCGCAAGGAGGTCTACTGGGCGCGCTACGCCGACTCCCGTACACGGCTGACCGACCCGGCCGTCGACCGGCCCGCCGAGATCGCCGAGCAGGTCGCGGGTCTGCCCGCCGTCGGGGCCGGTGCGCTGCTCTACCCCGACACCTTCCCGGTCGCCCACGAGCCCGAGCACGTCTCCGCCGCCGCGCTCGCCGCGCTCGCCGCCGAGAGACTCGCCGCCGGCGAGGAACTCCCCGCCCCGCGGCCGCTGTACCTGCGCCGGCCCGACGCCCAGGTGCCCAGGAACTACAAGGTGGTCACCCCCAAGTGACCGACGTGCTGCGCGAGATGCGCTGGTGGGACATCGATCCCGTGCTGGTGCTGGAGAAGGACCTCTTTCCCGAGGACGCCTGGTCGCGGGGCATGTTCTGGTCCGAGCTGGCCCATGCGCGCGGCGCCTCCGCGACCCGGCGCTATGTCGTCGCCGAGGACGGCGGGCGGCTCGTCGGGTACGCCGGGCTCGCCGCCTCCGGGGACCTGGCGGACGTGCAGACCATCGCCGTCGCCCGCGACCACTGGGGCACCGGACTCGGCGGGCGGCTGCTGACCGAACTGCTCCGCGCGGCCACCGCCTTCGAGTGCGCCGAAGTGATGCTGGAGTGCCGGATCGACAACGTGCGCGCGCAGAAGCTGTACGAGCGGTACGGCTTCGAGGCGATCGGCTTCCGGCGCGGCTACTACCAGCCCGGCAATGTCGACGCCCTGGTCATGCGACTGACGACGGAATCCAGGAACGGCTCCGCCGCGGGTTCCACCTCCGAACAAGGAACCGAGATCAATGACTGACGAACCTCTCGTCCTCGGCATCGAGACCTCCTGCGACGAGACCGGCGTCGGCATCGTCCGCGGCACCACCCTGCTCGCGGACGCGATCGCCTCCAGCGTCGACGAGCACGCCCGCTTCGGCGGGGTCGTGCCCGAGGTCGCCTCGCGCGCGCATCTGGAGGCGATGGTGCCGACCATCGACCGCGCGCTGAAGGAAGCGGGGGTGAGCGCGAAGGACCTGGACGGGATCGCCGTGACCGCCGGGCCCGGTCTCGCGGGCGCGCTGCTGGTCGGCGTATCGGCGGCGAAGGCGTACGCCTACGCGCTCGGCAAGCCGCTGTACGGCGTCAACCACCTCGCCTCCCACATCTGTGTGGACCAGCTGGAGCACGGCAGCCTTCCCGAGCCGACGATGGCCCTGCTGGTGAGCGGGGGCCACTCGTCCCTGCTGCTGTCCACCGACATCACCGCGGACGTGCGGCCGCTCGGCGCGACCATCGACGACGCGGCCGGCGAGGCGTTCGACAAGATCGCGCGCGTGCTGAACCTCGGCTTCCCGGGCGGCCCGGTCATCGACCGGTACGCGAAGGAGGGCGATCCGCGTGCGATCGCGTTCCCGCGTGGGCTGACCGGGCCGCGCGACGCGGCGTACGACTTCTCCTTCTCCGGTCTGAAGACCGCCGTGGCCCGTTGGATCGAGGCCAAGCGGGCCGCCGGCGAGGAGGTGCCGGTGCGGGACGTGGCGGCGTCCTTCCAGGAGGCGGTCGTGGATGTGCTGACCCGCAAGGCCGTCCGTGCCTGCAAGGACGAGGGCGTCGACCATCTGATGATCGGCGGCGGTGTCGCCGCCAACTCCCGGCTGCGGGTGCTGGCCCAGGAGCGGTGCGAGGCGGCCGGGATCCGGCTGCGGGTGCCGCGGCCGAAGCTGTGCACGGACAACGGGGCGATGGTGGCCGCGCTGGGTGCGGAGATGGTCGCCCGGAACCGGCCCGCCTCCAGCTGGGACCTGTCGGCGGACTCCTCGCTGCCCGTGACGGAGCCGCATGTCCCCGGCCACGACCATGTGCACGAGGTCAGCAAGGAGAACCTCTACTCGTGACGGTCGCGTTGATGTGGGAGGCCCGGGCGGTCGACGGGCGCGGCGAGGAACTCCTCGCCTGGGCACGGGCGCAGGACCTGCCCCGCGCGCCACTGCGCCGCGAGACCTTCCGGGCGCCGCAGGACCGTGTGCTCGTCATCACCTGGTGGGACGCGGGACTCGACGCCGAACTGCCCGAACTCCCGGAACCGGACGGGGAGTTGGTGGACCGGGCCGTACATCGGTGGCGGTTCGAGTCGGTGGACACCCGCTGAGCGCTCCGCCGGCTGAGCGGTGAGGTGCCGTCGGTCGGCTGCGGCGCCGTCGTGGCTGGTCGCGCCCGCGCGGCGGTAGCTCAGTCCCACCAGAAGTACCAGTCCCGGCGGGTCAGCAGTTCCTGCGGGTAGGTGTTCTCCCAGTCGCCGAAGTCGTTGTGGAAGACGTCGGGGCAGGCCAGGTAGTGCTCGGCGGCCAGGACATGGGCCTCGTGGAGGTCCTTCGGGGGGACGGCGGCCGAGACGTGCAGACCGCCGTGCTCGAAGGCCACGACCCGGGCGCCGAAGCGGTCCTCCCAGGAGCGGACCACCCCGGACAGGTCGTCCTTGCCCATGTGGTTGGTCATACCGGGCCAGTTGAGCGCGATCGGTACGTCCGAGCCGCGCTCCGCCTGGACCAGCGCGAGGCAGCGGGCCCAGCCCCGGCGTACGACGGCCGTGGCCGCCTCGGCCGCACACGCGTCGGGATCGGCCCCCGCGGCGGCGGCCGGTACGGCGAGGCCCGGCCAGGCCGCGAAGGACGGCCAGGAACGCGGCTCCCATTCCTCGCGGAGGAACGACGCGGCGTCGACCGGGCTGTCCCCGCCGACCGCGCATCCGGAGAAGTCCTCGCAGTACTCCAGGAGTACGGGATACAGACCGGTCCGGGCCCGCTCGGCGTAGAGCCGCCTCCACCACTCGTCCGCCTCGGGCACGGGACCCCGGCTCATCCACACCAGGGAGCCGTACGACTCGATGACCCTGCCCGGTGGCAGCGACTGCGGCAGTGTTGCTTCCATGGCAGGAATCTAGGCGGCGCCACTGACAACGGGCCTCACGGCTGTAGGGCCAACGGGGCCCAGACCGCGGTCAGGAGGGTTGCGCCGGCCAGGGTGAAGGCGACCACCGGGACCACGGTGCCGTCGGTGTTCAGGTAGGCCAGGGCGAGGCCCAGGACGGCTCCGGTCGCCGTGAAGGGGAGGGCCGGGCGCCACCAGGGGCGGGTGGGGCGTATGACGGTGCCGGCCGGGATGACGAAGGAGTCGCGGAGGTCGCCGCGGACGGTCGAGGGCGCTTCGAGGGTGGTGTGCCGGGGTTCGGAGCGGCGCAGACGGCCCAGCGGGACGAGTTGGGTGCCGTCCGGCAGGACGACCACCGCGGTGCGGCGGCCGTGGACGGAGACCGGGGCACGGTCGGGGAGTTCGTCGAGCGCGGGGTGCCACATGACGCGCTGCCAGCGCGGGCCCTGCTGCTCGCCCAGGACGAGCCAGGTCGTCGACAGACCCCGCCCCAGGGGCGCGCCGCGCTCCCCGACCCGGACCAGGGCCGTCGCCGGCCGGCCCGGCCGGCGTGCCGCCCGGAGGAAGCGCAGACCACGGTGGGCCCAGACACCGCAGAGGACGGCCGCGACGACCCCTCCGAAGGCGACCGAGCGGACGAGATCGTCCTCGTACCCGTCCTCCTTGGGGATGTCGCGCCAGTCGATCGGCCGGCCGCGGGGGTTGTCCTCGGTCGGGTCGTAGGCCACGAGGAAGAGGGTCTGCCGGGTGTAGGCGGTGTCGCCCCGGTCCGGGAAGCGCTGGAGGTGGGTGCGGCCGGCGCGGTCCTCCCAGCTGACGAGGACGTCGTCCCCGTCGGCTCCGAGTCCGCGCTCGACGACCTCGCCGAAGGTGGTCGCGGTCCGTTCCCGCTCGCGCGCGTGGGCGTACGCGTGCCCGCCCAGCCACGCGGCGAACAGGGCGTACCCCACGAGGGTCACGGTCAGTCCGAACAGGGCGACGCGCAGGGGGCGCCGGTTGTCGTGCATACGGTTCATGCGGCCACCTCCGGTGTGAGCAGCGCCCGTACGGGAGCCGTGTCGCCGTTCTCCACGGCCGCCGTCAGCAGTTCGCTCAGGTCGAGGACCGTGCCGTCGGGCGAGGTGAGCACGCTGGTGCGCCAGCGGCTCGGGTGGGTCCAGCCGGCGTCGCGGAGCACGGTGGCGAGGGCCAGGACCATCGCCCCGGTCAGGACGGTCCGGGAGTACGCCGGGCGGACGGGGCGGGGTGCCCGGCGGATGCCGCGCTCGATACGGCGGGCCAGCCGGGGCCAGGTGCCGTCGGCGATCGCGTCCAGCGCGCTGTGCAGGGCGCGGGCGGGCGAGTCCTGCTCGGTCGCCCTCTGGAGGGGCGACGGGCCCTTGTCCTCCAGGAGTTGGCGGAGCCGGTCGGGCGGGAGAGCGAGCAGGCGTGTCGGACGCGGGGCGGTGTGCCGGTCGCGGCGTCCGCGCCGGGCCCGGCCCTGCTCGGCCAGCTGTCCGACACACCACTGCTCCAGCGCCGGGCCCGTGCGCAGCGGCAGCGGCTCGTCGCGGTACGCCGTGACGGCGTCGGCGTCCGGGAGCGCGGCCAGCCGGTCGGCGAGCGGGGGGTGGCCCGCCGTGGCGTAGGGGTCGAGGGCGTCGTGCTCGGCGACGGCGCGGGCCGCGCTGCGGTCCACGTGCGGGTCTCGCACGGCGGTGTCCAGCGCGTCGTAGAAGTCCTGCGGGTAGCTGCCGTCGTGCTGGGCGAGGACGCTCCACCAGCGCAGGCCGAGGCCCTCGTACACCGAGTTGAGCCGGATCGAGCGTTCGAGCGCCGCGGCCGTCGTCGCCTTGCCGAGGAGGCGGGCCGCGTCGGCGTCGGAGTCCGTCTCCGTGCGCCAGGCCCGGGACTGGGTGGCGCGCAGGAGCGGGGCGGCCACGGGGGCCGTGGGGCGGAAGCGGGGCTTCAGTTCGGCCGTGAGGGCGTGGCGTGCCATGAGCAGCCAGGACGTGCGGCGGTGGCCGACATGCCGTACGTGCGCCAGCTCGTGCGCGACCACGGCCGCCAGCTGGTCGGCGGTCAGCGTCCGCAGTACGGGCAGGCCGAGGACCAGGACATAGGCGCGGATCCCGGAGACCGTCGCCCGGCTCAGCGAGGCCTGTACGTCGGGGACGATCCGCACCAGGAGCGGAGCGCGGAAACCGAGCCGTTCGGCCACGTCCTGGACCAGGGCCGCCAGCTCCGGCTCGTCGCGGGGCCGTACCGCCCGGCCCGGTATTCGGCGGCGGGCGACGACGGCGGCGAGGACGCTCAGCAGCGTCACGACGACGGGCAGGAGGGCTGCCGTCGGGTTGCCCGCCCTTGCCAGGAGGACCGGCAGTGCCACGGCGGCGGCGAGCGGCGGCAGCCAGGCGAGCGTGAGCATGGCGGCGACGAGCGGCCATTCGCGCAGTGCGGAGGGCGGCCGCACGCTCGGGGCCGGCCGCTCGTCGGCGGCGGAGAGTCTGCCGGCCGTGCCCCTGTCCATCGTGTCCCCCCGTCGCGCACCGGTGCGTCGGCGGATTGTGGCACAGGGGCCCGTCGTACGGACCTATGCCGGCGTGGTCCCGGCGGGGGCCTCGCCGCGGAGTACGCCGGGGGAGTACGACAGTTTCCACGGTGCGTCCGTGTCGTGCCCCCGCCACAGCACCTTGCCGTTCCTGCGCTCCCACTCGGCGGCCAGCCAGGCCTGGCCGAGCCAGACCAGCGCCGCCCAGAGGGGGAGCAGGGCGATCCAGGGCGCGTAGGCGATGGCGAGGGCCAGGGTCGGGACCAGCATCACCGGGAAGAGCCACCAGTTGAGGGGGCGGCGGCGCAGCGAGGCACCGTCCGCCGGGGCCCGCTCCAGGGGGACCGCGGCCTCGAAGTCCCGTATCTCGCCGACCCACTTGAGCCGTGTCGCCCCGAGCAGGGTGACCACCACCGTGAAGGCGATCATGGCCAGGACGAACCGCCCCACCCCGTAGGCCGACATCGGCGCACCGCGCACACCGCTCGTCACCGGCACGCAGACGGCGAGAGTGGCGAACGCGGTGTACACGGCCCGCAGTTCGTGGTGGACGTATCGGTCCATGGTGAGCCTCCCCCAGGTGGAGGGTCAGGCGGGTCCCGACACCTCCGTCTCGCAGCGCAGCACACGGTCCGGGCCCAGCACCCGTACCGGCCCCGTGAGGTTCAGCCGGGTCGTGTGCCGTACGTCCGCGCTGGATGCCGCCAACCGCAGCTCCAGGATGCCCGGTTCGACGACCCTCCGGAGTGAACGATCTGTGAAGGACGACAGGTCGGTGTGGAAGCGGAAGGACACCCGGGCCGCCTCTCCCGGGGCCAGCCGCACGCGCTGGTAGCCGATCAGGCGGACGTCCGGCCGGGTCACCGAGGCCACCGGGTCGTGCAGGTACAGCTGGACGACCTCGGCGCCCTCGCGGTCACCCGTGTTGCGGACGGTCACGGTCATGTCGTAGGAGCCGTCCGTGCCGATCTCCGTGTCGGCGGCATCGGATTCCCAGGCGAACGACGTGTACGACCTTCCGTGCCCGAACGGGTACAGCGGTGTCGGGTCCAGATTGCTGACCTCGCCCGCGAGGCCCAGCGGCGGCTGGAGGTAGGTCCAGGGCTGGCCGCCCGGCACCTGGGGGACGCTCACCGGCAGCCGCCCCGAGGGGTTGACGCGGCCGGACAGCACGCCCGCGACGGCGGGGCCGCCCTCCTCGCCCGGGAAGAACGCCTGCACCGCGGCGGCGAGGCGCCCGTTCCAGCGGCCGAGCGCGTACGGCCGGCCGGTCAGCAGCACCAGGACCACGGGTACGCCGGTGGCGACCAGGGTGTCCAGCAGTTCGCCCTGTACGCCGGGGAGTCGCAGGTCCGTCACATCGCAGCCCTCGCCCGATGTGCCCCGGCCGAACAGGCCCGCCCGGTCGCCCAGGACCGCCACGCACACATCCGCCTCGGACGTCCGGGCCACCGCCTCCGCGAAGCCGGACCGGTCGGGGTCCGAGGTGTCGCAGCCCTCCGCGAACGTCACCTTGGCGTCGGGGAGTTCGGTGCGCAGGGCCTCCAGGACGGTCGGGATCCCGATGCCCGTCGGGATGTCCGGGTGGTGGGTCAGGACATGGGAGGGGAAGGAGTAGCAGCCGAGCATCGCCAGGGCGTCGGCCGCCCTCGGGCCCACCACCGCGATCCGCGTGTCCGGGGACAGCGGGAGGACGCCGTCCGGGTTGTCGAGGAGGACCACCGACTCCTCGGCGAGGCGGCGGGCCAGGGCGCGGTTCGCCGTGGAGTCGAGGTCGATACGGCCGGCCGGCTCGGGGGTCCAGTCCTCGTCCAGGAGGCCCAGCTCGCACTTCTGGAGCAGGACCCGGCGGACCGCCCGGTCGATCAGCTCCTCGGGGATCTCGCCCGCCCGCACGGCGTCCAGGAGCGGTGGGCCGTAGCACTTGAGGGTGGGCAGTTCGACGTCGAGGCCGGCCGCGAGCGCCGCGTGGGCGGCCTCCGCCTCCGAGCCGGCCACCCGGTGCTGGCTCTGGAGGAAGCCGATGCCGAAGTAGTCGGCGACGACCGTGCCGGTGAAACCCCATTCCTCGCGCAGGAGTCCGGTCAGCAGGCCCGGGTCCGCGGAGGCCGGGACGCCGTCCGTCTCGTTGTACGCCGCCATCACCGAGCGCGCCCCGCCCTCGCGCAGCGCCATCTGGAACGGTGGCAGGGTCACGTCCGCGAGCTCCCGGACCCCGGCCCGCACCGGTGCCTGGTTGCGGGCGCCGGCCGAGGACGCGTACCCGGCGAAGTGCTTGAGGGTGGCGACGATCCCGGCCGACTCCAGGCCCCGGACGTAGGCGGTGCCGATCGTGCCGACGAGGTACGGGTCCTCGCCGACGGTCTCCTCGACCCGCCCCCAGCGCGGGTCGCGGACGACGTCCAGGACGGGGGCGAGGCCCTGGTGGACGCCGACCGCGCGCAGGTCCCGGCCGATGTTGCCGGCCATCTCCTCGACGAGCGGCGGGTCGAAGCTCGCGCCCCAGGCGAGCGGGACCGGGTAGGCGGTGGCCTGCCAGGCCGTGAAGCCCGCCAGGCACTCCTCGTGGGCGAGCGCCGGGATGCCGAAGCGGCCCGCCGCCGCGATACGGCGCTGGGCGCGGGCCAGTGCCTGCGCGCCCAGCGCCGGGTCCACGGGGGCGGTGCCGAAGGGGCGGGTCAGCTGGCCGAGGCCGTGCGCGATCAGCTCGGACCAGTCGTAGTCGGCGGTCATCTCGCTCTGGAGCGGCGCGACTCCCTCGCCGTCCGTGCTGGCGCCCACCCACACGCCGTACAGCTGGGCGGTCTTCTCCTGAAGGGTCATCCGGGAGAGGAGGTCGTCGACGCGGGCGGCGGCGGGCAGGGCGGGGTCACGCCAGGGGGCGGTGGTCATGAAACTCCTGTCAGGGTGAAGGCCCTCACGAATGTCCTCTCATCGAACGTCCTCAACGAATGTTTCGCTGTGTATGCCGAATGTTTTGGGAACCTAGGCGGGCCGGGAGGGTTCGTCAAGAGGTCGTGCAGGGATACGATCGCCGCCATGACACCCCCGGAGCCCGCTGAAACCAGGACGACAGGACGGTCCACCCAGACCGCGACGCTTGCCGAGATCGCCCGAGAGGCCGGCGTCTCGGCGCCGACTGTTTCGAAGGTGCTGAACGGCCGTGCCGACGTCGCCCCGGCCACCCGCGCGCGCGTGGAGGAACTGCTGCGCGCCCACGGCTACCGGCGCCGCCGGGCCGAGGCGAGCCGTTCGCCCCTGATCGACCTGGTCTTCCACGAACTGGAGAGCGCCTGGGCGATGGAGGTCATCCGGGGCGTGGAGAACGTCGCCCGGGACGCCGGGCTGAGCGTGGTGCTCAGCGAGAGCGCGGGGCGGCTCACCCCCGGGCGGACCTGGGCCGACCAGGTCGCCGCCCGGCGTCCGCACGGGGTGATCCTCGTGCTGTCCGGGCTCGACGAGTCCCAGCGCGCGCTGCTCACCAGCCGGTCGATCCCGTTCGTCGTCATGGACCCGGCCGGCGACCCCGGCGCCGACGTGCCCTCCATCGGCGCCACCAACTGGCAGGGCGGGCTCGCCGCCACCCGGCACCTCGTCGACCTCGGGCACACCCGGATCGGCGCGATCAGCGGGCCCTCCCGGATGATGTGCAGCCGCGCCCGCGTCGACGGCTACCGGGCCGCCCTGGAGACCGCCGGGCTGCCGGTCGACCCCGCGCTCATCAAGAACGGCGACTTCCACCACGAGGCCGGCTACCGCCAGGGCCTGGAGCTGCTGCGCCACCCGGACCGGCCGACCGCGGTCTTCGCCGGGAACGACCTCCAGGCGCTGGGCCTGTACGAGGCGGCACGCGAGCTGGGGCTCAGGATCCCGGAGGACCTGAGCGTGGTCGGGTTCGACGATCTGCCCGTCGCGCCCTGGGTGGGGCCGCCGCTGACGACCGTGCGGCAGCCGCTGACCGAGATGGCCGAGGCGGCGGCCAAGCTGGTGCTCGACCTGGCGCGCGAGGAGGGCTCTCCGGCGGCCACCCGGGTGGAGCTGGCGACGAGCCTGGTGGTGCGCAGCAGTACCGCCGGGCCGCCGCTGGCCGGAAGTTGACGTATTGACGGGTGGGGCCGCCACCTCCACACTCCTCCGAAGTCAATCGGCTGCACGACCGAAACTTTCGGAGGCACCCGCAGTGAGATCCTCCAGAACTTCGCCACGTGTACGACTCGCCGCTCTGCTGGCCGGAGCGGCCACCGTCGGGGCTCTGATGACCGCCGGCGCGACCACCGCGCACGCCGCCGACACCCCGTTGCGCGACCTCGCGGCCGCCAAGGGCAAGGCCATGGGCACGGCGGTCACCGGCTCCAAGCTGACCGGGACCTACGGCGACATCGCCGGGGCCCAGTTCAACTGGCTGACCCCCGGCAACGCCATGAAGTGGGGCTCGGTCGAGCCGACCCAGGGGAACTTCAACTGGACGGAGGCGGACCAGATCGTCGCCTTCGCCGAGGCCCACGACCAGGACGTGCGCGGCCACACCCTGGTCTGGCACAGCCAGAACCCGAGCTGGCTGACGAACGGCACCTGGACCCCGGCCCAGCTGGGCACCCTCCTCGACAACCACATCGCCACGGAGGTCGGCCGGTACAAGGGGCGGCTCGCCGCCTGGGACGTCGTCAACGAGCCGTTCAACGAGGACGGCACCTACCGTCAGACCCTCTGGTACAACGGCCTCGGCACCGGCTACATCGCCCGGGCCCTCACCGCCGCCCGCGCCGCCGACCCGGCCGCCAAGCTGTACATCAACGACTACAACGTCGAGGGCGTCAACGCGAAGAGCACCGCCCTCTACAACCTGGTCAAGTCGCTGAAGGAGCAGGGCGTCCCGATCGACGGCGTCGGCCTCCAGGCCCACCTCATCCTCGGCCAGGTGCCGGCCACGCTCCAGCAGAACATCCAGCGCTTCGCCGACCTCGGTGTCGACGTGGCCATCACCGAGCTGGACGTCCGGATGGCGCTGCCCTCCGACAGCGCCAAGCTCACCCAGCAGGCCGCCGACTACAAGGCCGTCATGAACGCCTGCGTGGCCGTCGCCCGCTGCACCGGCGTCACCGTCTGGGGCTTCACCGACTCCGACTCCTGGATCCCGAGCACCTTCCCGGGGCAGGGCGCGGCGACGCCGTACGACGAGAACTACGCGCCGAAACCGGCGTACTACGCGATCTCGGAGGCGCTCGGCGGTACGACCACGCCCCCGCCGACGGGGGCCTGCACCGCGACCTACAGCGTGGCCAACCAGTGGAACACCGGGTTCACGGGCCAGGTGAGGATCGCCTGCTCGGGTGCCGCGCTGTCGTCCTGGAAGGTGAGCTGGACGTACGGGGCGGGCCAGCAGATCACGCAGGCCTGGAACGCGACCTGCACGCAGACCGGCACGGCGGTCAGCTGCGTCAACGCCTCCTACAACGGGACCGTGCCGGACGGCGGCTCGGTGACCTTCGGGTTCAACGCGTCCTGGAGCGGGAGCAACCCGGTGCCGACCGTGACGCTGGGCTGAGAAAGGTGAGATTTTCCGAAGAAAGGCGGCCCGGACGCGGTCCTCGTAATAATTCGGACTTACGTTCCTCCCCGTGAACGGAGACGACGAAGGCAGACGAGTGGGTCGGCGGTCGCGTGTGCTGAAGGCCGCCGGCCTCACTCTCGCGGCCGTGCTGGTGGCGGGCGCCGCGACGGGTGGCTGGATGTACTGGCACCTCAACGACAACATCAAGAGCGTCGACATCGACAACGCGCTCGGCGACGACCGCCCCGCGAAGGCCGTGACGACACCTTCCCCGTCCGCGTCGGCCTCCCCGCTGCCCTCCGAGGCCCTGAACATCCTCGTCCTGGGCTCCGACTCGCGCAGCGGCAAGGCGAACAAGGCGCTCGGCGGCGGCGACAGCTCCGGCGCCCGGTCCGACACCGCGATGGTCGTCCACATCGACGCCGGCCGCACCGAGGCGACGGTGGTCAGCATCCCGCGCGACACGCTCGTCACCCGCCCGTCGTGTCCCCTGGCCGACGGGGGCGCCACGGCGGTGGCGTACAACGCGATGTTCAACAGCGCGTACTCCGTCGGCGGGCCCGTCTGCGCGGTCAAGACCGTCGAGTCGATCACGGACGTCCGCATGGACCACTACATCGAGATCGACTTCTCGGGCTTCGCGAAGCTGGTGAACGCCCTCGGCGGTGTGACGGTGACGACGGAGGAGGACATCGACGACTCCAGCAGCCATCTGACGCTCAAGGCGGGGACCCACCACCTCGACGGCAAGCAGGCTCTCGGCCTCGCCCGCACCCGGCACGGCGTGGGCGACGGGAGCGACCTCGGCCGGATAGGCCTCCAGCAGAAGCTGGTGAAGGCGCTCCTGGAGCAGATCTCCTCGACCGATCTGCTCACCAGCCCGACCAAGCTCTACGAGGTGGCCGACGCGGTCACCGGCAGCCTCACCACCGACACCGGGCTCGACTCGCTGAGCGAGCTGATGACCCTCGGACAGAGCCTGAAGGGGCTGTCGGCGGACCAGGTGAAGACGGTGATGATGCCGGTCCTGCCGGCCCCCTCGGACGCCAACCGGGTGGTGGCGCGGGAGCCGGAGGCGAGCGAACTGTGGAAGTCGCTGCGCTGAGCGGTCGGGCGGGTACGTCGTCGGCCTGGACGGCGACCGCATCGACCTGACCGGCGCCCCCGCACGCCGACCTCGCGGCCACCACGACCGGTTTCGCCCCGGAGGAGACCGGCATGGTGTCCGGGCGGCTCGACAGCTTCCGACAAGTCGGCGGGGCCGTGGGGATCGGCGTGCTGACCACGGCCGCGGCGAGCGCGGGCCAGGCCGGTGGCCTGTGCCGAACCCGCCCGGAAGAACGCCCGCGAGCTGCGAAGACGTGGGCCGTGGGAAATTCCTCGAAGAAATCCCGCGAGCCTGTCGATCCGGGTGTCTCCCGTTCGACGCATGGTTGAGAGGCCGGAAAGGACCGGCCGACCGATTCGAGGAGCCACCATGCCGCGCTACCTGTCGCTCGTGCAGATCGACGAGTCAACCGCCCCCGCCGAAGGCCCCAGCGCCGAGCTGATGCAGCGCATGGGGGAGCTGATCGAGGAGATGACCAAGGCCGGGGTGCTGCTGGACACCGCCGGGCTCACGCCCTCGGCGCAGGGCACGCGGGTGCACTGGAGCGGTGGCCGGTCGACCGTCACGGACGGGCCGTTCACCGAGTCCAAGGAGGTCGTCGGGGGGTACGCGATCGTGCAGTGCAAGGACAAGGCCGAGGCCATCGAGTGGACCAAGCGGTTCCTTCAGGTGCACGAGGCGCACTGGACGGTGACCTGCGAGGTGCGGGAGATCGCGGAGGGCTGAGTCCCTCCTTGGCCCCGGCCTCGTTCAGGTGTTGCATGGGGGGCTGTGAGCCCACAGTCCCCCAGCGACCCCCGCGGCACCGTCGAGACGGTGTTCCGCATGGAGTCCCCGCGCATCATCGCCGGCGTCACCCGCATCGTCCGGGACGTCGGCATCGCCGAGGAACTGGCCCAGGACGCCCTCGTCGCGGCCCTGGAGCAGTGGCCGCGCGACGGCGTCCCCGGCAACCCGGGCGCCTGGCTCATGACCACCGCCCGGCGCCGCGCCGTCGACCTGGTCCGGCGCCGCGAGAACTACGCCCGCAAGCTCCAGGAGATCGGCCGCTCGCTGGACACGACGGCCCCGCCGGAGGAGCCGGCCGACCCCGAGGACATCGACGACGACCTGCTCCGCCTGGTCTTCACCACCTGCCACCCGGTCCTGTCCGCCGAGGCCCGTATCGCCCTCACCCTGCGGCTGCTGGGCGGCCTCACCACGGCCGAGATCGCCCGCGCGTTCCTGGTCCCGGAGCCGACGATCGCCCAGCGCGTCGTCCGCGCGAAACGCACCCTCGCGACGAGGAACGTCGCCTTCGAAGTGCCCTACGGCGCCGAGCGCGAGGCCCGCCTGGCAGACGTCCTCGACGTCATCTACCTCGTCTTCAACGAGGGTTACGCCGCCACCGCCGGTGACGACTGGCTGCGTCCGGGACTGTGCGAGGACGCCCTGCGCCTGGCCCGCGTCCTGTCCGGCCTGATGCCGAAGGAACCGGAGGTCCACGCGCTGGCCTCGCTCCTGGAGTTCCAGGCGTCCCGCACCGCCACCCGCACCGGACCCACCGGCGAGCCGGTCCTCCTGGAGGACCAGAACCGCCGCCGCTGGAACCGCATGCTCATCGCCCGCGGCATCCAGGCCCTCGCCCGCGCCGACGCCACCCGCACGGGCGCCCCGGGCCCCTACGCCCTCCAGGCCGCGATCGCCGCCTGCCACGCACACGCCCACACGTACGAGGAGACCGACTGGGCGAGCATCGCGACCCTGTACGGACTGCTCGCCGTCCGTGCCCCGTCCCCGGTCGTCGAACTCAACCGCGCGGTCGCCGTGTCGAGGGCCGAGGGCCCGCGGCCGGCCCTGGAGATCATCGACGCCCTCACCGACGAACCCGCCCTGCGCGACTACCACTTGCTCCCCAGCGTCCGCGGCGACCTGCTGGCCCGCCTCGGACGCACGGCGGAGGCGAGGACGGAGTTCGAGCGGGCGGCGGGGCTGGCGCGCAACGCGAGGGAACGCGAACTGCTGGCGGCCCGACTGAGATCACTGCCCACCCGGTAACCCGTTCCCTTCCTGGTCAGCGACGGTCCACCCCCTCCCGCCGACCGGTCACGCGGGTGCGCCGACCAGCATCGTCGGTGCCCCCGCCACCCGGGTCAGGAACACGGTCGCCGACCTGCTCCCGTACGGCTTCGGGAGCACCTTCCTGCGTAGTTCCTCCGGCTCCACGGCCGACCCGCGCTTCTTCACGGTCAGGATCCCGACCTCGCGCTCGCGCAGCAGCGCCTTCAACTTCTTGACGTTGAAGGGGAGTTGGTCGGTGATCTCGTATGCCGTGGCATACGGGGTCACATGCAGTTCGTCGGCGGTGACGTAGGCGATGGTCGCGTCGATCAGCCCGCCCCCCAGGTCCTCGGCCACCTCGGCGACCAGGTGGGCGCGGATGACGGCGCCGTCGGGCTCGTACAAGTACCGTCCGACGGGGCGGACTTCGGGGTCGGGCAGCATGGTGTCGGGCGAGGCCCAGATGCCGGCCCCCGAGGGCAGCAGGATCGACCGACGCGCCCCCGGTGTTCCGTCCGGGCGGAACCACAGCACGGCTTCCTTCACATCTCCGCTGTCCGAGATCCACTCCGCCTCCGCCTCGGCGGGGATCGCCTCGTGGGGGATGCCCGGCGCGATCTTCAGCACGCCGATCGGCGCCTTCAGCGCGGCCTCGACGGCCCATGACAGGGGCGGCGAGTAGGCCTCCGGGTCGAAGATCCGGCCGCGGCCTCCGCGGCGGCCCGGATCGACGAACACGGCGTCGTACGGGGACGTGTCGATGTCCGTGACGTCCGCCTCCCGCACCTCGATGAGGTCGGCGAGCCCGAGCGCCTCGGCGTTCGCCCGCGCGGCGGCCACGGTGAGCGGGTCCCGGTCCACGGCGAGCACCCTGATCCCGGCCCGCGCGAGCGCGATCGCGTCCCCGCCGATGCCGCAGCACAGATCGGCGACGGACCGCACGCCCAGTGCCTGGAAGCACTCCGCCCGATACGTCGCCACACTCGCCCGCGTCGACTGCTCCACCCCGTTCGGGGTGAAGAACATCCGTCCCGCGTCCTCGGCCCCGAACTTCACCGCCGCCCGCTGCCGCAGCCGGGCCTGGCCGAGCGCCGCCGACACCAGTTCGGCCGGGTACTCGCGGCGCAGCCGGGTGGCGACGGCGAGTTCGTCGGCGGGGGCGGTGTCGCGCACCGTGTCGAGGAGGGCGCGGCCCTCGGGGGTGAGGAGTGGGGCGAGGTCGTTCACCGGGACATTGTGGGCCAGTCGGTGGACGGTCCGCCTCCGGCGGCGGTGTCGGCCCGGGGGCAGGGCGGTGACCTGCGAGGATCCGGCGCCATGGGATCAGTCGTACAAAATGACAAAAGTCGGGTGAAGCGAGCTTCCCGGGCCCGCGCCGGGATCGACGTGCTCGCCGCCACGGTCGCCGTCGCCGTCATCGCCTCGGGCTGCGCACGAGGGGAGAGCGCCGAGGTGCGCCCGGTACGTCCGGCGCCCGGCCAGCAGCCACTGAAGGCGGCTCCGGCCCGGGCCCTGGACTCGTACGCCATGAAGCTCCGCGCCGCCGCGAAGGTCGCGAAACGCTGGGGTCTGGCCGGAGTCCCGCTGGCGCCCCCCGCGCCGCCCGTGAAGAAGCCGCGGATCACGACCCGCAAGGGCTTCGAGGTGGACGGCCACGAGGAGAAGGGCCTCCCGCCGGTCTTCACCACGATCCCGACCAAGGAGAAGATCGTCTTCCTCACCATCGACGACGGCGCCGAGAAGGACCCGGCGTTCCTGCGGATGATGAGCGAGCTGAAGATCCCCTACACCGCCTTCCTCAGCGACTACCTGGTCAAGGGGGACTACGGCTACTTCAAGGACATGCAGGACCGAGGGGTCGGACTGAACAACCACACGCTCCATCACCCCTACCTGCCCGGACTGTCCTACGCCCGCCAGAAGCGCGAGATCTGCGGCATGCAGGACGTCATCGAGAAGCGCTACGGCAAGCGTCCCACCCTCTTCCGCCCGCCCTTCGGCAACTACAACGAGGACACCCTGCGCGCCGCGAAGTCCTGCGGGGTGAAGTACGCGCCGATCTGGAACGAGGAGGTCTTCGTCGACCACTGGGACTACCGCGAGTGGGACCGGAAGATCCGCCCGGGCGACATCGTGCTGAGCCACTTCCGCGGCCGGGGGGAGTGGAAGGGCACGATGTCCGACATGATCCGGCGGTTCCTCGACAAGGTCACGGCCGAGGGGTACGCGGTGGCCCGTATCGAGGACTACTTGTGAGTTCGCGTGGACCGGCTGCCGCGGTCCTGGCGGCGGTCGTGCTGCTCGCGGGCTGCGTCCGGTCCGTCGGCCCTGTCGAACGGCCGGCTGAGGAGGTGGTGCGATGGGCTTTTATCCACACTTTGCCCCGC
>NZ_JABERD010000194.1 GCF_013044505.1 Streptomyces sp. S3(2020) | reverse complement strand
TGTGGCGGTGTTGTTTCAAGCAGAGTACGTCATACTAGATGCTCAGGAGTATCGTAGGCTCGGAGTTGTGTAGCAGGGACAGCTCGTGGGCCCCGGCCTCACCCACCTCTGCGGCCGTCTCCTGCAAGCGGTCCGCCCGGGCGCCCTGCGCCTCCTGGCCGGCCGGGTCCTCATGGAGGAGGCGACCCGTATCGGCCGCCCCCTCGGCGTGGTCTGCGCGGTCGCCTCCGCCACGTACGCCATGGCCGAGCTCCATCACCCCGGCAGCGACGCCTTCGGCCCTCTCACCGCCCTCGGCACCCTCCTGGTGACCGGCTGCACGGTGGCGACCCTGCTCACCGCGGCCGTGGAGGCGAAACACGCGCGCGCGGACACCACCGCCGCGCTCCTGCGCCTGGGCGCCCCCGCGACCATGCTCCGCAGCGCGGCCGCCCTGCGCGCGGGCGCGGTGCTCGCGCTGTTCGGCCCTCTCACCCTCGTCGTCGCGGAGCTCGCGGCGATGCCACTGGCCCGCTGAAACCCGTCCGAGAAAAATGACCAGCCGCCGATCAGTTCCGCTCGGCGCCCCGGTCTACCCACCGAACACGACGTCCCCGATGGGAGAGACCAGAGATGACCTCCACCGCGTACCAGCAGATGATCTTCGTCAACCTGCCGGTCACCGACCTCGATGCCGCGAAGAAGTTCTTCACGGAGCTCGGCTACTCGATCAACCCCCAGTTCAGCGACGAGAACGCGGCTTCCGTGGTGATCAGCGACACCATCGTCGCGATGCTGCTCACCAAGTCGTTCTACTCGACCTTCACGAAGAAGGAGATCGCGGACGCCACGACGACCAGCGAGGTGCTGATCTGTCTGAGCGCCGAGAGCCGCGAGAAGGTCGACGAGCTGGTCGAGAAGGCGGGCGCCTCGGGCGGCACGATCTCGGACAAGGTCCAGGACCACGGTTTCATGTACGGCCGCGCGTTCGACGACCTCGACGGCCACACCTGGGAGGTCGTGTGGATGGACCCGGCCGCCATCCAGGGCTGAGCGACAGCCGTGTCTAGCATGGGCGGGTGCAGACGATGCCCGCCCATGCGGCCCACCACAACGACCGCGAGATCGAGAGCCTCGAAGAATTCGACGCCACGGTCTCGGCCCGCGGCACCCTCGCGGGCTTCCGTGTCCAGGCCGTCGATCTGACGGACCGCACACGGGAGTTGCTCGCCACGGACACCACGGGTGCCGTCTTCCTCGGATGCCCGATGCGCGCGGACGCGACCGCCAAGGTCCACGCGGACGGCGCGATGGTCTTCCCGCCCGTCCCGGACCTGCCGTTCGACCCGTACCGCGGTCTCCTCTACGCGCCGGACGAACTCTTCGCCGGGCTCGGCAAGGGCTACGAGGAGACGCTCGACGCCCGTGCGTACGCCTGGTTCCAGCGGACCAGGGCCGACGGCGACATACGCGCCTCGATGCTGCGCGCGATCCATGACGACGCGGTCTCGGACGCGCTCGACGAACTCCTCAGGGGCACAAGGGTCGTGGGCGTGATGGGCGGCCACGCGATGGGCCGCGGCACGGAGGCCTACGCCGGTGCCGCACGGCTCGGCCGCGAGCTGGCCCGCGCCGGCCTCACGGTCGCCACCGGAGGCGGCCCGGGCGCGATGGAGGCGGCGAACCTGGGCGCGTACGCCGCCCCCTTCGACGACGGGATGCTCACCGAGGCGCTGCGACTCCTCGGCAAGGCACCGAAGTTCACGCCCTCGATCACCGACTGGGCGGCGGCCGCCTTCGAGGTGCGCACCCGCTGGCCCCGGGGCGGCACCTCCGTCGGCATCCCGACCTGGTTCTACGGCCACGAGCCGCCGAACCCCTTCGCGTCGCACATCGCCAAGTACTTCGCCAACGCCACCCGCGAGGACGGCCTGCTGGCCCGCTCCACCGCCGGTGTGGTGTTCCTGCCGGGCGCCGCCGGCACCGTACAGGAGATCTTCGACAACGCGACGCCCAACTACTACGAGTCCCGCGGTGAGCCGACGCCCATGGTGCTCGTCGACCGGGCGCACTGGACCGAGAAGCTGCCCACGTGGCCGTTGTTGCGGTCACTTGCCCGGGAGCGGTCGATGGAGTCGCGAATCGCCCTGGTTGACCGAATCGAGGAGGCTCCGGAGGCGTTGAAACGTCTCGGTGGTTAATAAGACGGCAAAGGCAATGCTCAGGATGCGCATACACGTTGACACTTCTTACGTCACGCTTATAAACCTGTGAGTCTCTTGGGGATCGTGATGTCACGTCACTTCTCCCTCAACCCCCCGCATTTGCGCATCTTGTAAAGGACAAACGTGGCAGTTCTGTCCATATCCCGCCGCACCATCGCCCGTTCCGCTCGCGCCCTCGGTGTCGCCTCCGCCTCGGCCGCGCTCGCGCTGGGCGTCGCCGGCAACGCGCTGGCGTGCAACATCAACGAGTTCTCCGCCGAAGCCAAGTGCGAAGGCACCCAGGGCGTCATCACCGTCACCGACGTCGACAAGGCCGGCGTCGAGGCCACCGTCTCCGTGTACCTGGTGAACAACAACGCCGACGTCCGCATGGTCGGCGAGAAGACGGTGAAGGGCTCCAAGGAGGGCACCACCATCACCTTCGAGGAGGACTGGGCGCCCAACGCGGAGTACCGCATCCACGTGGAAGCCCTGCCCTACATCAAGGGTGAGGACATCAAGCCGAACCTGACGACCCCCTCCACGGCCTGCAAGACGGAGGAGGAGTCCCCGACCCCGACGGCCACCCCGTCGCCGTCGGACTCCGCCACCCCGCCGGCCGAGGAGTCCTCCAGCCCGACCCCGTCGGCCTCGGAGAGCGAGAGCACCGCCCCGGCGTCCTCGCCGAGCAACGCGCCGACCCCCGCGGCCGGTGACTCCAACCTCGCCGAGACCGGTGCGAACTCCAACACCGGTGTCATCGCCGGCATCGCGGCGGCCCTGGTCGCCATCGGTGGCGGCGCGGTCTTCTTCGGCATGCGTCGTCGTGGGGCGAGCAGCACCCGCTGACGTCCCGCGAAGCAATACCGCTGTGGCCCGTCCTCGTCAGGGGACGGGCCGCAGTCGTGTCAGCCGAACGTGGCACGCGCCAGCCAGAACTCCAGCAGCTCCCGATCGCCCAGCACCTCCAACTCCGGGCTGTCCAGCGGCAGCCGACGGTAGAAGGCCAGGAGTACGGCGGTCAGCGGCCCCCTGAGCGCTACGGTCGCCTTCTCGTGCCCCCGCCGCCAGACGATGACGCCGTCGGTCAGTTCGATCAGCCACTCGGCATGGAGCCCGGGTGTGCCGTTGGTGGCGTGCAGATGCAGGCTGCGCCCGGCGCCGACCAGCTCCGCGGCCTCGTCGTGCGGCATGGTCCGCTGCACGAACTCCACGATCTGAAGCCACTCGTCGATCGCGTCGGCGGCGATGTCGGGCGCGACCTCGTAGGGCAGCCCCGCGGCAAGGGTGGCGTCGGCGCGGTGGACCGTGAGCTCGTGGGCCATCCGGCGGGCCCAGAAGCCGGAGCTGGGGATCCCTGCCCAGGCCCACACCTCGGTGTCCGGCCCGGCCTCCCGGAGCGTCCCGACGAGCATCTCGGCGGTCTCGGCGAGCCACGCGTCCAGCGCCGCCGCGTCTCCCGCGGCCTCGGGCCCGTCCCCCAAGGGCACCTGTTCCTCGGGGACTTCGGCCTCGGCCCTGGTGCGCACCATCAGCTCCACCCAGCGCAGGGCCCCGCCGGTGTGCCGTACCAGCCGCTCCAGCGACCAGTCGGGGCACGTCGGCACGGTCACGGACAGATCGGCGCCCGAGGTCACCACGGACCTCAGCAGGCCGACCTGGTGGGCGATCTCGTCGCAGTAGCGGTCATGAGCGAGCGGCGTCATGCCCCGCACCCTATGGGCCCCGGATCAGCCGAGCACGACGATTTCGGCCGCGTCGAACTCCACGCCGACCCGGTCCCCGACCTCCGGCGCCTCCCGCAGGGCGCACGCCGCCTCGAGGTGCGGCGCGTCCCCCTCCGGCCGCAGCCGTACGGCGACATGCGTGCCCTTGAACGTGCGGGCGGCGACCGTGCAGGGCAGCCCCTCGTCGGCGCCCGTGAGCCGCACGCCCGCGGGCCGCACCAGCAGGCCGCGCAGACCCTGGGCGGCGTCCACGGGGACCGGCAGCTTGCCCCAGGGCGTGTCCGCGGCCTCGCCGCCGACCACGCCCTCCACGACGTTCTCGAAGCCGAGGAAGCGGGCCACGAACTCGTTCGCGGGCCGCTGCCACACCTCCAGGGGCGTACCGGACTGGGCGATCCGCCCGTCCCGCATCACCACGACCCGGTCGGCGAGCGCGAACGCCTCGCCCTGGTCGTGGGTGACCGCGAGGACGGTGGTCCCCAACCGGCCGAACAGCTCGCGCAGTTCGACCACGAGCCGCTCCCGCAGCGAGCGGTCCAGCTGCCCGAGCGGCTCGTCCAGCATCAGCAGCCGCGGCCGGGGCGCGAGGGCACGGGCCAGCGCGACCCGCTGCTGCTCACCGCCGGAGAGCGAGGCGACGGCCCGTCGACCGGCGCCCGGAAGCCCGACGAGGTCGAGCAACTCCCGTACGCGCGAGTCCTGTTCGGTTCTGGAAGCCCCGTGCATCCGCAGCCCGAACGCCACGTTGCCGCCCACGTCCCGCTGCGGGAACAGCTGATGGTCCTGGAACATCAGCCCGACCCCGCGCCGGTGCGCGGCCACCCCCGCCTGATCGCGTCCGTCCAGCGACACCCGTCCCTCGTCGAGGTGTTGCAGACCGGCGACCGCCCGCAGCAGCGTCGACTTCCCGCTCCCGCTGGGCCCGAGCACGCACACGATCTCGTGCTCGGCGACCGACAGGTCGACCCCGTCCAGCACCGCCCGCCCGCCGAAGCGGACCGTGGCGCCCTTGAGACTCAGCAGCATCAGAACTCACCCGTCCGATCGGTCCGCAGCCGCTCAAGGACCAGCAGCGCCACCGCGCACACCACCATCAGAATCGTCGAAAGGGCCATCGCCTGGCCGTAGTTGAGCTCCCCGGCGCGCCCCAGCAGCCGCGCCACGGCGACCGGCAGCGTCGGGTTGTCGGGCCGCGCGATGAACACGGTCGCCCCGAACTCCCCCAGCGACACGGCGAACGCGAACCCGGCCGCGATCAGCAACGCCCGCCGCACCAGGGGCAGATCGACCTCCCGCCACACCCGCCAGGGCGACGCCCCGAGCACGGACGCGGCCTCCCGCAGCCGGTGGTCCACGGCCCGCAGCACGGGCAGCATGGTCCGTACGACGAAGGGCACACCGACCAGTGCCTGCGCGAGCGGCACCAGGATCCACGTCGCCCGCAGATCCAGCGGCGGCTCGTCGAGGGCGATCAGGAACCCGAACCCGACGGTCACCGCGGACACCCCCAGCGGCAGCATCAGCAGCGCGTCGAAGCCCCGGACGAACCGCCCCGCGTCCCGCCGGGTCAGCGCGGCCGCGGCGAGACCGCCGATCACCACCGCGATGGCGGTGGCGGCGGCGGCGTACTCCAGCGAGTTCCCGATGGCCTCGATCGGCGGGACGAGGAAGACCCCGCCGTCGCTGTGGGTGAGCGCCCGGTAGTAGCCGAAGCCGGGGGCGTCGAGGGACCGCTGCACCAGCACGGCGAGCGGCAGCAGAAGCAGGACGGCGACGGTGGCCAGCACCCCGGCAAGGAGCGCCCACTGCCCGGCCCCGCGCGGTCGCCGGGCCGTCACGGACGGGTCCACCAGCCGCAGCGCGGTCTCCCGCCGCCGTACGGTCCATGCGTGCAGGGCGAGGATCGCGCCGACGGCCACGAACTGGACGATCGTGAGGACCGCGGCCGTGGCGAGGTCGAAGATCTCCGAGGTCTGCCGGTAGATCTCCACTTCGAGGGTGGAGAAGGTTGGCCCGCCGAGGATCTGCACCACGCCGAAGGAGGTGAAGGTGAACAGGAAGACCATGAGGGCGGCGGCCGCCACGGCGGGCCCGAGCGCGGGCAGGGTCACCTTCCGCCAGGCGGTGAGGCGCGAGGCGCCCAGCATCCGCGCGGCCTCCTCCTGGCGCGGGTCCAGCTGCGACCAGAGCCCGCCGACCGTGCGGACGACGACGGCGTAGTTGAAGAAGACGTGCGCGAGCAGGATCGCCCACACCGTCGTGTCCAGCCGTACGCCCCACAGCTCGTCGAGCAGCCCCCCGCGCCCGAGCAGCGCCAGGAACGCCGTACCGACGACGACCGTCGGCAGCACGAACGGCACCGTCACGACCGCCCGCAGGATCTGCTTGCCCGGGAAGTCGAAGCGGGCGAAGACATGGGCGCCCGGCAGCGCGATCAGCAGGGTGAGCGCGGTGGAGGCGAGGGCCTGCCAGGTGGTGAACCACAGGACGTGCCGGATGTCGGACTGCGCGAGCACGTCCGTGATCCGGCCGAACTGCCACGTGCCGTCGACTTTCAGCCCGCGGGCCACGATCGCGGCGACGGGCCAGGCGAAGAAGACCCCGAAGAACGCGACGGGCAGGGCCATGAGCCCGAGCCGCGCCGCGTTCCCCTTGAGACCCCCGCGCGGGGCTACTTCAGTACGAGCGAGGTCCACGACTTGACCCACTGGTCACGGTTGGCGGCGATCTTGGCGGGGTCCAGGGTCTCGGGGTCCTTGGCGGCGGGCCCGTACTTGGTGAACTCGGCGGGCACGGCCGCACCCTCGACCACGGGGTAGACGAACATGTTGAGCGGCATGTCCTCCTGGAACTTCTTGCTGATCAGGAAGTCGATGAGCGCCTTGCCGCCCTTGCTGTTCGCCGCGTTGCTCAGCAGCCCGGCGAACTCGACCTGCCGGAAGCAGGTGCCGTCGGCGACCCCGGTCGGGGCGGTCGTCGGCTTCGGGTCGGCGTAGATGACCTCGGCGGGCGGCGAGGAGGCGTAGGAGACGACGAGCGGCCGGTCGGCCTTGGCCTTCTTGCCGCCGGCGGACCCGGAGAACTCCTCGTTGTAGGCCTGCTCCCAGCCGTCGACGACCTTCACGCCGTTGGCCTTGAGCTTCGTCCAGTAGCCCTCCCAGCCGCTGTCGCCGTACTTGGCGGCGGTGCCCAGGAGGAAGCCCAGGCCCGGCGAGGAGGTGGAGGCGTTCTCGGTGACGAGGAGGTTCTTGTAGGCCGGCTTGATCAGGTCGTCGAGGGAGGCCGGGGGCGCCAGCTCGTGCTCGCTGAAGTAGGCCTTGTCGTAGTTGACGCAGATGTCGCCGTAGTCGACGGGGGTGACCCGGTGCTTGTCGGCGTCGAGCTGGTACTGCTCGCCCACGGACCCGAGCCCCTTGGCCTCGTACGGCTGGAAGAGCCCGTTGTCGAGCGCCCTCGACAGCAGGGTGTTGTCGACGCCGAAGAAGACGTCTCCCTGCGGGTTGTCCTTGGTCAGGATGGCCTTGTTGACGGCCTGCCCGGCGTCGCCGTCCTCCAGGACCTTGACCTGGTACCCGGACTCCTTCTCGAACGCGGCGAGCACGCTCTTGGAGACGGCCCACGAATTGTGGCTGACCAGGGTGACGGTCTTGGAGTCGCCGCCCGCGCTGTCGCTGTCGGACGATCCGCACCCGGACAACGCCGGGAGCGCGACGAGACCGAACCCGACGGCGAAGACCGTGGCCTTCTTGGTGATGCTCACTGGATTCCTCCTGGGGGTGACCAGGAAGAGACGCGGCCCTGCCCGGGATGGTGGAGGGAATCCACGGCTCCCGGGCAGGGCGCAACAGCTCGAGTGGTGACCGATCTCCCTACCCAGAATGACCTGGGCCAGGTTCGGAGGGTCTGCGGCCGATGCCGCACTCTCAGCGCTGTGGCGCTCCCCTGTCGGAATATGAAGATGTACCTACGAGCTCAGGTTACCGCTCGCCGGCCGCCAGCTGACCGCAGGCCCC
Source organism: Streptomyces sp. S3(2020) (assembly GCF_013044505.1). GTDB lineage: Bacteria > Actinomycetota > Actinomycetes > Streptomycetales > Streptomycetaceae > Streptomyces. Next base: position 10,492 of record NZ_JABERD010000194.1, on the reverse strand, counting down.
GTCGATCTCCTGCCCACGGGTGTCCCGAACGGTGACGGGCACCCCGTGCGCGGCGATGGCCTCGACGAAGGCCTTCTCGTCCTCCGGTCGGGAGGCCGTCCACTTGGACCCGGGAGTCGGGTTCAGCGGAATGAGGTTCACATGCACGGGCTTGCCCCGGAGCAGCCGCCCGAGGCGGTCACCACGCCAGGCCTGGTCGTTGATGTCCCGGATGAGCGCGTACTCGATGGAGAGCCGGCGCCCCGACTTCTCGACGTACTCGAATCCGGCGTCGAGCACCTCGCGCACCTTCCACCGTGTGTTCACGGGGACGAGGGTGTCGCGCAGCTCGTCGTCCGGTGCGTGCAGCGAGATCGCGAGCCGGCACTTGAAGCCCTCGTCGGCGAACCGGTGGATGGCCGGCACCAGCCCGACGGTCGAGACGGTGATGCCGCGCTGCGAGATGCCGAGTCCGTCGGGGGCGGGGTCGGTGAGGGCCCGGATGGACTGCACGACCCGCTTGTAGTTGGCGAGCGGCTCGCCCATGCCCATGAAGACGATGTTGGAGAGCCGCGCGGGACCACCGGGCACGTCCCCGTCGCGCAGCGCCCGCATGCCGTCCACGATCTGGTGGACGATCTCGGCGGTGGACAGGTTCCGGTCCAGCCCGGCCTGTCCGGTGGCGCAGAACGGACAGTTCATCCCGCACCCGGCCTGCGAGCTGATGCACATGGTCACCCGGTCCGGGTACCGCATCAGCACCGACTCCACGAGCGTCCCGTCGAACAGCCGCCACAGCGTCTTGCGCGTGGTCCCCTGGTCGGTCGACAGATGCCGTACGACGGTCATCAGCTCGGGAAGCAGCGCCTCCTGGAGCTTGGGCCGGGCCGCGGCCGGGATATCGGTCCACTGCTCCGGGTCGTGCGCGTACCGCGCGAAGTAGTGCTGCGAGAGCTGCTTGGCACGAAACGGCTTCTCACCGATCTCGGCCACGACGTCCTTGCGCTCGGCAGGCGTGAGATCGGCAAGGTGCCGCGGCGGCTTCTTGGCTCCGCGGGGGGCGACGAAAGTGAGTTCTCCGGGCTTGGGCATGGTCATACCAGTGTCGCAGATCAACCGGAGTGCCCCAGTCGGCTACCGCCACGCCCAGAGGTGGGCGGAAACCACGCCGTCGCCGGCCTCCCTGGTCCAGAAGTTCCCCGAGGCAAGACCCGGTACCCGGACGTCGACGTCGTGGAAGACGTACTCGGAGGCCAGACCGGGGTACGAGGGTGAGGAGTCCCTGCGCAGGCGGCGTTCGGAGACAGCGCCCACGACGACTCCGGGGCCCTCGACGCCGAGTTCCTCGGCCACGCACCGTCGTGCCGTGGCGGACGCCTCCTCGCCGGGCTTCATCTTCTCGGCGGGGGCCTCGTCCCTGGGGCGCCATGTGCCGTCGGCCATCAGCTGCGCGATCTCCACGAGCTCCTTGCCGCCCTGCCGGATGCGCAGGGTGACCACGGTGACGCGGCGCAACGGCGGCTCGGAGTCCAGGACCGTCTCTCCCGCCTCGATCTCGTCCCACAGGTGCTGCACGGACTTGGTCCCGCCGGTCCCCCACGACTCGTGAGGAATCCCGCTCCTCTCCAGCCACTCCCGCAGTTGCCCCAGGCTGTCCGGAACCCGCATACGCCCCCGCCCCTCACGGTGTAGCCCGCTCCACCCCCGTACGGGAGGCAGCTGCCTCGTAGCAGGGGACCCTACGGCGGAATCGTGGACGGCACACAGATCGCAGCAGCGCCCTGTGCCTTCCAGGAGGGGACCGTTCCATGGCCGTCAACCGCCGACGCGGACGCCGTATCGCCGCCATCGCCACCACCGTCGCCGCCGTCACGCTGACCGCCGGGCTCCTCACCGGCTGCGAGGACACCGATGACGCGCTCGACTGCCTCACCAACGCCGACACGATCGCCGACAGCCTCAAGGCGATCCACGAGGCCGGCTGGGACGCGGCGAAGGACCCGTCGAAGACCGACGAATCCATCGACACCATCGAGAAGAACCTCGACAAGATCAACGACGACACGGACGACAGCAAGGTCGACAAGGCCGTCGACGACCTGAACAAGGCCATCGACGACTACAACAAGTCCATCCTCGACGGCGACACCGACCCGGACAGCAGCCGGATCGACGCCGCCGCGGACGAGCTGACGGACGTCTGCACGTCCTAGCCGGCGGGGAACAGGAGAAGCCCCCGCCGAAGCGGGGGCTTCTCCCAGGTACGGAAACGATCAGCCAAAACCGGTCACCCGGAACCGACGAACAACACCAGCAGCAGCCACACCACCGGCGCCGTCGGCAGCAGCGAGTCCAGCCGGTCCATGATGCCGCCGTGTCCCGGCAGCAGCGTGCCCATGTCCTTGATGCCCAGGTCCCGCTTGATCATCGACTCGCCGAGGTCACCGAGCGTGGCGCTCGCCGCGACCGCGACGCCCAGCAGCAGGCCCTGCCACCAGGTGCCGTCATCGATCGCGAACTCCATCAGCAACGCGCCCGCCACCATCGCGAACGCGACCGCCCCGAACAGGCCCTCACGGGTCTTGCCGGGGCTGATGCGCGGCGCGAGCTTGTGCCTGCCGAAGCGCCAGCCGACGGCGTACGCCCCGGTGTCGCTGACGACCGTCAGGACCAGGAACGTCATGACACGGAACGCACCGTCGTCCGCGGTGAGCATCATCGCGACGAACGTCGCCAGGAACGGCACGTAGAACGCCGCGAAGACCCCCGCGGTGACGTCCTTCAGATAACCCTCGGGCGGCTCGGTCATCCGCCAGACCAGGACGGCCAGCGCGGTGAGCGCCATCGCCACCCAGGCACCCTCGGCACCCCGGACGTACCCGGCGACGACCATGGCCGCACCGCCGACCGCCAGCGGCACGAGCGGCGCCTTGATGCCCTTGCGCTCCTCCAGCCGGGACGTCAGCTCCCACAGTCCGACGACGACGGCGACCGCTATGACGCCGACGAAGACGGCCTTGACGACGAACAAGGACGCGACGATCACCGCACCGAGCCCGACACCGACCCCTATGGCCGCACCCAGATCCCGCCCCGCGCTCTTCTTCTGCGGCGCGGGAGCCGGCTGCGGGGCGTCGGGCATGGGCTCCGGATTCTGCGGCGCCGCCGCACGGGGCTGCGCCGACGTGGTTTCGTCGCGGAACAAGGGGCCGCTCAGCCGAGCGGCCCCCCGGTCGTCATCCTGGTCGTCGCCGTATCGGGGCACGGCGGGTCCGTCAGGCACGATGGGCATGGGGCGAGTGTGCTGCGCCTCAGGCGCATCGTACGCGGGACCCGCCGGGGCAGCCCCCTGGACAGGCCCCTGGTCGGACGGCCCCCAGTACCCGGCTTGTGGCGGCGCTCCCCAGGAAGAGTCGTTCATCAGACCTCGAGAAGCTCCGCTTCCTTGTGCTTCAGGAGCTCGTCCACCTGGGCGACGTACTTGTGCGTCGCGTCGTCGAGCTCCTTCTCCGCACGACGGCCCTCGTCCTCGCCGACCTCGCCGTCCTTGACGAGCTTGTCGATCGAGTCCTTGGCCTTGCGGCGGACCGCGCGGATGGACACGCGCGAGTCCTCGGCCTTGCCCTTGGCGACCTTGATGTAGTCGCGGCGGCGCTCCTCGGTGAGCTCGGGGAACGTCACCCGGATGATGTTGCCGTCGTTGCTCGGGTTGACGCCCAGGTCCGAGTCGCGGATCGCCTGCTCGATGTTGCGCAGCGCGGTCTTGTCGAACGGGGTCACCACGGCCATGCGCGGCTCCGGCACGGAGAACGAAGCCAGCTGGTTGATCGGGGTCGGCGCACCGTAGTAGTCGGCCACGATCTTGTTGAACATCGCCGGGTGCGCACGGCCGGTGCGGATCGCGGCGAAGTCCTCCTTGGCGACCACGACGGCCTTCTCCATCTTCTCCTCGGCTTCGAGGAGGGTCTCTTCGATCACCACTTGCTCCTGCGTGTCTTGAGTGAGGCCCGGCTGCGGTTCCTTGGTGAGGGGCGGCGGCCGGCTGCGTCGCGTCTTCTTCCTGCACGGTTCCCGACCGGCAGGACATTGTCCATCCCCCGGTCAGGCTCCATGGGTGTTGCTGGTCAGTCCCGGCTGCCCTGGTCACCCACAAGCGTGCCGATCTTCTCACCCTTGACGGCGCGGGCGATATTGCCCTCCGCCAGCAGCTCGAAGACGAGGATCGGGAGCTTGTTGTCGCGGCACAGCGTGATGGCGGTCATGTCGGCGACCTTGAGGTCGCGGGTGATGACCTCGCCGTAGCTGAGCGAGTCGAACTTGACGGCCTCGGGGTTGGCCTTCGGGTCGGAGTCGTAGACCCCGTCCACGCCGTTCTTGCCCATGAGGAGCGCCTCGGCGTCGATCTCCAGGGCACGCTGGGCGGCGGTGGTGTCGGTCGAGAAGTACGGCATGCCCATACCGGCGCCGAAGATGACCACGCGGCCCTTCTCCAGGTGGCGCACGGCGCGCAGCGGGATGTACGGCTCGGCGACCTGGCCCATGGTGATGGCGGTCTGCACGCGGCTGTCGATGCCTTCCTTCTCCAGGAAGTCCTGGAGGGCGAGGCAGTTCATCACGGTGCCGAGCATGCCCATGTAGTCGGAGCGGGCGCGGTCCATGCCGCGCTGCTGGAGTTCGGCACCGCGGAAGAAGTTGCCGCCGCCGATGACGACCGCGATCTCCGCGCCGTCGCGTACGACGGCCGCGATCTCGCGGGCGATCTTGTGCACCACGTCGGGGTCGACGCCCAGGCCCCCGCCACCGGAGAAGGCCTCTCCGGACAGCTTCAGCAGAAACCGGCCGCTCACTTTGCCGTCGTCGCTCTTCTGGGCCTTGGTGGTCATCGGATTCTCCTCATGGTGCACATACGAAGAAGGCCATTGCCGATGGGAACTGGTTCGTATCCCATGCGCGGCAATGGCCTCCTCGTCAGATCTGCTGTCGTCCGCCACGCGCGTGCGTGGCGGCGTACCGGACGACTGTCTCCGACCCTATCGAGGTCGGCCGTCGCACGCGGTACGGACTCAGATGCCGACCTTGATACGCGTGAAGCGCTTCAGGGTGACACCGGCCTCGTCCAGAACCTTCTGGACGGACTTCTTGTTGTCGAGCGCGTACGGCTGACCGAGCAGCGTGGCGTCCTTGAAGAAGCCGTTGACGCGACCCTCGACGATCTTCGGCAGGGCGGCCTCGGGCTTGCCCTCGGCGCGGGTGGTCTCCTCGGCGACGCGGCGCTCGGACTCGACGACCTCGGCCGGCACGTCCTCCTTGGAGAGCCACTTCGGCGCGAAGGCGGCGATGTGCTGGGCGACACCCTTCGCCAGGTCGGCGTCGGCCTTGTCCAGCTCGACCAGGACACCGATCTGCGGGGGCAGGTCGGGCATGGTGCGGTGCATGTAGGAGAAGACGAAACCGTCGGCGAACTGCGCGAAGCGGTCCAGGACGATCTTCTCACCGAGGTTGGCGTTGGCCTCGTCCACGAACGCCTGAACGGTCTTGCCGGCCTCGATCTCGGAGGCGAGCAGGGCCGCGATGTCCGCCGGGGAGGTGGCGGCGACGTGCTCGGCGATCGCGGCGGCGACGGCCTGGAACTTCTCACCCTTGGCGACGAAGTCCGTCTCGCACTTCAGCTCGACCAGGACACCGGAGGTGTTGTCGTCGGCGATGAGGGAGACCACGGCGCCGTTCTCGGCGGAGCGGCCCTCGCGCTTGGCGACACCCTTCTGGCCCTTGATGCGCAGGGCCTCCACGGCCTTGTCGACATCGCCCTCGGCCTCGTCCAGGGCCTTCTTGCAGTCCATCATGCCGGCGCCGGTGAGCTCGCGGAGCTTCTTGACGTCGGCGGCGGTGTAGTTCGCCATGATTCCTGGAATCTCTCTCGAAGTCTGAAGATCTACGGGCCGAACGGCGGGGGCTGGTCGGCCCCCGCCGTCTAGAGACCCGAAGGGGTGAGGGGTCAGGCCTGCTCGGCCTCGGCGGCCGGAGCCTCGACAGCGGCCTCGGCCGGAGCCTCGGCAACGGGGGCCTCGGCGGCGGGCGCCTCAGCGGCGACCTCGGCCTCGGCAGCGGCCGGAGCCTCGGCGGCCGGGGCCTCCTCGGCCTTCTTCTCGCCCTCGAGCAGGTCGCGCTCCCACGCGGCGAGCGGCTCGCCCGCGCCCTTGTCACCCTTGTCGCCGGTGTTGACGCCGGAACGGGAGATGAGGCCCTCGGCGACAGCGTCGGCGATCACGCGGGTGAGCAGGGTGACGGAGCGGATCGCGTCGTCGTTGCCCGGGATCTTGTAGTCGACCTCGTCGGGGTCGCAGTTGGTGTCGAGGATGGCGACGACCGGGATGTTGAGCTTCCGGGCCTCGCCGACCGCGATGTGCTCCTTCTTGGTGTCCACGATCCAGACGGCGCTGGGCACCTTGGACATCTCGCGGATACCACCGAGGGTCTTCTCCAGCTTGGCCTTCTCGCGCGAGAGCACGAGAAGCTCCTTCTTGGTCAGACCCGACGCCGCGACGTCCTCGAAGTCGATCTGCTCGAGCTCCTTGAGGCGCTGCAGACGCTTGTAGACGGTGGAGAAGTTGGTGAGCATGCCGCCCAGCCAGCGCTGGTTCACGAAGGGCATGCCGACGCGCGTCGCCTGCTCGGCGATGGCCTCCTGCGCCTGCTTCTTCGTGCCGACGAACATGACCGTGCCGCCGTGGGCGACGGTCTCCTTGACGAACTCGTAGGCGCGGTCGATGTACGACAGCGACTGGAGCAGGTCGATGATGTAGATGCCGTTGCGCTCCGTGAAGATGAAGCGCTTCATCTTCGGGTTCCAACGACGGGTCTGGTGACCGAAGTGGACGCCGCTTTCCAGCAGCTCCCGCATCGTGACGACGGCCATGGCCGTTCTCCTTGTTTCTCGGTTATGTCCTGACGCCCGCGTGCGCCTTGCCACTGAGGACCGAGGGGCGCTGACAGGGACCGTTGCCGGCCGCCGTGTCGGGGCGTGCGAAGTCGACCCGGTGACCCGGATCGCCAGAAGAAGTGTACGGGACCCGCGGGGTACCGGGTGACGCCGCTGTCCACAACCGGGGAGCGGTCCACAGCTCCCGGCCATGATCACGGCTCTTCCCGCAGGGTTGCGGGATGCGAGCGATGCGATGTGTGAGCAGGGGTGGCCCGGTGTTACTCCTGGCCCTGGTGTTGAGGGTGCTGGTCGCGGGCCCGGTGTCGAGCGATCCGGCGCCGCCCGCGCCGGCCGCCCCGGACCCCGCGGTACCGGCCGTCGGCCGTGCCTGGCCGGTGGGGACGCGTCCCTCGGTCCTGCGGGGCTGGGAGCCCCCGGCGACGGCGTACAGCCGCGGCCACCGGGGCGTGGACCTGGCGGCGGCACCGGGCACACCAGTACGAGCGGTGGCGGCGGGGCGGGTCCTGTACGCGGGGCGGGTGGCCGGAAAGGGGGTGGTGTCGGTGGAACTGTCCGGCACGGATCTGCGGACGACGTACGAACCGGTGACGGCGTCGGTCGAGAAGGGCGCCGAGGTGGCAGCCGGCGAGGCGCTCGGCACGGTGGAGGCGGCGGGCTCGCACTGCACGGCTGCGTGCGTGCACTGGGGCCTGCGGAGAGGAGAGGTCTATCTGGACCCACTGTCCTTGCTGCCACCGTGGCTGCTGCACAGGGGCCCGTCCAGGCTCCTGCCGGTCCTGGGAGTACCGCTGCCGAACCCTGACGTCAGCCTCGGACGCCCCGCAGAGCCATAGTCACAGCGGCGTCGGTGATGGCCGAGGGATCCTCCGCCGCCCCCAGCTCGATCCGCCGCACAGCCGCGTCCACCACCCCTTGCAGCAACATCGCGGCGAGCCGGGGTTCCGCGTGCCCCATCTCCCCGAGGGCCTGGCCGATCATCGCCACCAGCCCACCGTGCGCGGCCCGGATCTTCTCCCGGGCGCCCGCGTCCAGCTCACTGGCCGAGATGGCCACGACGGCCCGATGCCGCCGGTCCCCGACCAGGGCGAGCTGGCGCCGCACATACGCCTCGACCTTGGCCTCGGGCCCCTCGGCCGCGGCCATCGCCGCCGAGACCTCCGCGGCCCAGACCGGGAAGTCGACCTCGCACAGCTCTTCGACGACCGCGGCCCGTGACCGGAAGTACTCGTACACGGAGGACCGCGCCAGCCCCGTCCGCTCGGCGAGGGCCGGGAACGTCAGCGCCTCCGTCCCGCCCTCGGACAGCAACGACCGAGCCGCGTCCAGCAGGGCGGCTCGCTGCATCGACCGGTGCTCGGCCACGGAGGCCGCTCGAATCCTTGGCACGTCGTCCACTTTACGGACGCACCGCGCCCGGCGGGAGTCACTCGCCTCGACGCTCCATCATTCGGCCAGGTCACCGGCCGAAGCTGGCCAGTTTCGCGCGCAGTTGCAGCACCGACTTGGTGTGGATCTGGCTGACCCGGCTCTCGGTCACACCCAGCACGTTCCCGATCTCGGCGAGCGTGAGTCCCTCGTAGTAGTAGAGCGTGACCACGGTCTTCTCCCGCTCGGGCAGCGTGTTGATGGCTCGCGCCAGGAACCGTCTGAGCTCCCGGTCCTCGGCCACCTCGACCGGATTGTCGGCGGCGGTGTCCTCCAGCGTGTCCATGACGCTGAGGCCGTCACCGCCCTCGCCCCCGACGTGCAGCAGTTCCTCCAGCGCAACCACGTTCGCCAGCGACAACTGGCTGAAGACCGCGTGGAGTTCGTCCACCGCGATCCCCATCTCGGAGGCCACCTCGCCCTCGCTGGGCGTCCGCCTCAGTCGCGCCTCCAGCGTCGCGTACGCCCGCTCGACGTTCCGTGCCTTCTGCCGCACCGAGCGCGGGATCCAGTCGAGCGCCCGGAGCTCGTCGATCATCGCGCCCCGGATCCGCGTGATCGCGTACGTCTCGAACTTGATCTCCCGGTCGATGTCGAACTTCTCGATCGCGTCGATGAGCCCGAAGACCCCGGAGGACACGAAGTCGGCCTGCTCCACGTTGGGCGGCAGACCCACGCTCACCCGGCCGGCCACGTACTTCACCAGCGGCGAGTAGTGCAGGATCAGCTGCTCCCGCAGCCGCTCGTCGCCCGTCGCCTTGTACGAACGCCACAGTTCGTCGAGTGTCGAGGGAGCGGGCGGCCGCACGCTACCGTCGCGGGCGGCTGGGGGGATCGCCGCCCGGTCGGACCCGGAGGTGTGCTGGGGCATTCGTCGCCTTGTGCCGTTCTGCCGTGAATGGGGTGTGCCTGGGTGAGCTGTCTGCCTGATGTCGAGTTCGATGCCGTGGTGCCGGTCTGTGCCGGAATCACCGTGAGCGTAGCGTGACTGGAGTGTCGCGGTGTGCGAAGGGCGTGGCGGAAGCTGTACGCAGATACGTTCCTTTGACCGCCCCGCCGGGTCACGGCGGTAGCTCTGCGTGACCATGCGGCGGGGCCAACTGCGGGAATTCCCAAGGCTGTCGGGGTTCCCCCGGACGGCCGAACACGCTCGGTCAGCATCGACTCCGACCGGCCCGGACGGAGATCATCGCCTGGCGTGTCAACTTCCAGCCGTCGCCGTGTCGTTCGACGTAACCAAGTGATCGGAGCTCGTACAGTCTCGCGATCGCGTCGTCCTCCGTCGTCTGCGCACCCCTCCCGACCTCGGCCCCACTCGCCGCGCCGCGTGACGGCAGCGCGGCCAGGACCCGCCGGGCGCCAGGTGCGAGCAGATCGCGCGGCAGGACGGGCCCTCTCCGGTCCGGGGCGAGCTCTCCCATGTCACCGACCAGCTCGACGATTTCCTCGGGATCGGTGACCAGGACCGCGTCCCCGCGCAGCAGCTCGTGCACCCCGGCGGAGAGTCCGCTGGTGGCCGGCCCGGGCACCCCCATGGTGTGCCGGCCGAGCCGCTGCGCCGCCCGCGCGGTGACGAGCGAACCGCTCCGATAGGCGGCCTCCACCACCACGGTCCCCCTGGTCAGCGCGGCGATCACCCGGTTCCGCAGCACGAACCTGCTCGGCGTCGGATGGTCGCCGGGCGGCAACTCCCCGACCACCAGACCCTGTTCCGCGATCCTGGTGATCAACTCGGTGTGCCCCGGCGGGTAGGGCCGGTCGACCCCGCAGGCCAGCACGGCGACGGTGGCCCCGCCGGCGCCGAGGGCACCGCGGTGAGCGGCCCCGTCGACGCCGTACGCTCCGCCGGACACGACGACCCACCCGCGTTCGGCGAGACCGCACGCGAGGGTGGCCGCCATATGAGCCCCGTACTCGGTGCACGCCCGGGCGCCGACGACGGCGACCGACCTGAGCGCCCACATCCGCAGACTGGGCGCGCCACGCACCCACAGCCCCAGCGGCCGCGCGTCGCCGAGGTCGTCGAGCTGCCCCGGCCACTCGGCGTCCCCGGGGCACACGAACCGCACCCCGGCCCGCCCGGCGACCTCAAGATCCGCGTGCGGCTCGGCCCGCCGGGCGGGCCGGGGTGCGGTTCGTGTGCCC
>NZ_JABERD010000193.1 GCF_013044505.1 Streptomyces sp. S3(2020) | reverse complement strand
GGACGGGGTGGTCGGGGGCGCCCAGCCGGGCGTAGAGGGCGAGGCGGCCGTCGTCGAGGTCGGGCGGGGCCGGCAGTCGCAGGACGTCCTGTTCCAGCAGCGGCCAGCGGCTCAGCACCGCGTTGCCGATGTCGACCGCCGGGTCCCCGATCCGCCGCTGCCAGCGCTCGGGCGCGGTCGAGGCGGCCCACGTCCAGTGCAGTCCGAGTTCCCCGGCGAGCCAGGCGGCGAGGTTCTCCCCGCTCCGCCGGTCGGCCCACACCTCCTGCAACCCCACGACGTCGGGCCGCAGTTCCCGCAGGACGGCGACGATCGCCTTCTGCCGCTCGGCCCACGGACCGAACCGCCACCACAGGTTCCACGTCACCACACGCATGGCCCACCACCACAATCTCCAGGAGACTCGGTAACCATGCCCCGCCACAACGAACGCAAATACCGGGCCGTGTCCGCCTTCCAGCGCCGGATCGGCAACCCGCTCCTGCGCCGCCTCCCCTTCCAGACCCTCCTGGAGACGACCGGCCGCACCTCCGGCCTCCCCCGCCCGACCCCGGTCGGCGGCCGCCGGGTCGGGGGCTCCTTCTGGCTGGTCTCGGAGTTCGGCGAACGCTCCCAGTACGTCCGCAACATCAAGGCCGACCCGCGGGTCCGGGTCCGTCTGCGCGGCCGCTGGCACACCGGAACGGCCCATCTCCTCCCCGACGACGACCCGGTCGCCCGGCTGCGGGGCCTGCCGCGCCTGAACAGCACGGCCGTGCGGGCGATGGGGTCGGGACTGCTGACGGTGCGGGTGGACCTCGACGGCTAGGAGGCTCTCGCGGCCGTCTCCAGCACCAGGTCCCGTACCGTCTCCGGCGCCCGCAGCGTCGGCAGGTGGTCGCAGTCCGGCAGGCGTACGAGGTGGCAGTCCGGGATCGCGGCGGCCATCGCCTCGTTGCAGCGGACCGTTCTGGCCGTGTCCTTCTCGCCGAGGAGGAGGGCGCAGGGCATGGTCAGTTCGCCGAGGCGGGGGAAGGCCGGGGGGTCCTCGGTCTGGTGGCCGTACGTCGTGAACCAGGCCGGGATCGCCGCCCGCAGCCACTCCGCGGCCCGGGTGTCGGGGGGTGTGCCGGCCGCCGCCCAGGTCTCCAGGGACAGGGCGAGCAGGCCGTCCATGTCGCCCGCGGCGGCCAACTCGCCGATCCTCGCGGTCAGTTCGGGGTCCTCCAGGTCCGGGTAGCCGGTGATGCCCGGCACCAGCAGCACCAGCCCCGCCACCCGCGACGGCTCGTTCAGCGTCCCGCTGACCGCGGTGACCCCGCCCATGCTCGTACCGACGAGGACCACGCGCCCCACGCCGAAGTGGTCGAGCACGGCCCGCAGATCCTCGGCCGGGGAGTAGGAGGTGGTGGGGTTCGGCGAGCGGCCGAAGCCCCGGGCGTCGTAGCGGATCACCCGGTGCCGGGCGGCGAGCTCCGGCAGCACGGGTTCCCAGCACCTGGAGTCCGCGATCCCGGGATGCAGGAGCACCACCGGGACCCCGTCGCCGCCCGTGTCCTCGGCCCAGACCTCGCCGTCCTTGACCCGCACCATGGTCTCCATGGGACGACTGTGCCCGAGCCGGGTGGTGGGGAACCGTCTCATCCCGGCCAGACGATCGCCTGCACCTCGCTGTACGCGTGCAGCGCGTACGACCCGACGTCCCGTCCGACGCCGCTCTTCTTGAACCCCCCGAACGGCGCCTCCATGTTCCGTCCGACGGTGTTCACCCCCACGCCGCCGGCCCGCAGCCGCCGTGCCACGCGGAAGGCGCGGGCGACGTCACCGGACCAGACGTAGTCGATGAGGCCGTAGTCGGAGTCGGCGGCGAGGGCGATGCCCTCCTCCTCGTCGTCGAAGGGCACCACGGACACGACCGGTCCGAAGATCTCCTCCCGGACGACCCGCATCCCGCTCGTGCAGTCGGCGAGGAGGGTGGGAGCGACGTAGAAGCCGTGGTCGTACGACGGCCGCTCGCCGCCCGTGACGACCACCGCGCCCTCCTTGCGCCCGATGTCGACGTAGGACTCCACCCGTTCCCGGTGCGCGGCGGAGATCACCGGTCCGACGACGGTGTCCGCCGCCCGCGGGTCCCCCACCTTCAGATGCCCGGCGTACGCGGCGAGCCCGTCCACGAGCCGCTGGTACACCCCGCGCTGCACGAGCACCCGGGTCGGCGCGGTGCAGATCTGCCCGCTGTAGAAGGAGAAGGTGGTCCCGATCCCGGCCACGGCGGAGGCGATGTCCGCGTCGTCGAAGACGAGGGCCGCCCCCTTCCCGCCCAGCTCCAGCAGCTGCCGTTTCATCCCGCGCCCGCACACCTCGCCGATGCGCTGTCCGACGGCGGTGGAGCCGGTGAAGGAGACCATGTCGACGTCGGGCGAGTCGACGGAGGCCTCACCGACCTCGGCCGACCGGCCGGAGACCACGTTGAGCACCCCTCTCGGCACCCCGGCCGCCTCCAGCGCCTCGGCCATCCGGTACACCGACAGCGGGTCCTGCGGGGCGGGCTTCACGACGACCGTGTTGCCCATGGCGAGGGCGGGGGCGATCTTGCCCGCCGGGTTGGCCCAGGGGTTGTTGTACGAGGTGATGCAGGTGACGACCCCGACGGGCTGGCGTACGGCCAGCGCGCCCATCACCCCGGCCCGGCCCATCGGCCCGGCCTCGTTGATCTGCGGCGGGATCGCCCACTCGGCGGGCTCCACGCGCGCGTACCGCTGGAAGCGGGCGGCGGCGACCCCGACCTGCATCGCCCGCGCGGTCCCGGTGGTGGCGCCGGTCTCGGCCTGGGCGAGCTCGGCGTACTCCAGGAACCTCGACCGGATGAGGTCGGCGGCCCGCGCGAGCACCGCGGCCCGTTCCCCGGGCTCCGTACGCGACCACGGACCGAAGGCCTCGCGGGCCGCGGCACAGGCCGCGTGCACCTGATCCCGCGAGGCCTCCGGCGCCCACCCGACGGTCCGTTCGGTCGCCGGATCGACGACCTCGTAGTGCCCGCCCGCCGGCTCGGTCCACGCGCCATCGACGAACAGCCGCTGTTTCGAGGTCACTTGGTCGCCACCGTCCGGGTGTCCCGCCCCGACCGCAGCACCTTGCCCGGCACGGCCCCGCTCACCACGTCGTCCCGGATCGCCTCGACGCCGTTGACCCACACGGCCCGTATCCCGATCGCCCGGGAGTCGAGGCGCGGACTGTCGCCCGGCAGGTCGTGCACCAGGGTGGCCGTGCCCGCGTCGATCCGTTCCGGGTCGAAGAGCACGAGGTCCGCATGGAAGCCCTCCCGGATCCGCCCGCGCTCGCGCAGCCCGAAGAGACGGGCCGGATCGTCGGTGAGCATCTTCACCGCCTGCTCCAGGGTGGCGAGCTTCCGCCCGCGCAGACAGTCGCCGATGAAGCGGGTGGTGTACGGCGCCCCGCACATCCGGTCCAGATGCGCCCCCGCGTCCGAACCGCCGAGCATGACGTCCTCGTGCTGCCAGGTCTCGGCGCGCAGCGCCCAGGAGGCGGGGTCGTTGTCGGTGGGCATGGGCCACAGGACCGTACGGAGATCGTCGGCGGCGCAGATCTCGACCAGGCAGTGGAAGGGGTCCTGCCCGCGTTCCGCGGCGATGTCCCGCACGACCCGCCCGCTGAGCCCGCGGTTCGCCTCGCTGTACGTGTCGCCGATGACGTACCGCCCGAAGTCGGCCAGCCGTCGGAAGACGCCCGCCTCCTTGGAGTTGGCACGTCGGAGCAGTTCGGCGCGTACGTCCGGGTCCCGGAGCTCGGCGATCCGCTCCGGGACGGGCAGCCCGAGGACGGGACCCCACCCGGGGATGAGGTTGAGCGCGCAGAAGGTGCCCAGGGACATGTTCATCGGCGTCAGGATCGGCATGGTCAGCGCGACGATCCGCCCGCCGGCCTTCCGCGCCTGCTCACTGGCGAACAGCTGCCGGGGCACGCGTTCGGGTACGGAGGCGTCCACGGTGAGGACGTTCCAGTTCAGGGGCCGTCCCGCCGCCGCGCTCATCTCCACGAACAGCTCGATCTCGGCGTCACTGAACTGGTCGAGGCACCCGGCGACGATCGCCTCGATCTGCGTGCCCTCGTGCTCGCCGACCGCCTTGGCGAGAGCGAGCAGCTCCGCGGGTCCGGCGTGCCGGGACGCGACGGGCTGTCCGTCACCGTCGGAGTGGGTGGACGACTGGGTGGTGGAAAGCCCCCAGGCCCCCGCGTCCATGGCCTCGTGGAACAGCCTCAGTATCGCGTCGAGTTGATCGGGCGTGGGCTGCCCCCCGACGGCATCCGGCCCCATGACGTACCGCCGCAGCGCGCAATGCCCCACCATGAAACCGGCGTTGATCGCGATCCGTCCTTCGAGGGCGTCCAGATACTCCCCGAAGGAGCTCCAGCTCCAAGGCGCCCCTTCTTCGAGAGCGACCAGGGACATGCCTTCCACCTTGGACATCATCCGGCGGGTGTAGTCGGCGTCCTCGGGACGATCAGGGTTGAGGGGCGCGAGGGTGAACCCGCAGTTCCCTGCGGCGACGGTGGTGACGCCGTGGTTGAGGGAGGGCGTGGCGTACGGGTCCCAGAACAGCTGGGCGTCGTAGTGCGTGTGCGGATCGACGAAACCGGGGGCGAGGATCAGGCCGGTGGCGTCTTCGGTGGTGCGGGCTTCCTCGGTGACGGTACCGATGACGGCGATACGGCCGTCGCGAATACCGAGGTCGGCGCTGTAGGAAGGGGCGCCGGTGCCGTCGACGATGGTCGCGCCCTTGATGACGTGATCGAGCACGGGGGTTCACCTCCTGGTTGGCGGCGGATCTACCTACCCAGGGGCGCGGGGAACTGCGCGACCAGCCACAGACAACCCGCACCCCGCAACGGCGCTTACGAGGCAGCCCGGAACCGGGAAGTCCGATGCACGGGATCCGTGTCGATCTTCGGAATCACATGCTCACCGATGAGCCGAATCGTCTGAAGCGTCTCCTCCTTCGGCACCCCCACCGGCAACCCGAAGCTCAACTGGTCCGCCCCGGCCTGCTCCCACCGCTTGCACTGCGTGAGCACCTCGTCCGGGTCCCCGCAGATCAGCAGCTCCTCCTCGATGAGCAGCTCGACGAACTCCGGGGTGTACTCCGGCAGCGTCTCCGGCCACACCGGGAACCCCTCGGGACGAGGGAACGTGTCGTGGTACCGGAACACCAGCGAGGGCAGATAGTGCAGCCCACCGTTCACGGCGACCTGGATGGCCTCGGCGTGGGTCGGCGCGCAGATCGCGGTCGTCGTCACCATCACGTTGTCGTTGACGAAGTCCCCGATCGGCTCCGCGTTCACGATCGCCGTCTTGTACTGCTCCAGCACCCACTCCATGTCGGACACCTTCTGGATGCTGAACCCGAGCACCCCGAGGCCCTTGCGCGCCGCCATCCCGTACGACGGCGGCGATCCGGCGGCGTACCACATCGCGGGGTGCGACTTCCCGTACGGCTTGGGCAGCACCTTGCGCGGCGGCAGCTGCCAGTGCTTGCCCTGGAAGCCGACGTACTCGTCCTGGAGCCACATCTTGGGGAACTCGGCGATGGTCTCTTCCCAGATCTCCTTGGTGTAGTTCATGTCGGTGATGCCGGGAAGGAAGCCGAGGATCTCGTGCGACCCGGCCCCCCGCCCGCTGCCGAACTCGAAGCGGTTGCCGGTGAGATGGTCGAGCATGGCGACCTTCTCGGCGACCTTCACGGGGTGGTTGACCTGGGCGAGGGGGTTGAAGATGCCCGAGCCGAGGTGGATCCGTTCCGTCGCGTGCGCCAGGTATCCCAGGAAGACGTCGTTCGCGGAGAGGTGCGAGTACTCCTCCAGGAAGTGGTGTTCGGAGGCCCAGGCGTACTTGAAACCGGACTTGTCCGCCTGGATGACGTACTCGGTCTCCTCCATCAGCGCCTTGTGCTCGGCCAGCGGGTCGGTCTCGGCGCGTTTGCCCACGTATCCCTGTACAAAGAGCCCGAATTCCAAGGAGGTTCACCGTCCCCACGAGTCATTACCTGACGCATCGTCAGATTCACTGCCCAGACTGTTCCACCGGCCGCATGGAGCGTCAATAGCTGACGAGCCGTCAGCTGAGACTGACTCCCGCCAGCCAGCCGCCGTCGATCACGAAGGGCTGCCCGGTGATGTACGAGGAGTCGTCCGAGGTCAGGAAGAGCGCCAGCCGCGCCACCTCCTGCGGCTGCCCGATCCGCCCCAGCGGCACGAGCTTGCGGTAGAGCTTCCCGACCGCCCGCGAGGTCTCCTCGGTATCGCCTTCGGGGTCGAGGAGGGCGGGGTTGGACATGGCGGTGTCGATGGCCCCGGGGCAGACCGCGTTCACGCGGATCCGCCGCCGCGCCAGCTCCAGCGCGGCGACCCGGGTGAGACCGAGGATCGCGTGCTTGGTGGCGGCGTACGACCCGACGGCCGCCATCCCCGTGACCGCCGTGTAGGAGGCGGTGTTGACGATGGTCCCCCCGTCGGTCATCTCGGGGGCGACGGTCTTGATGCCGAGGAAGCAGCCGACCTGGTTCACCTGGACGACCTGCATGAACTCGTCGAGGGGGGTGTCGAGGAGGGAGTTGAAGCGCAGGATGCCGGCGTTGTTGACGAGCCCGTCGACATGGCCGTACCTGTCCTTCGCGGCCGTGACGGCGGACCGCCACTGCTCCTCCTCGCCCACGTCGAGATGGACGTACGAGGCTCCGATCTCCTTCGCGAGGGCCTCCCCCTGGTCGTCGAGCACATCGGCGACCAGGACCTCGGCCCCCTCCTCCCTGAAGAGCCGCGCCTCGTGCTCCCCCTGTCCGCGCGCCGCGCCGGTGACGATGACGACGCGTCCGTCCAGCTTGCCCATGCGGTGACTCCTGTGTCGGTCAGAGGTGGGGTGCTACGTCGGTGCCGAACGCGCTGATCTGGTCGGTGAGTTCGCCGCCGCTGCGGCTGCGGAAGCGGACCTGGATCTGGTCGACGCCCATCTCGCCGTAGGCCCGCAGGGATGCGGCGAGTTGCTCGGGGTCGCCGCTGAGGGTGCGGCGCCCGACCTCCCAGGTGGGCCGGCCGATGTAGAGCGGCTCGGCGATGGCACCGATGGTGAACGGGCCCTGCTTCTCCCGGCGCAGCTCCCGGATGCGGGCGATCTGCGCGGGCAGCCGGTCCCGCGGGTCGCCCTGCGGCAGCCAGCCGTCGCCCTTGAGCGCGGCGCGGCGGACGGCGGCGGGCGAGGAGCCGCCGACCCAGAGGGGGACCTGCGGCTGGGCGGGGCGGGGGCGTTGGCCCAGTCCCTCGAAGTCGTAGAGCTTGCCGTGGTGTTCGGGGAACTCCTCGGGGCCGAGGGACGCGCGCAGGGCGTCGAGGCACTCGTCGAGAACGGCGCCGCGCTGCCGGAAGTCGAACCCCAGCGCCTCGAACTCCTCCTGCACATGCCCGGCCCCGACCCCGAGGATCAGCCGCCCGCCGCTGAGGTGATCGAGGGTCGCGTACTGCTTGGCGGTCAGGAGCGGGTGCCGCAGTCCGACCACGGCGACATGGCTGAGGAGCCGTACGCGCTCGGTCGCGGCGGCGAGGTAGGCGAGGGTGGCGACGGGGTCGTACCAGACCGTGCTCATCGCGGGGGCGAGCCGGCGCGGGATGGCGACGTGGTCGCAGCAGGCGATGTAGGCGAAGCCGGCGCGGTCGGCGGCCCGGGCGATGTCGAGGAGGTCGGCGGGTCCGGCGGCGGCCTCCCAGGGTTCGGCGTAGATCGTGCTCTGGGACTGGACGGGAAGCTGGATGCCGTACTCGGTCACCTGGCCCACAGCCCCTCCGGGGTGAGTCCGAGGAGTTCGATGGCGTTGCCCCGCACGATCCGCTCGACGAGGTCGGGGGCCAAGTGCCCCATCTGGGCCTCGCCGACCTCCCTCGACTTCGGCCAGGTCGAGTCGGAGTGGGGGTAGTCGGTCTCGTAGAGGACGTTGCCGACCCCGATGGCGTCGAGGTTCTTCAGCCCGAAGGCGTCGTCGAAGAAGCAGCCGTAGACGTGCTCGGCGAACAGCTCGGACGGCGGCCGGTGGACCTTGTCGGCGACTCCGCCCCAGGCGCGGTTCTCCTCCCACACCACGTCGGCGCGTTCGAGGATGTAGGGGATCCAGCCGATCTGCCCTTCGGCGTACATCACCTTCAGGTTGGGGAAGCGCTCGAACTTGCCGCTCATCAGCCAGTCGACCATCGAGAAACAGCAGTTGGCGAAGGTGATGGTGGAGCCGACGGCGGGCGGGGCGTCGGCGGAGGTGGACGGCATACGGCTGGAGGAGCCGATGTGCATGGCGATGACGGTGCCGGTCTCGTCGCAGGCGGCGAGGAAGGGGTCCCAGTCGTCGGTGTGGACGGAGGGCAGGCCGAGATGCGGGGGTATCTCGGAGAACGCGACGGCCCGGACGCCGCGCGCGGCGTTGCGCCGGACCTCCGCGGCGGCCAGCTCGGCGTCCCAGAGAGGGATGAGGGTGAGCGGTATGAGCCGGCCCCGCGCCTGCGGGCCGCACCACTCCTCCACCATCCAGTCGTTGTAGGCCTGGATGCAGAGCAGGCCCAGCTCGCGGTCCGCGGCCTCGGTGAAGGTCTGGCCGCAGAAGCGAGGGAAGGTCGGGAAGCAGAGGGCGGACTGGACGTGGTTGACGTCCATGTCGGCGAGGCGGGACGGGACGTCGTAGGACCCCTGCCGCATCTGCTCGTAAGTGATGACTTCGAGCTTGATCTCGTCCCTGCTGTAGCCGACGGCGGTGTCGAGGCGGGTGAGGGGCCGGTGCAGGTCCTCGTAGACCCACCAGTCGCCGAGGGGGCCGTCGGTGCCGGGGGCGCCCATCACGGGCTTGAAGCGGCCGCCGAGGAAGGTCATCTCCTTCAGCGGGGCGCGGACTATGCGGGGCCCGGTGTCCAGGTACTTCTTCGGAAGCCGGTGCTGCCAGACATCCGCCGGCTCCACGGTGTGGTCGTCGACGGAGATGATCAACGGAAGGGCCGGGGTGGTGTCCGTGGTCTCGGTCATGGGGGTCACGGTAGCGCCGATCTGACGACCCGTCAGCTGCGCGGGCGGGGGCCAATGGTGGCGGTTTGTGTGCGGAAGTGTGCGAAGAGCACGTGAGGGCCTTGTGATATCCCGCGCGCCTGCCTGTGATCGGGGTCTCCACAGCTGACGCATCTGCCATGAACAAGGCAAACTGGCGTGGTTGCTCACTGTGTCTGGTGCCTGTCGTCACACTCCCGTCGTCCGCCCGGAGGGCGGGCCGCGCGGCGTCAGGTGCGTGCTCTGCGCGCATGGCGCCGTGCGGCAGGCGGGAATTTGACGACAGGCCCTAGGGGGACGGCGATGGACGGAGTACCGCGGGTGCCTGAGCAGCGGCGTCCCGGCTCCTCGGCGGAGGCGGAGCTGCCGCTGCGCTTCAGCGTGCTCGGACCGGTCCGGGCCTGGCGCGGCGAGGAGTCCTTGCCCATGGGCTCCCCTCAGCAACGGGCGCTGCTGGCCGCCCTGTTGCTGCGGGAGGGCCGTACGGCCACGGCGGCCGAACTGATCGACGCCCTGTGGGGCGAGGAGTCACCGTCCCAGGCGCTGGCGGCGCTGCGGACGTACGCCTCCCGGCTGCGCAAGGTCCTGGACCCCGACGTCCTGGTCAGCGATGCCGGCGGCTACGCGATCCGCTCGCTGGGCGAGGGCGCGCTCGACCTCACGGTGGCCCAGGAGCTGGCCACGGCGGCGGAGAAGGCGCGCGGCGCCGGCGATCTGTGCCACGCGCGGGACGTGCTGGGCCGGGCGCTCGCCCTGTGGGACGGCGAGGTACTGGCGGGAGTGCCGGGCCCCTACGCGTCCTCGCAGCGGGTCAGGCTGGAGGAATGGCGGCTCCAGCTCCTGGAATCCCGCCTGGACATGGACCTGGAGCAGGGCTGCCACGCGGAGGCCGTCTCGGAACTGACGGCCCTCACCGCGGCCCATCCGCTCCGGGAGCGGCTGCGCGAACTCCTCATGCTCGCCCTGTACCGCAGCGGGCGCCAGGCGGAGGCGCTGGCGGTCTACGCCGACACCCGCCGCCTGCTCGCGGACGAACTGGGCGTGGACCCCCGCCCCGGCCTCCGGGACCTGCAACAGCGGATCCTCCAGGCGGACCCGGGGCTCGCGGAACCCCTGTCCCCGCAGCCGGAACCCGCCGCCGCGCCGGTCCGCCCGGCGCAACTGCCCGCGACGGTCCCGGACTTCACGGGCCGCGCCTCCTTCGTGTCCGACCTGGGCGAGGTTCTGGCATCGGCGGAGGGCCGCGTGATGGCGGTGTCGGCGCTGGCGGGCATCGGCGGCGTCGGCAAGACGACCCTGGCGGTGCACGTGGCACACCAGGCACGCGGGGCCTTCCCCGACGGTCAGCTGTACGTCGATCTCCAGGGCGCGGGGTCCCGGGCGGCGGAGCCGGAGGCCGTACTGGGCTCGTTCCTGCGGGCGTTGGGCACGGCCGACTCGGCGATCCCGGACTCCCTGGAGGAGCGGGCGGCGCTGTACCGCTCGGTCCTGGACGGCCGCCGGGTGCTGGTGCTGCTGGACAACGCGCGGGACGCCGCCCAGATACGTCCGCTGCTCCCCGGCACGGAGGGCTGCGCGGCGCTGGTGACCTCCCGGGTGCGGATGGTGGACCTCGCCGGGGCGCACCTCGTCGACCTCGACGTGATGTCGCCGGACGAGGCCTTGGCGCTCTTCACGAAGATCGTGGGCGAGGAACGGGTGGGCAGCGAGCGGGACGCCGCCCTGGACGTGGTGGCGGCGTGCGGTTTCCTGCCGCTGGCGATCCGCATCGCCGCGTCGCGCCTCGCGGCCCGCCGCACCTGGACGGTGTCCGTCCTGGCGGCGAAGCTGGCGGACGAACGCCGGCGCCTGGACGAACTCCAGGCCGGGGACCTCGCGGTGAAGGCGACCTTCGAGCTGGGCTACGGCCAGCTGGAGCCCGCCCAGGCCCGCGCCTTCAGGCTGCTCGGACTGGCCGACGGCCCGGACATCTCGCTCGCCGCGGCAGCCGCGGTACTGGACCTGGCGGTGGAGGAGACCGAGGACCTCCTGGAGGCCCTGGTCGACACGTCCCTGCTGGAATCGGCGGCGCCCGGCCGCTACCGGTTCCATGATCTGGTGCGGCTCTACGCGCGTGCGTGTGCGGAGCGGGACGAGTGGCCGCCCGGTGAGAGGGGGGCGGCGCTGTCCCGGCTGCTCGACTTCTATCTGGCGACCGCGGCCGGGGTGTACGCGATCGAGCGGCCCGGGGACCGGCTGGTGGACCATCTCTACCCGACCGGTAACGCGGGCCTGACGTTTCCCGACCGGCACACGGCCCGGGACTGGCTGTACTCCGAAGCCGTGCCGCTCCTCGCCTGCGTCCGGCAGTCGGCGCAGGGAAGCACGCTGGGACGCGCGGTCGACCTCCTGTGGGCCTCCGTCGACCTTGCCGAGTCGGGTGCCAACGCGAAGGAGTACGAGGCCTCCGCCACCACCCTGCGAGATGCCGCACGTGCTGCCGGGGACGTGCGCGCCGAGGGCCGGGCCTCCGTCGTACTGAGCAACGCGCGACTGTTCTCCGGTCAGTTCGACCTCGCGTACCCGGAGGCGCGGGAGGCCATCCAGCTCGCCGAGGCCACGGACGACCCGCTGCCCTCCTGCTGGGCGGCGAACATCCTCGGAAGCATCGCGTTCTACAAGAACCGCCACACGGACGCCGAACGCTACTTCAGCCAGGCGATCGACAAGTTCCGCGGCTCCGGCGACCTGGCGGGTTCCGCCAGCCCGCTGTGCAACCTGTCCCGGCTCCACCTCGCCACCGGGCGGGCGGACACGGCCGTCGCCCTGGCCCGCCAGGGAGCCGACATCTACCAGGAGCTGGGCCACACCCTCAGGGGAGCCAACGGTCGCTACGCCCTCGGGATGGCTCTGGGGAAGACCGGACAGCACACCGAGGCCGCCGAGCAACTGGAAGAGGCCCTGCGAGTCTTCCGCGACAGCCGTCAGCGCCTGTGGGAGGGGATGACCCTCTGCCGTCTGGCGGAGGTCGAACTGGACGCGCGCAAGCCGGCGCCGGCCGCGAGCAACGCCGAGATGGCGCTCACCGTCCTCAGGGGCATCGGGGGCGAGTGGCGCCGAGGACACGTCCTCACGGTCCTCGGCCGGGCGCTGAACGGCATCGGCCACTCCGGCAGGGCGCAGGTCTGCTGGCGCGAGGCCCTGGAGATCTACGAGCGGTTGAACTCGCCGGAGGCGGCCGAGGTGCGTGCGCTCCTGACGCCTGTCGCCGCCGCCTGAGGGTGTTCGTGGTGCGCGGCCGCGTTCATCGTTCGTTTATCGCGGCCCGGCAGGCTCTGTGTTGTCGATCCGTCGCGTCGGGGGGCAGACGGATCGCTGGTAAGGCCGCAGCGCCCGCGGTTCAGGGTGAGCGGCCCGAGCAGCCCACCCGGGCACCCACGGGGGAGTGACCGGGTGGGCGCTCAGTTCCACGATGATCCGCCCCAGGGGAGGCAGCACGATGAGCAGCACCGAGAAAGACCCGGTCGTCAAGCCGGACAACACCCACGTCACCGACGTCGACAGCGGCGAGGACATCAAGCCGCTCAACACCCACGTGACGAGCAGCCCGATCAAGCCGCTCAACACCCACGTCACCGACGTGGACGAAGAGGTCGTGGCCACCCCGGACAACACACATGTCACGGAAGAGCCCGCCTGATCAGACCCTTTTCCCACACGGGGATCGGCCGCGGCGGCGCGGAGGGGGAGCCGTCGCGGCCGAGGCATGCCCGGGGAACGGCCCGGGACATCCGGTCCAGGACGACCAGCGCCAAGAAGATCCTCGTCACCGTCGCCCTTGCCGTCGCCGCGGCGGACGGGTCTGCCGGTCACCCCCGCAATTCGCCCTTCAGCACCTTTCCGCTCGCGTTTCTCGGGAGTTCGCCGACGAACTCCACGGTCCTGGGGACCTTGTAGTTCGCCATCTCCCGGCGTGCCCATGCGATCAGGTCGTCGCCCGTCGTCACCGCGCCCGGTCGCCGCACGACGTACGCCTTTCCCACCTCGCCGAGCCGGGGGTCGGGGACGCCGATCACCGCGACGTCGGCCACGTCCGGGTGCAGGCCGAGGAGTTGCTCTATCTCCGCCGGGTAGGCGTTGAAGCCGCCGACGATGAACATGTCCTTGAGGCGGTCGGTGATGCGGAGGTTGCCCGCCTCGTCCAGGACGCCCACGTCACCCGTCCGCAGCCAGCCGTCCGGTGCCAGGACCTCCGCCGTCGCCGTCTCGTCCTCGTAGTAGCCCCGCATGACGTTGAAGCCCCGGACCAGCACCTCACCCGGGACCCCGGGCGCCACCGCCCGGCCCGCGGCGGACACCACCCGGACCTCCGTTCCCGGGATCGCCCTGCCCGACGTGGACGCGATCACCGCGGGCTCGTCGCCGCGGCGGCACATCGTCACCACGCCGCTCGCCTCCGACAGGCCGTACGCCGTCAGGACCGTCTCCACGCCCAGCTCGGTCCGCAGCCGCTCCACCAGGGTCAGGGGGACCACCGCCGCGCCCGTGACCACCAGACGCAGCGCCGACAGGTCGTACGCGTCGCGAGCGGGGTGGTCCAGCAGGGACTGGTGGAGGGTCGGCGGGCCCGGGAGGACCGATACGCGCTCCGAGGCGATGTTCGCCAGGGCCGTGTCCACGTTGAACACCGGCTGGGGGATCATCGTCGCGCCCCGCATGAGGCAGGCGATCACGCCCGCCTTGTAGCCGAAGGTGTGGAAGAACGGGTTCACGATCAGATAGCGGTCGCCCCGGCGCAGACCCGCCAGGTCGCTCCACACCTCGTAGGCCCGCAGTGTCTGGGCGTGGGTGATCACCGCGCCCTTCGGGCGGCCCGTCGTGCCCGAGGTGAAGACGATGTCCGAGGGCCACGCACCGCGTACCGAGGCCGCCCGGGTCCGTACCTCCGCCTCGCCCACGCCCTCCCCGCTCGCCAGGAAGTCCTTCCACGTCCAGTAGTCCGCCGGGGCGTCGTCCGACAGGACCACGACCTGCGCGAGCGCCGGCAGCCCGGGCCCTTCCGCGACCGCCCGCCGCAGCGACGCCACGTACGACGTCCCCAGGAAGGTCCCGGTCACGAACAGCAGCCGCGCCCCGCTGCGGCGCAGCACGTCCGCCGCCTCCGTGCCCTTGAACCGGGTGTTCAGCGGGACCAGCACCGCGCCGGCCGACACCGCGCCCAGCGCCGAGACCATCCAGTCCAGGGAGTTGGGGGCCCAGATCGCGACCCGGTCGCCCGCCTCCACCCCGTTCGCCACGCACGCCGCCGCCGCGCGTTCCACCCGGGCGCCCAGTTCGGCGTAGGTCACCCGGGTACGGCCCTCCACCACGGCTTCCACGTCCGCGTACCGCTCCGCCGCCGACCGGACCAGACCCGGAACGCTGCCCCACTCCACGTCTCCGCGCACAACCAGCCTCCAGAACCCAGTAGCTGACTACCCGTCAGATTAGCTGTAGCCTGACGCACTGTCAGCCCGGCGGACAGTCCCGCGGAGGTTCCCCATGACAGGTCGCACGACAGGGCTCAAGGACGCCACCGCCATCGTCGGCATAGGCCAGACGCCCTTCGCCAAGAACCTTCCCGAGGACGAGAGAACGCTCGCCTGCCGCGCGGTCCTCGCCGCTCTCGACGACGCCGGTATCGCCCCGGGAGAAGTCGACGCCCTCGCCTCCTTCACCATGGAGGAGACCGACGAGGTGGAGCTCGCGAAGGCCGTCGGCTTCGGTGATCTGACCTTCTTCAGCAAGGTCGGCTACGGCGGCGGGGGCTCCTGCGCGACCGTCGCCCATCTCGCCGCCGCCATCGCCACCGGGCAGGCGACCGTGGGGGTCGCCTGGCGGTCGCGCAAACGCGGGTCGGGGCCCCGGCCCTGGCGGAACACGGATGTCCAGCTGCCGACTCCCGCCCAGTGGACCCGGCCCTACGGGCTGCTGCGGCCCGTCGACGAGATCGCCATGCTCACCCGCCGCTACATGCACGAATACGGCGCCACCCGGGATCACTTGTTCAACGTCGCCCTCGCCTGCCGGAACAGGGCCAACCAGAACCCCGCCGCCGTGATGTACGAACGACCCCTCACCCGCGAGATGTACATGACCTCCCGCTGGATCAGCGAGCCGCTGTGCCTCTTCGACAACTGCCTGGAGACCGACGGCGCGTTGGCGTGTGTCCTCGTCAGCAGGGAGCGGGCACGGGACGGCCGCCACGCGCCCGTCTACGTCCACGCCGCCGCCCAGGGGCTGCCCGCCCAGCACCACGGCATGGTCAACTACTGGAACGACGACCCGCTCACCGGCCCGGCCTGGACCGCCGCCCGGCATCTGTGGAAGCACGCCGACCTCACCCCGCAGGATGTCGACGTCGCCCAGATCTACGACGCGTTCACCGCCCTCATACCGCTCTCCCTGGAGGGCTACGGCTTCTGCGGGCGCGGCGAAGGCGGCGCCTTCACCGAGCAGGGCGCGCTGGAGATCGGTGGACGGCTGCCGCTCAACACCGGCGGAGGCGGGCTCAGCGAGGCCTATGTGCACGGCTTCAACCTCATCAACGAAGGCGTCAGGCAGCTGCGCGGCACCAGTACCGCCCAGGTCCCGGGCGCCGAGACCTGCCTGGTCACCGCCGGTGAGGGTGTCCCCACGTCCGCTCTCCTGCTGAGGAAGTAGGCCGATGCTCACCCCCGTCACCGACTCCGACGGCGCCCCCTTCTGGCGCTACGCCGCCCAGGGCGAACTCAGGGTCCAGTCCTGCGCCGACTGCCACGAACCCCGCTTCCCGCCCCGGCCCTGCTGCCCGCACTGCCAGTCCTTCGGGACCGAGTGGCGGCAGCTGTCCGGGCACGGCCGCATCTGGTCCTACGTCGTCCCCCATCCCCCGCTCCTTCCGGACTACGCGGCGCAGGCGCCGTACAACGTGGTCCTCGTCGAGCTGGCGGAGGCCCCCCGGATACGGCTCGTCGGCAATCTGGTGAGCTCGGCGGGGGCGCCGCTCGACTCCCTGGACCCGGGGCGCGTCCGTATCGGCGCGCGGGTGCATGTGGTGTTCTCCGACGGGCTTCCGCAGTGGGTGCTGTCGTGAGCGGGCTGGGGGTCGGCGTCGACAAGGACTCCGGGGTCGCCGTCGTCACCCTCGACCGGCCGCACAGGCTCAACGCGATCGATCTCGCCCTGCGGGACGAACTCGTGGCGTGCTGGCGGGAGTTGCGGTTCGACGACACCGTGCGGGCGATCGTCCTCACCGGGGCGGGCGAGCGCGCCTTCTGCACGGGCCTCGACCGGAGCGCGGAGGTTCCGCAGCCCGGCTCCCCCTACATGGCCGACGATCCGCTGCTGCGGGTCGGACCCAAGTCCAACGACCTCTGGAAGCCCGTCGTCGCGGCCGTACGGGGAATGGCCTGCGGAGGCGCCTTCTACCTGCTCGGGGAGAGCGAGTTCGTCGTCGCCGACACGACAGCGGCGTTCTTCGATCCGCACACGACGTACGGCATGGTCAGCGCCTACGAGTCGGTCCTCATGGCGCAACGGATGCCGTACGGCGAGGTCGCCCGGATGATGCTCATGGGGACCGCCGAGCGGATCTCCGCGCAGCGGGCCCACGAGACCGGGCTGGTCTCCGAACTGACCGAACCCGGGGCCGCTCTGGAGGCCGCGGTGCGGTGCGCCACGGTCATCGCCGGGTATCCGCCCGAGGGTGTGCAGGGCACCGTCCGGGCCCTGTGGGCGGCCAAGGAGGCGGCTCTCGCCGCCGGGTTCGCGCAGGCCCCGCATCTCATCTCGCTCGGGAACCTGCCGGACGCGCGGCAGGCGGAGCTGTTCGCCGCCCGCCGCCCGGAGTTCAGGACACGCTGAGCCGTCCGGCGCCGCGCCCTCGTATCGCGCCCTCCCCGGACCGGGCGTAGCGTCTGGGATGAGAGCGGCGAAGTTTCAGGGACTCACGCTCTCCGCAGCGACGGCCGCCGTCCGGAACCCCTTCCGAGCGCCCGGTACGACGGCCGTCCGACCCGATGGATCACGCCGTTCTGGCCGTCCCCGTCCCCTTCTCCGCGTCCAGCGCGTACACGCAGCGGTCCTTGCTGCACGCGTACACGACGCCGTCCTTCACGACCGGGGCGCCGGTGATCTCGCCGCCGGTCGCCAGTTTCCAGCGCAGCCGGCCGTCGTCGGCCTTCAGGGTGTACAGCAGGTGGTCCGTGGAGCCGAAGTGGATACGGCCCTCCGCCACCGCGGGCGCGCCCACGATGTCGCCGCCCGCCTGGAAGCGCCACTTGGGTGTGCCGGTGACCGCGTCCAGGGTGTAGAGCCCCTTGCCGCTGCCGACGTGCACATGCCCCGCCACCACCAGCACCGGCTCGATCGAGGCCCGGGCCTCGGTGGCGATGCGCCAGCGGTCGCGGCCGTCGGCGGCGTCGAGGGCGTAGACCGTGCCGAGGTAGTCGGCCAGGTAGACGCCACCGCCGGTGACGGCCGGGCCCGGCACGAAGGCGGGCGGGCAGAGGAAGACCGCCGGGGCCTCGAAGTGCCACTTCACATGGCCGCTCGCGATGTCCAGCGCGAGCACCCGGGTGCCGGCCGAGACGTACACATAGCCGTCCGGCGCCTGTGTCACCCGTACCGGTACGCCGCCGCAGGAGGCCGCGTCGCCGATGGGGTAGGACCAGCGCTCGTCGCCGGTGCGGGCGTCCAGGGCGCGCAGCCGGGCGTCCTGCCAGACGTACACCGTGCCGTCGTGCAGTGCCGGGCCGGCCTCCGGGGACTCGAAGTCCGTCTGCGCCCCGCTGATCTCCCACAGCTTCTGGCCGCCCGAGGCCTCCCAGCCCTGGACGCCGCCGCCCCGGCTGCCGGTGACGACCGTGCCCCGGTCGGCCTTGAGCGAGTACACCCAGGCGTCCGTCTGGATCCGCCACAGGTCGGCGCCCTCGCGGGCCTCCAGGGCGAACAGGGTGGGGCCGTCGGAGGCGTGGATACGGCCGTCCGCGACCGCCATCGACCAGGCGACGTCCCGGGTCTTGAAGCGGCGGCGGCCGGTGGCCACGTCGAGGGCGTGCACCTCGAAGGAGGTGACGTAGACGAGGTCGCCGGCGACGGATGGGGTCCCCCATACGTCGTTCGACATGCGGAAACGCCAGGGCCGCCAGCCGCCGCCCGGCTCCTGCGCGGGCGGTGCGGGGACGGCGGGGCCCACGGCGGCGTCCGTGCCGTTGACGCCGGGGCGCGGCCTGGACCAGCTCGCGACCAGGCCGGCCTCCGGCGGCGGCGCCTTCACTGCGGCGGCGCGGGCGTCGGCGACGCGCGGTCCGGGCCCGATGGGCACCTGGGCGCCCACCAGGCGCACCGGGCCGGTGTCGGGGGCGCCGACGGGCACGGGGG
>NZ_JABERD010000192.1 GCF_013044505.1 Streptomyces sp. S3(2020) | reverse complement strand
TCACACGACGGCGGTCACGGTCCCCGCCCCGACGGTCCGGCCGCCCTCACGGATGGCGAACCCGAGCCCGGGCTCCAGCGGCACGTCCCGCCCCAGCTCCACGGTCATGGTGACCGTCTCGCCGGGCCGGGCGACCGCCACCTCGCCGAGGTCGACATCCCCCACCACATCGGCGGTCCGGATGTAGAACTGCGGCCGGTACCCCGTCGCGACGGGCGTCGTACGACCCCCCTCACGCGAGGACAGCACGTACACCTGCGCCGAGAACCGCCGTCGCGGCTCCACGCTGCCCGGCGCGGCCACCACATGCCCACGCCGTACGGCGTCCCGGGGAACGCCCCGCAGCAGCAGCGCCACGTTGTCCCCGGCCTGCGCCTCGTCCATGGGCTTGCCGAAGGTCTCGAGCCCGGTGACGACCGTCTCGACCTCCGCCCCGAGCACTTCGACCCGGTCGCCCACCCGTACCGTGCCCCGCTCCACCGCACCGGTGACGACCGTCCCGCGGCCGGTGATGGTGAGCACGTTCTCCACCGGCAACAGGAACGGCGCGTCCACGTACCGCTCCGGCATGGGCACATACGTGTCCACCGCGTCGAGCAGCGCGTCGATGGACGCCGTCCACCGGGGGTCGCCCTGGAGTGCGCCGAGCCCGGAGACCCGGACGACAGGCACCGCGTCGCCGCCGTACCCGTGCGTGGTGAGCAGGTCGCGGACCTCCAGCTCGACGAGTTCCACGAGCTCGTCGTCCGCCGCGTCCGCCTTGTTCAGCGCGACGACCACGTGGTCCACGCCCACCTGCCGGGCGAGCAGCACGTGCTCGGCGGTCTGCGGCATGATCCCGTCGAGCGCGGAGACGACGAGGATCGCCCCGTCGAGCTGCGCGGCGCCGGTGACCATGTTCTTGACGTAGTCGGCGTGGCCCGGCATGTCCACGTGCGCGTAGTGCCGGGTGTCGGTCTCGTACTCGACGTGCGCGATGTTGATGGTGATGCCGCGCGCGGCCTCCTCCGGGGCCCGGTCGATGCGGTCGAACGGGACGAAGGTGCCGGCGCCGCGGTCGGCGAGGACCTTGGTGATGGCGGCGGTCAGGGTGGTCTTGCCGTGGTCGACGTGGCCCATGGTGCCGATGTTCAGATGCGGTTTGGTGCGCACGTATGCCGTCTTGGGCATGGCGATTCCTCGAAGCCTCTTCGTAGGTGACGGGGACCCCGGGGAACCGGCCGACCCTCCCCCTGCGGGGTCCGCCGGACAATCCGGAGAGGGTCAGCTTCGGGCGCCGTCGGCAGCGGCCAGGAAGATCTCGACGGCAGCCTTCGGCGCATCCGCGACTGCGGATGCTGCGAAGAGGAAGGCGTGCCGGAACATGAGGCCGATCATCGCCGACACCGTGCCCGGCGTCGAACGATTTTCCGTGGCCGGGGAGTTCAGGCGCCGATGTTCTTGAGCGCTTCGCGCACCGACAGCGGCGCGAAGCGGCCCTTCTCCCGGGCGAGGAAGGACCGTACGGCCTCCGGGTCGGTCTTGGCGTACTCGCGCAGCGCCCAGCCGATCGCCTTGCGGATGAAGAAGTCGGGGTGTCCGGACTGGCTCAGGCAGTAGGCGAAGAGGCGGTCGGCGTCGGTGCGGTCCTTGTAGCGCAGCTGGTGGAGCAGGGCGGTACGGGCGATCCACAGGTCGTCGTCCACGATCCAGGCGTCCATGTCGGCCGTGAGCTTCGGGTCGGCGGTCACCAGCGCGCCGACGACGTGCGCGGCGAGCAGGTCGACGGTGTCCCACCAGGGGACCGTGGAGACGAGGTGCCGGGCCACGGGCAGGAAGCCGGACGGGAGCACGCGCGCGTGGCGGCGCAGGTAGTCGACGGCGAAGTACTGGTACTCGCGCTCGGGCAGTGCCCAGCAGCGCAGCGCGATCGCGGTGCAGTCGGCCTCGTCGGGGCGGGGCGTGCCCTCCAGGACGGTGCGGGACAGGGAGCGGCGCACGGGCGTGGTGAGGCCGAGGAAGGGGGCTACGTCCTTCATGTACGCGCGCATGGGCCCGGCCCGCCCGGGGTCCGCGGCGCCGCCGTAGACGGTGGTGAGCCGCTCCAGCACGGTGTCCGCAAGAGTGCTGTGCGGCAGTGAGGGAGATCCCACACCTGTGACGCTCATGAGACGAACCATACGGCGATCACACACATCGGTCGGTTAGTGTCACCGGATGCTCGATGCCACCACCCGCTCTGGGGGCACCGCCACGGCCGCTCCCCCGGCCGCCGCCACGGAGCTCGCCCTCACCGCACCCGTCCCGGTCGGTCTCGCCGCCCGCTGCTCCAGAGTGCTGCTCTCGCCGTGGTCGCGGCTCTCCCTGCTCGTCGCGCTGCTCGTGGCGGCCGGGTCGACCGTGCTGCTCCTGGAGCCGCAGCGGCTGCTGGCCGACGGCTGGCCACCGCAGCTCGGCGGCGCCGCGGCCGCCCTGGTGTTCGCGGTGGCGTACGGGCTGTGCTCGGTGGCGTTCGTGCCGCGTCCGCTGCTGAACCTGGCCGCGGGCGCCCTCTTCGGCTCGCAGCTGGGTCTCGGCGCCGCGCTGGCGGGTACGGTGCTCGGCGCCGGCATCTCCTTCACGCTGGGCCGGGTGCTGGGCCAGGACGCTCTCCGCCCGCTGCTGCGCGGTCGCCTGCTGACGGGGGCGGACGGCCAGCTCAGCCGTCACGGTTTCCGTTCGATGCTGGCGATCCGGCTGTTCCCGGGCGTTCCGTTCGCCGCCGCCAACTACTGCGCCGCGGTCTCACGCATGGGGTACGTGCCGTTCCTGCTGGCGACGGCGCTCGGCTCGATCCCGAACACCGCCGCGTACGTCGTGGCGGGCGCGCGTGCCTCGACACCGACGTCCCCGGCGTTCCTGATCGCCATGGCGGCGATCGCGGTGCCGGCGCTGGTCGGGGCGGCGGTGGCGTGGCGCAAGCGCCACCATCTCCGGGCACGCTGAGCGCCCCGCGACCGCTCACACGCCCTCGAGCACCATGGCGTTGGCGAGCCCGCCCGCCTCACACATGGTCTGCAACGCGTACCGAGCCCCACGCTCCCGCATGGCGTGCACCAGGGTCGTCGTCAGTCGCGTACCGCTCGCCCCCAGCGGATGCCCGATCGCGATGGCACCCCCGTGCGCGTTGACCTTGTCCAGGTCCGCGCCCGTCTCCTGCTGCCACGCCAGCACCACGCTGGAGAACGCCTCGTTGACCTCGAACAGGTCGATGTCGTCCAGGGTCAGTGACGCCCTGCGCAGCACCTTCTCCGTGGCCGGGATCACCCCGGTGAGCATGAGCATCGGATCGGACCCCGTGACGGCGAAGCTGTGCAGCCGGGCCAGCGGTCGCAGGCCGAGCCGGGCCGCGGTCTCGCTCGACGTGATCAACACGGCCGACGCGCCGTCGTTGACCGGGCTCGCGTTGCCCGCGGTGACGTTCCACTCGATCTGCGGGAAGCGCTCGGCGAAGGCCGGGTCGTAGTACGCGGACCTGAGCCCGGCGAGGGTCTCGGCCGTGCTGGACGGCCGTACGCACTCGTCGCGCACGACACCCTCCAGCGGCGCGACCTCCGCGTCGAACAGCCCCTTCTCCCAGGCCTCGGCCGCCTTGAGATGGGAGGACACCGCGAACGCGTCCATCTGCTCGCGCGCGATCGACCACTTCGCCGCGATGAGCTCGGCGCTGATGCCCTGCGGGACGAGCCCCTCCGGGTAGCGCTCGGCGACTCCGGGGCCGAAGGGGTCCTTGCCGGGCGGCACGTTGGACCACATCGGCACCCGGCTCATCGACTCGACACCGCAGGCCACGACGAGGTCGTAGGCGCCGGAGATGACGCCCTGGGCCGCGAAGTGCACGGCCTGCTGGGAGGAGCCGCACTGGCGGTCCACGGTGGTCGCCGGGACCGTCTCCGGGAAGCCCGCCGACAGGAGGGCGTAACGGGTGGTGTTCATGGCCTGTTCGCCGACCTGGTCGACGGTGCCGCCGATGACGTCGTCGATGAGGGCCGGGTCGACTCCGGAGCGCTCGACGAGGGTGCGCAGGGTGTGGGCGAGGAGCTCGACGGGGTGGACGTGCGCGAGGGCGCCGTTCGGCTTGCCCTTGCCCATGGGGGTGCGTACGGCTTCGACGATGACTGCGTCACGCATGTTGCGGGCCTCCACGACTACTGGTGAGTAGGAAATCCAAACTCACCATAGCCCTGTGGGTTGGAAAATCAAACCTTCTCCCGTAGCTCCCCTAGAATCAGGGCCATGGCCGCCACCAAAGACCCGCGCCCCTGTTCCATCGCCGACGCCCTGGCTCTCGTCGGCGAGAAGTACTCCCTGCTCGTCCTGCGCGAGGTCTGCCTCGGCAACGGTCGCTTCGACCAGCTGGTGCGCAACATCGGCGCCCCGCGCGACATCCTCGCCACACGTCTGCGCCGGCTCGTCGACGCCGGGATCCTCACCAAGCGGGCCTACAGCGAGCGGCCGCAGCGCTTCGAGTACCGGCCCACCCGGGCGGGGCTCGAACTGGAGCCGGTCCTGGTCACCCTGATGGCCTGGGGCGACCGCCACCTCCGCGAGGGCGACGACCGCCCGATGGTGGTCGAACACGTCTGCGGCAACGAACTGGCCCCGGTCGTCACCTGCGCCGCGTGCGGTGAGCAGGTCCGTCACGAGGACCTCACGGCCCATCCGCAGGCACCCGGCTGGACGGTGGCGGGGCCCTCGGCGGCGTGACCGCCCCCGGAGCTCAGGCGTGCGCGCGGCAGAACGCGCGGACCGCCTGGTTGAACTCCTGCGGACGCTCCAGGTTGCTGACATGCCCCGCGCCCGGAATCACCACCAGTTCGGCCCCTGGGATCGCCTCGTGGAACGCGTGGGCGACGCTCAGCGGTGAGCGCGCGTCCAGCTCTCCCCAGAGCAGCAGCGTCGGCACCGTGATGTCCGCCAGCAGGTCGTTCTGGTCGGTCTCGGCCATCATCCGGAGCTGCGCCTCCAGCGTGCGCGGACGCACGTCGCGCGCCATGGCGTCGAGCAGCGGCACGAACTCGGCGGGCGGGTCCCCGGCGAACAGCCCCGGCAGCGTCGGATCGAACTGCTCCCGGGGCGCGGCGAGCATCCGCTTCGTCCCTTCGACGCGGGCCGCGACCTCCTCCGGGGGCAGCGAGCCCTTCCAGCCGGCGTAGGTGTCGACCAGGAGCAGCGTCCTGACGACCGACGGGTGACGGCGGTACAGCTCCAGCACGACCGTCCCGCCCCAGGACAGACCGGCGACGTGGGCCGGTCCGAGCCGCAGCTCCTCGATCAGCGCGGCGAGGCAGTCGGCGTAGTCCGCGAGGCCGAACCCGGCGGGGATGCCCGAGGAACGTCCGGACCCCGGCTCGTCCCAGGCCACGACCGTGAACTCGTCGGCCAGTCCGGAGAGTTGCGGCTGCCACATGCGGGCGTAGACGGCCGCGCCGTGCACGAGGACCAGAGGCGGTCCTTGGCCGACGCGGTCGTAGGCGATCTCAAGCGCGCCCACCTGCACCGTGGCCATGACTCCAGGCTAGACGCACCCGCGAACGGTGTCCCGTCGACCGGAGCGCGGCTCAGCCGCCTCTGTAGACGTCCAGCCGCCCGCACATCCCGAACCTGCCGTGTTCCGAAGGCTGTTCGGACCGTACGACGGCGTCGGAGAGGTGGGAGAGATCGCCCTGTTCGAGGCGGTCGAGCTGCTCCCCCGTCGCCGCGGCGGCGGCCGCCGCGCCGTTCCGCCAGCGCTCGCGCCACTCGGCCAGTCGCGGCCGTACGAGCGCGGCGGCGGCCCGATGGAAGTCGGCCAGCCCCTCCGGGGTCTGGCGCAGCGCTCGGTAGCCCGTCACGGCCAGATCGCGGCGGGCCCGGGCGATCCGCTCCCGCTCCGCCTCGGGCGCGTCCGCGGGGATCGCGGTCGCGGCGGCGTACGTCTCCGGGTCGGTCAGGTACTCCGGGGGCAGCGTGAGCACCGCGTCCCCCGCCTCCGGCAGCCCGCTGTTCTGCATCAGGACGGTGATGCGCAGATCGTCCTCGTTGACCAGCCGGTGGATGGTGCCCGGCGTGAACCGGGCGACCGTGCCGGGTACGAGGGGCGTCACCTCGTACCCGGACGTCGTGAGCGTCTGTACCGAACCCCGGCCGCCGGTGACGACGTACGCCTCCGAACAGGTCAGGTGCATATGGGGAGTTCCGCCGGCGACACCGTCGGCGGCGGGCCAGTCGTAGACGCACAGGTGCGAGACGGCGACCCCGCCGGGCAGTCCCTCGTGGGCGGTCGTCACGGGCGGGCCTCCCGGTACCCGGCGGTCACCACGCGTGGGTCTCCAGGTACTTGGCGATCTCCTCCCGCTCCCAGGCGCCGTCGGCGACGACGACGCGGTAGCGGCGGGTGAGGGTGTCGCCGGGGGCGAGGGCGAACTCGTCGTAGAAGGCCCAGGAAGGGGCCACGCCGGCCCAAGGCTCGTTGCGGACGAACCAGTGGGCCGGGTGGGCGCCTTCGGTGCCGAGGTGGTCGTTCTCCGGGGCGTGCTCGAAGACGAGGGTGGCGTGGCCGTCCGTGCCGTCGTGCTCGCCGGACAGGGCCAGCCAGGGCGCCTGTTCGCCCAGCAGGCCGGGACCCTCGGCGTCCGGCGCGATGATGCGACCGTCGCGGAAGGCGCGCGGGCCGCGCCAGAACAGGCCCGTGTACCCGGCGAGTTCACGTCCGGCGGTGGTGGGGCTGCCGAAGACCAGCGGCTCGTCGCGCCGGTTGGTGATCGCGCTCGTCCAGGTCAGCGCCCAGGAGCCGGACGCCCGGTCGACGTCGTGGATCTCGATCCGGCGCTCCTCGTCGGCCCACAGCTCACCGCTGTACGGGTGCCAGGTGAGCCGCTCGGCGATGACGACCCGGTCGCCGTCCGTGGAGACCTCGTCGAAGCCGACGTGGGCCATCGAGCCGACGCGTTCGGGGAGTTCGAGGTAGCCCTCGCCGTGCACGTACGAGTTGCCGCCCCACAGGTTGGCGCCCGAGAGGTGCGAGGCGGTCAGGGACAAGCCCTTGTGCCAGCGGTGGTCGTTGGGCCGGTAGTCGGTGACGATGTCGCCGGTCAGGGTCCGCAGCGGGTGGATGTACGGCTTGGGGGCCTCCCAGGCCGCTTCCGGCCGGTACACGTACGAGAGCAGCTCCACGCCGGTGGCCGGGTCGGTCACGGTGACGCGGTCGCCGTGCGCGTGGACGATGCGCAGTCCGGTCATACGGGCACCTCCTCGCTGACGACGGGCGCCCAGCCGGACGCGTTGCCGTGCATGGCCGTGTAGAACGGGTCGCCCGGGCCGATCTCGCCCGCCCGCACCGTGACATCCGTGAACGCCGACTTGTACAGCGCGGCGATCAGCTCCAGGCTGCCACGTCCGTCGGCACCGCTGCTGCGCGGACGCTCCCCGGCGCGCATGCTCGCGACCAGTTCGCGCAGCTGCTCCGTGTGCGAACTGGGCACGTCGGCGCCGAAGTCCCGCCAGGCGGCGGCCTGCTCGTCCGGCACGCCGGGGGCCGGGGTGACGGTCCAGTTCTCGTTGCTGTGACCGTACAGATGGGTGAGTTCGACGGTCGCGCGCTCGCAGTCGATGCGGATGCGGCTGACCTCGTCGGGGCTCAGCACGCTGTTCACAACCGTCGCCAGCGCACCGTTGCGGAAGCGGATCAGCGCGGTGGAGACGTCCTCGGTCTCCACGTCGTGGACCAGCCGCCCGGCCATGGCGCGCACCTCGCTCCACGGGCCGAGCAGGTCGAGGAGGAGGTCCATCTGGTGGATGCCGTGGCCCATCGCCGGGCCACCGCCCTCGGTCTCCCAGCGGCCGCGCCAGGGCACGGCGTAGTACGCGGTGTCGCGGTACCAGGTGGTCTGGCAGTGCGCGACGAGCGGGCGGCCCAGGTCCTGCCCGTCGAGCAGCCGGCGCACATGCCGGGTGCCGGAGCCGAAGCGGTGCTGGAAGACGATCGCGGCGTACGGGCCGCCGTCCTTGCCCTCCTCGGCCTCCACGGCGTCGAAGTCGGCGAGTGTGGGCACCGGCGGCTTCTCGCACCACACCCAGGCCCCGGCGCGCAGCGCGGCGACGGTCTGGTCGCGGTGCAGGGTCGGCGGGGTGCAGATGCTGACGACGTCGGGGCGCTGCTCGCGCAGCATGAGGTCCAGGTCGGTGTAGCCGTGCGGGACCCCGCTCGCCGCGCAGAACTCCTCGACGGCCTTGGCATCGATGTCAACCGCCGCGACCACCTCGACCTCGCCCTCCGCGGCGAGCGCGCCGAACGCGGTCAGGTGGGAGCCCCGGGCGATGGCGCCGGTACCGATGACGGCGACCCGGATACGGCGGCCGTCGTAGGGAGTGGTGGGTGACATGGACGCGATCAGCACTCCTCGAACGAACGGCGGACAGCGCCGACACCTGCCATCGGAGCAGCAAGCGCTTTCTCTCCGCAGCAACCTAAGCGGCCGCACCCTGGCCGGTCAACAGCTCGTACCCCCCGCTCAGCGCCGCCCGGCCCGCACCCTGTGCCAGGCCTGTCACCTGAGGCCGCTAGGCTGCCCTCCACACCTGTGATCACCGTGCCCGGACGGCCCGGTGTGCCCGTTGCTCCTCCCCCCGATCAGCGCTTGGACTCCCTACCTTCATGTCTTGGTTTGAATCCTTCATCCTCGGACTCGTCCAGGGGCTGACCGAGTTCCTCCCCGTGTCCTCCAGTGCGCACCTGCGGCTGACCGCGGCCTTCGCGAAGTGGGACGACCCCGGCGCGGCCTTCACCGCCATCACCCAGATCGGCACCGAGGCGGCCGTGCTGATCTACTTCCGCAAGGACATCGGGCGGATCATCTCGGCGTGGACCCGGTCGCTGTTCAACAAGGAGATGCGCAGCGACCACGACGCCCAGATGGGCTGGCTGGTGATCGTCGGCTCGATCCCCATCGGTGTGCTCGGCGTGACGCTCAAGGACCAGATCGAGGGGCCGTTCCGCGATCTGCGGATCACGGCGACGATGCTGATCGTGGTGGGCATCATCATCGGCATCGCCGACCGGCTGGCGGCCCGCGACGAGAGCGGCGGCAAGCACCGCGCGGCCAAGCAGCGCAAGGGCCTGGAGGATCTGGGCGTACGGGACGGTCTGATCTTCGGCCTCTGCCAGGCCTGCGCCCTCATCCCGGGCGTCTCCCGCTCCGGCGCCACCATCAGCGGTGGCCTGTTCATGGGCTACAAGCGCGAGTCCGCGGCCCGTTACTCCTTCCTCCTCGCCATCCCCGCGGTCCTCGCGTCCGGTCTCTTCGAGACCAAGGACGCGATGGAGGGCGGTCACGTCGACTGGCCCCAGACGATCTTCGCGACGATCATCGCGTTCGTCGTCGGATATGTCGTCATCGCGTGGTTCATGAAGTTCATCTCCACCAAGAGCTTCATGCCCTTCGTCTGGTACCGCATCGCGCTCGGCATCGTGATCATCCTGCTGGTGACGTTCGGCGGGCTGAGCCCGCACGCTGCGGAGTCGGCGGGCTGACACGAGGCGGCGGCCGGCGCGACGGCGCACCCGCCAGCGGAGTCAACACGTTCGCACAGCGAACTCCGTGACCCATCACATACGTTGTGTGTAGCCGTTCGGTAGCGCAGTGTCAGTTCCTGCCCTTAGGCTTGTCGGCATGCCCCCCTATTCCGTGGCCTCTGGTTCCGTGCGGTCTGCTGCCGAAGTGAACGAGCAGATCCGTGCGCTGTGGCTGCGAGCAGGCGGTTCTCTGTCGGCCCAGGAGCGCGAGGAGTACGAGCTGCTGGTGGTCGAGTGGGCGGCCGCGATCCGGGGCAACGTCATCAAGGCGGCCTGAACGAGAGCCTGGGGCTCAGTCGTTGGCGGGGCCGTAGTGCAGGACACCGTCGCGCGGCACCAGATGTCCGACGCCCGTCTTCTCGGACAGCTCACCGGCCAGCGATGCCGCGTCGACACAGCCGGAGACCTCCCATCCGACCGCCGCGCAGCTGAAGGGCGCCCTGCGGAAGGCCTCGATGCCGATGGCGGCCGGCCAGTCGTCGATCAGCGCGGAGCGGTAGAAGGGCCCGCCGTCCCCCGTGGCGACACCCACCGCGGCCAGCGCTCCGTGGGGCACAGAGAAGTCCAGCCAGTCACTGCTGTCGTCACCGCCGCGGACCGCCATGACCCCGCACACGACGAGTTCCGCCGAGGGCAGCCGGACCCGGCCGTGGAGACGCCCGAACTCCTCCAGCGAGGCGACCGTGCAGGGCACCGCCTCCTGCTCCTCCGGCTCCCGGTCCCCGCGCCCGAAGCACCCCTCCACTTCCGCCGCCGCCCACACCGCGCCCAGGACGGCCTGAAGCCCCGCGTCGTCCGTCGAGCCGACCTCGATGCCCAGCTCGTAGAAGCTGTCGGACCGGAACTGGTGACGGAAGGAGGCGGCATGTGTCATCGGACGATGATCCCTCACCGGTCACCGAGGCGCCTCCTAGGATCCACCCCATGGAGCATCTCGACAGCGTCCCCCCGCGCCAGGGCCTCGTCATCTTCCTGAACGGCACGTCGAGTTCGGGCAAGTCGAGCATCGCGGCCGAACTGCTCCAGATCCTCGACGAGCCGTACTTCCACATGCCCGTGGACGCGTTCCACGCGATGCGGTCCAGCGTCCCCGTGCCACCGGACCAGGTCGGCACCCTGCTGCACCGTACCTGGCAGGGCTTCCACCGCGCGGTCGCGGGGATGGCGGCCGCCGGGAACAACGTCGTCGTCGACCATGTGCTGAGCGCCGAGTGGCGGCTCCGCGACTGCCTCGCGCTGTTCGTGCCCCGGGACGTGGTGCTCGTCGGCGTGCACTGCCCACCGGACGAGCTGGCACGCCGGGAGCGTGCGCGGGGCGACCGGCCGCCCGGGCTCGCGGCCCGCCAGCTGGCGCAGGTGCACTCCCACGGGGTCTACGACGTCGAGTGCGACACGGCCGACGCGACCCCGCGGGAATGCGCCCTGCGGATCAAGGAGTTCCTGCCGGACCGTCCGGCGCCGACGGCGTTCGAGCGGCTGCGCGCAGCCCGCTGAGGCGGTGGGTCACCCGTCCAGCAGGCCCAAGGCCTCACGGAAGTCGTCGTAGGCCTCTCCGTACTGACGGGCCGCGAGCAGGAACATGGAACGGTCCGTCAAGGCCCGGCCCAGCTCCTCCCCTTCGGCGAGGCGACGGGCGAGGGCCACCCTCTCGTCGAAGACGGGGCGGAGCGGCTTCAGGATGCGGTGGTTGCGGCGCTCCCGGTACACGGCGGTACGGATGGCCAGTCTGCGGTGCAGGGCGACCAGTTCGGGCAGAGCGGCGGACGGGTCGTGCCGTAGCGCCTCGACCTCCTCTTCGAGTGGCCCCAAGCCCTTGAAATACGCCTCCCTGACGTCGGGCGACCAATGGTGAAGTGCCTCACCGAAGGCGGGCCCCGGCGCGTCCGGGGACGGCGTGGGCTCCGCCGACCGGCCCGACAGGGCCAACAGGGTGCTCCACCACGACAGGATGTTGCTCCAGCTCCTGGGCTCCCCGGTGAGGTCCAGCTCGGTCAGGTGAGCGAGGGCCTCCCGCCGGGCCGTACGGGCCTCGTCCCGACGCCCGGCGGCGTCCAGCATCCCGGCCAGGTGGACCAGTTGCCAGACCTGGATCGCCAACGCCGTCTTCTCCGCTGCCACTTCCGCCCTGGTGA
Organism: Streptomyces sp. S3(2020); assembly: GCF_013044505.1. Taxonomy (GTDB): domain Bacteria; phylum Actinomycetota; class Actinomycetes; order Streptomycetales; family Streptomycetaceae; genus Streptomyces. The sequence goes on along the minus strand of NZ_JABERD010000192.1, from coordinate 6,762 downwards.
CCTCCACCACTTCCGCGAAGACGTCCAGGGCCTCCTCCTGCCGTCCGGCGGCGTCCAGTTCGGCCGCCAGGGCGACCATCGACCAGAAGGAGTTGTCTCCCGGAGTCAGCGGGCGCTCCGCGTCGGCGGACCTCCCGCAGATCTCCGCCGCTTCCCCGTGCCGCCCCTCCTCGGCCAGTGCCACCGCCAACTGCCGATGCCCGTAAGCGGGGCTCTTCACCTGACCGTGCTCGAAGCCCCACCGACCGGCCTCGGCCATCTCCTCGCAGACGGCCATGCCCTCCGCCCGGCGCCCCAGCTCGTAGAGACCGAACCGGTAGGCGTCCAGGGCCCGGACCAGCAACTCGGTGCGCTTCGGTTCGCCTTCGTCGACCCGCCGCGCCGCGGCCGCCGCCTCCTCGTGCCAGGCCAGCTGCGCCTCCGGCACATTCCAGATCTCCGGGTGGTACCCGGCCGACAGCAACGCCTCGGCCAGTTTCGGCATATAGGTCAACGGACTCACCACCGCCAGCACCCGGTACGCCTCGACCTGTCGGCCCACGCTCAGCCTGCCGGACTCCAGCAGCATCGTCCGCGCCCTGAGCACCGCATCCTGATCGACCTTCTCCGCGTGATCCATGACGGCGATTCTGGGAGCCCGAACACGGGTCGAACAAGGCTGCTGAGCAGTGCCGTTCGTCCTACGAAAACGGCGTCCGACCTGTCATGATGAAGACGTCTTCACCCCTGAGGGGCACCTGGCGGCCCTTCGGTCGCGGTCACGCCGATGCCCGAAATCCTTCGTACGGCACCGGAGTTCCCTTCGCTACCGTCGTGCCATGCGAGCCATCGTCGTAGGCGCGGGCATCGGAGGGCTGGCCGCGACGCTGAGTCTGCGTCGCGCCGGGCACGAGGTCACGCTGGTCGAGCAGCAGCCGCGGTTCACGGAGGCCGGCGCCGGGATCCAGCTCGCGCCCAACGCCACGCGGGTGCTGCGCCGTCTGGACCGGCTCGACGCGGTCGCCGCGCAGGCCGCCCCGCCGGGCCCCCTGAGCTTCCGCACCTGGTCCGACGGGACGGAGATCTGCCGTTACACGCTGGGCCGCGAGGTCGACGACGAGTTCGGGGCGCCCTATCTGCAACTGCACCGGGCCGATCTTCAGCAGGCACTGGCCGCCGCCGTGCCGCCCGAGTCGGTGCGGCTCGGCACCCGGGTCGTGGGGATCGGCCAGGACGAGAGGTCCGCGCAGGTGACGACGGCCTCCGGCGAGCGGCTGACCGCGGATCTCGTCGTGGCCGCGGACGGCATCCGCTCCGCGGCCCGGCAGTGGCTCTTCGGCGCGGACGAGGCGGTGTTCTCGAAGACCGCCGCGTACCGCGCGCTCCTCCCGGCCGAGCAGGTCGCCGATCTGGACCTGCCGGACACCGGGATCTGGCTCGGGCCCGGCCGGCACTTCGTCCACTACCGGGTGCGCCGCGGTGAACTCCTCAACGTCGTCGCCGTGTTCGGGACGGATACGGCACAGGAGTCGTGGACAGCCCTCGCGGAGCCCGGGGAGCCGCTGCGCGCCTTCGAGGGATGGGAACCCCGGATCGTCAGGGTCCTCGAACGCGCGGGACGGATGTACCGCTGGGGCATCCACACCCGTGCCCCGCTCACCCGTTGGAACTCCGGACGGGTGACTCTGCTGGGCGACAGCGCCCACGCGATGGTGCCGTTCCAGGCTCAGGGCGCGGCCCAGGCGATCCTCGACGCGGCGGTGCTCGGCGACTGCCTCGGGGACACGGACCCGGCCGACGTACCCGCCGCGCTCGACCGGTACGTACGCCTTCGGCTGGCCACCGCCACGCGCATGCAGGCCCGTTCCGCGCACGCGGGCGACGAGTTCCACCTCCCGGACGGACCCGAGGCCGGCACACGGAACGCCCGCATGGCGGCGCACGCGGCCGAACACAGGTTCCTGCCGGTGGCGACCGCATGGGCGACCGACACCCTCGACGAGCACACGACGCCATGAGGCACCGCCCACGCCGCCGTCGACCAGCGGGGCACACCACGAGTCACCACCCGGCCCGCCACCCGAATGTCACCGCACGCCTCTTGGCCACGCCCGGCCCATGCCCAACACTGAGCCGATGACGCAGCGTGTGGAGCTCGCCACCGTGATGGACCGGCTGGCCGTCGACGAACTGATCACCGAGTACGCGGTGGCCGTGGACGACGGCGACTGGGAGGGGTACCGGAAGCTGTTCACCCCGGACGGACGCGCGGACTACCGCTCGGCCGGCGGTGTCGAGGGAGACGCCGGGCAGATCGCCACCTGGCTCGCGGAGAACCTGCGGGTGTTCTCGATGCGGCAGCACCTGATCGTCAACCGGCGCGTCACTTTCGGCCAGTGGGACCACGACACGGGCGACACGGCCCGTGTCCAGGCCGACTACGTCAACCCGATGCGTATCGACCGGGACGGCGACGGATCCGGCGCGGCCCCGGACTTCATCTGCGGCGGCCGCTACACCTTCGGGCTGCTGCGCACGTACGACGGCTGGCGACTGCGCGAGGTCGTCGTGCGGGAGAAGTGGCGGCGCCTCCCTGCCCCCGCCACACGTCCATGATCAACTGAGTCGACGCCCTCTGTCCCCGGAGCGTCCGCACCACGCACACTGGAGGGACGCACGGGGTAGGGAGGCGCCGTATGACGACACTCGGCCACTGGCTCACCTCCCCCTGGCGGCGTTCCACCGTCGTCGCGCTGGCCGGCGCCCTGCCCGTGCTCGCCTTCCCGGCCCCGTCCCTGTGGTGGTTCGCCTACGTCGCCCTCGTCCCCTGGATCGCCCTGGCCCGCGCCGCTCCGACCGCGAAGAGGGCGGCGTACGACGGCTGGTTCGGCGGGCTCGGCTTCATGCTGGCCATGCACCACTGGCTGCTGCCGAGCCTGCATGTGTTCACGTTCGTCATCGCGGCCCTCCTCGGCGCGCTGTGGGCGCCCTGGGGATGGCTGGTCCGCCGCTTCCTCGCCGGCACGCCCTCGCGGGGCCGGATCTGCGGCGCCCTCCTCGTCCTGCCCTCGGGCTGGCTGCTGGTGGAACTCGTCCGTTCCTGGCAGGGCCTCGGCGGACCGTGGGGGATGCTCGGCGCCAGTCAGTGGGAGGTGGAGCCGGCGCTGCGGCTGGCCTCGGTGGGCGGGGTGTGGCTGGTCAGCTTCCTGGTGGTGGCCATGAACGTCGCGGTCGCCGTGCTGATCACCGTCCGGCAGTCCCGCGTTCCCGCGCTGGCGGGTCTCGTGGCCACGGCCGCCGCGGGCTCGGCGGCCTGGATGTGGTCGCCGCGCCCGGACGCCGACGGCAGCGTACGGATCGCCGTCGTACAGCCGGGCGTCATCGAGGGCGGCGACCGGCGCTTCGCCCGCGAGGAGCAGCTCACCCGTCAACTGGCCGGGCAGGACGTCGACCTGGTGGTCTGGGGCGAGAGCAGTGTCGGCTTCGACCTGGGCGACCGGCCCGACCTCGCCCGCAGGCTCGCCGCGCTCTCGGACGAGACCGGCGCCGACATCCTCGTCAACGTGGACGCCCGGCGCTCCGACAAGCCCGGCATCTACAAGAGTTCGGTGCTGGTCGGCCCCGCCGGGCTCACCGGCGACCGCTACGACAAGATGCGGCTCGTGCCCTTCGGCGAGTACATCCCCTTCCGCTCACTGCTCGGCTGGGCGACCTCGGTCGGCAAGGCGGCGGGCGAGAACCGCAGGCAGGGCACCGAGCAGGTCGTGATGGACGTCGGGCACGGACTGCGGGTCGGTCCGATGGTCTGCTTCGAGTCCGCGTTCCCCGACATGAGCCGACATCTCGCCGAGGACGGCGCCGAGGTGCTGATCGCCCAGTCGGCGACGTCGACCTTCCAGCACAGCTGGGCCCCCGAGCAGCACGCCTCGCTCGCCGCCCTGCGCGCCGCGGAGACGGGCCGCCCGATGGTCCACTCGACCCTGACCGGTGTCTCGGCCGTCTACGGCCCGGAGGGACAGCGGGTCGGCTCATGGCTCGGCACGAGCGCGAGCGCGACGGCGGTCTACGAGGTACCGCTGGCCACGGGTGTCACGCCGTACGTCCGCCTCGGCGACTGGGTGCCCCACACGGCGCTCCTCGTCGTGGCCGCCTGGTGCGCGGGGCAGGGTGTCCGGGCCCTGCGGCTCAGGCGGCCCGCTCCTGAACCGCGCGTACCACCCGCTCGCACAGCTCATGGGTCGCCAGCGCGTCCCGGGCGCTGACCACCTTCCCGGCGCGAACGGCGTCCAGGAACGCCGTCACGACCTGCTCGATGCCCCGCTGCCGGGCGACCGGAACCCAGTCCCCGCGCCGTCGTACGGTCGGCTGCCCCTTGTGGTCGATGACCTCGGCGAGGTTGACCACCTGCCGCTTGGTGTCCTGCCCGGACACCTCCAGGATCTCCTCGGCCGAGCCGCTGAGCCGGTTCATCACCCCGAGCGCGGTGAAGCCGGCGCCGCTGAGCTGGAGCACGACATGGTGCAGGAGCCCGTCCTCGACCCGGGCGCGCACGGTCACGTCGTCGACCGGCCCCGGCGCCAGGAAGCGCAGGGTGTCGACGACATGGATGAAGTCGTCGAGGATCATCGACCGCGGCTCCTCCGGCAGCCCGATCCGGTTCTTCTGCATGAGGATCAGCTCGCGCGGATGGTCGGCGCACTGCGCGTACCCGGGCGCGTAGCGCCGGTTGAAGCCGACCGCGAGGGACACCTCCCGCTCCTCCGCGAGGGCCACCAGCCGCTGCGAGTCGGCGAGTTCGTACGCCAGCGGCTTGTCCACGTACGTCGGTACGCCCGCCTCAAGCAACCGCGTCACGATCTCGGGGTGCACGGCGGTGGGCGCGTGCACGAACGCCGCGTCGAGCCCCTCGGCCAGCAGTGAGTCGAGATCCTGATGGCGCCGGCCCTCGGGGAGGTGGAGGCCGTCGGCGACCCTGGCGAGCGTGGCCGGTGTGCGGGTCTGAAGGTGGAGTTCGACGCCGGGCAGACCGCCGAGCACCGGCAGATAGGCCTTCCGGGCGATGTCACCGAGTCCGATGCAGCCGACCTTCACTACTGGATCTCCCTACCGCTCGCCCTCGCCTGACAGGACCGAAGCATACGGCGGCCACGGCGGCCGCCAGTCGGCGATGCCGCCGAATCCCCGCAGGAAGAGGGCCGGACCGGCGAGGGAGAGGGCGGCGATCGTGGACTTGCGTACGGCCGTCAGCGCGCGGTTCGGCGTCATGTTGAGGCGTCCGATCCTGACGGCCCGGCGGGCTATAGCGGTCGTACGGGGGGGGAAGGCGTGCCGTCGCATACACGGCCAGGCCGTCCGCGTGGTGCGCGAGCACGACGGCGTCCTCGATCGCCTGGTTGCCGCCCCGGCCGAGGGTCGGGGGCATGGCGTGCGCGGCGTCACCGAGAAAGGCGACCCGGCCGCGGTCGAAGGCAGGCGGGGACGGCGATGTGATGGACGTCGTGGCGCGGGACGTCCTCGGGGCGGGCGGCGGCGAGCACGGCGGGGATGGGGTCGTGCCGGTGGCCGTAGCGGCGGACGCGTCCGACCCTCTCGTGCGGGGCCGCTCCCCCGCGGGTGCGGGTGCGGGGGCGGCGGCGTACGCGTAGACCGGCCGACCACGAGGCGAAGGTGCTGGTGCTGGCGCTCGACGAGATGCCGGACCCCCGGGCCGGCCGTCCCGCGCTGGTGAAGGCGCCGACTCTGACGACGCACCGCCGCACCCTCACTCGCGACCACACGCTGACCCTCGCCCGCTACGAACCCGCCCTGGAGCCACGCGGCGCCTGAAATACGTGGCTGGAGCCGGTGGATTGGGACACCATGCGGGCATGACGACGCAGCGGAGCGAACCCGCGACCAACGCCGACGAGCGGACCATGCTGGAGGGCTGGCTCGACTACCACCGGCAGACCCTGGCCTGGAAGTGCGAGGGCCTGACCGACGCCCAGCTCAGGACCGCGGCCGTGGAGCCCTCCGAGCTGTCTTTGATGGGGCTGGTGCGGCATCTGGCGGAGTGCGAGCGGGGCTGGTTCCGCAAAGTGCTGGCCGACGACGATCAGGGGCCGCTCTACTACAGCGACGAGGACCCGGACGGCGAGTTCCATCTCACCGAGGCGGACACCTGGGAGGAGGCCTACGCCACCTGGCAGGCCGAGATCGAGGTCGCCCGGCGCAACGCGGCCGGCTTCGGGCTGGACGACATGTCCGCGGGCAAGCACCGGCGCACCGGCGAGCGTTTCAATCTGCGGTGGATCTACACCCACATGATCGAGGAGTACGCCCGCCACAACGGCCACGCCGACCTGATCCGCGAGCGCCTCGACGGCACGACCGGCGACTGACGTCACCCTCGCGGAGGGCCCGCCCTCCGTACGGGGCCGGAGATCACCCGTGCGGGGCAACCTCCGCTTGTCCGCTGTCCCAAACCCGGCGCGACCCAGCAGAGTTGCGCGGGTGCATCGAACGACGACGACCGCAACGCTCCTGGTCACCGTGGCTGTCTCGGCCCTCACCGGCTGTGTGACGGTCCAGCGCCCATCCGTCGCCCCGGGTCCACCGGTGGCGCCGTCCCAGCCGTCGGCGCCCCGGCCCGACGGCCGGGCGGAGCCGCAGGTCGTGCAGGCACCGGCCCAGGAAGCCCTGCAACTGATGGAGTCGTCCCGCAAGTCGAGACGGAGTGCGCCCCTGCCGAAGGAGACACCCCTCTCCTCCGCAGCGGCACCAGCCCCCGAGCAACAGGCACCC
>NZ_JABERD010000191.1 GCF_013044505.1 Streptomyces sp. S3(2020) | reverse complement strand
TTCTCCGCCCCCCCCGCTGCCCCCACTCTCCCCTTCGTCGGCAGCGCTCGATGGGTATAAGAGACAGCTCCCCATGCTGGAAAGCTGGTTGGACTTCCACCGCGCCACGCTGGAGCTCAAGTGCGCTGGGCTGGACGACGAGCAGGTGCGGCGCCCCTCCGCCGAGCCCTCCGCACTGACGCTGCTCGGGCTGGTGCAGCATCTCGCCGAGGTCGAGCGGAACTGGTTCCAGCGGGTGGTCGCGGGCCTCGATGTGCCGCCCGTGTTCGGCGAAGCGACCGGGTACCGCCTCGATCCCGCCCGCACGCTCGAGGACGTACTCGGTGTCTGGCGGCGGGAGATCGCCCGGGGACGCGAGATCGTCGCCGGGCGGCCGCTCGACGGCACCGGGCGGGTCATGGAGGGGCCCGTTCCCGGGATGGAGGTCAGTCTGCGGTGGGTGTTCGTCCACATGATTGAGGAGTACGCCCGGCACAACGGGCATGCCGACATCTTGCGGGAACGAATCGACGGAGTGACCGGAGCCTAATTCAGGGGTAATTCTGGAATTCACTCCAGGATATCCTCCCGTATTCGTCTGCCCGATTTTCATCACCCTAAACGCAAAGATTCCGCGAACGTCAACCGGCCGAATTCGGGCAGATCTCATGGGGATTACATGGCTGTGACGCGTTACACATCGAGGGTGATTTGCCCCTTTTGATGCGGGCGAAGCCGCACATACCTCGCACCTTTCACGCGTCCGCCCGCGCCCGCGTGATAACACAGGCCCCGCCGACCCGTAACCCCTCCCGGCGATGCAATTTTTAATTTGGCTGGGTAAATTCAATTCGCATGACTGCCGCACAAGCAGACACGACAGCAGAACTGCGAATCGACCTTCCGTCCGTCGCGGACGGCGCCGCGTTGTGGCGGATCGCGAGGGACTCCGAGGCCCTCGACCTGAACTCGTCGTACAGCTATCTGCTGTGGTGCCGCGACTTCGCCGCCACGTCGGCCGTCGCCCGGGACGGACGCGGGGAGCCGGTCGGCTTCGTCACGGGGTACCTGCGCCCGGACCGTCCACGCACCCTGCTCGTCTGGCAGGTGGCCGTGGACGAGGCGTACCGCGGACGGGGGCTCGCCGGGGCACTGCTCGACGCACTCGCCGCGCGGGCCTCGGCCGAGCAGCGGATCACCGCCGTCGAGACCACCATCACGCCCGGCAACACCGCCTCCGAGCGGCTGTTCAGCGCCTTCGCCGAACGGCACGACGCCGGCCTGGAACGTGAAGTGCTCTTCGACACGGGCCAGTTCCCGGACGGGCCGCACGAACCCGAAGTCCTGTACCGCATCGGCCCCCTCTCCCTCTGACGACCGAGACGGCCCGCCACAGCCCGCGACGGCCGAAACGCACTCCCCTCCCTCTCCCTCCCCCACGCATCGAGGAGCGATTCTTCGTGACCATCACCCAGCCCGACCTCAGCGTCTTCGAGACCCTCGAGTCCGAGGTGCGCAGCTACTGCCGCGGCTGGCCCACCGTCTTCGACCGTGCGCAGGGCAGCCGCATGTTCGACGAGGACGGCCACGACTACCTGGACTTCTTCGCGGGCGCCGGTTCCCTGAACTACGGCCACAACAACCCCGTCCTGAAACGGGCGTTGATCGACTACCTGGAGCGGGACGGCGTCACGCACGGGCTCGACATGTCCACCACCGCGAAGCGGGCCTTCCTCCAGACCTTCCAGGACGTCGTCCTGCGACCGCGCGACCTGCCGTACAAGGTCATGTTCCCCGGGCCGACCGGCACCAACGCCGTCGAGTCCGCGCTCAAGCTCGCGCGGAAGGTCAAGGGGCGCGAGGCCATCGTCTCGTTCACCAACGCCTTCCACGGGATGTCGCTGGGGTCGCTCGCCGTCACCGGCAACGCGTTCAAGCGGGCCGGCGCCGGGATCCCGCTCGTGCACGGCACGCCGATGCCGTTCGACAACTACTTCGACGGCGCGGTCGAGGACTTCCTGTGGTTCGAGCGGCTCCTGGAGGACCAGGGCTCAGGGCTCAACAAGCCGGCCGCCGTGATCGTCGAGACCGTGCAGGGCGAGGGCGGTATCAACGTGGCCCGCAGGGAATGGCTCCAGGCGCTCGCCGAGCTGTGCGAGCGGCAGGACATGCTGCTCATCGTCGACGACATCCAGATGGGGTGCGGACGTACGGGTGCCTTCTTCTCGTTCGAGGAGGCGGGCATCACGCCGGACATCGTCACCGTGTCCAAGTCGATCAGCGGATACGGCCTTCCCATGTCCCTCTGCCTGTTCAAGCCGGAGCTGGACATCTGGGAGCCGGGCGAGCACAACGGCACCTTCCGCGGCAACAACCCCGCCTTCGTCACCGCCACCGCCGCCCTGGAGACGTACTGGGCGGACGGTTCCGCGATGGAGAAGCAGACCCGCGAGCGCGGTGAGCAGATCGAGCAGGCCCTCATCTCCATCACCGAGGAGAACCTCGCCGATGTGAAGGAGTACCGGGGGCGCGGGCTGGTGTGGGGCCTGGAGTTCCACGAGAAGGAGCGCGCGGGGCGGGTGGCGCACCGGGCTTTCGAGCTCGGGCTGCTCATCGAGACGTCGGGCCCGGAGGGCGAGGTCGTGAAGCTGCTTCCGGCGCTCACGATCACCCCCGAGGAACTGGACGAGGGACTCAGCGTTCTCGCCCGCGCCGTACGCGAAACCCTCTGAGAGAAGGAGCTGTTCAGCACGTGATCGTCCGTTCGTTCAAGGACATCGAAGGAACCGACCGGCATGTGAGGGCCGCGTCCGGGACGTGGGAGAGCAAACGCATCGTGCTCGCCAAGGAGCGGGTCGGCTTCTCCGTGCACGAGACGATTCTGTACGCGGGTACGGAGACGTCCATGTGGTACGCGAACCACATCGAGGCCGTGGTGTGCGTCGAGGGCGAGGCCGAACTCACCGACGACGAGACCGGGCGGAAGTACACGATCACGCCCGGGACCATGTACCTCCTCGACGGGCACGAACGGCACACGATGCGGATCAAGGAGGACTTCCGCTGCATCTGTGTCTTCAACCCGCCCGTGACCGGCCGGGAGGACCACGACGAGAACGGCGTCTATCCCCTGCTGACGGAGGAGGACTGACCATGAGCACCACCATCACCGACCTGTACCCCAGCCGCGGCGCCACGGAGGTGTCGACGCCCCGCAAGGACCCGGTCGTGTGGTCGGCGCCCGGCGCGCCGGGGCCGATCGCCACGGGCGAGCTGGAGTCGTTCGAGCGCGACGGTTTCCTCTCCGTCGACCAGATCATCGGCGACGACGAAGTGGCCGTCTACCGGCAGGAGTTGGAGCGGCTCGTCGCCGACCCCGCGATCCGCCTGGACGAGCGGTCGATCGTCGAGCCGAAGTCCAAGGAGATCCGGTCCGTCTTCGAGGTGCACCGGATCAGCGAGGTGTTCGCGCGTCTGGTGCGGGACGAGCGGGTCGTCGGGCGGGCCCGGCAGATCCTCGGCTCGGACGTGTACGTCCATCAGTCGCGGATCAACGTCAAGCCCGGGTTCGGTGCCTCCGGCTTCTACTGGCACTCGGACTTCGAGACCTGGCACGCCGAGGACGGGCTGCCGAACATGCGGACGGTGTCCGTCTCCATCGCCCTGACGGAGAACCACGACACCAACGGCGGCCTCATGATCATGCCGGGCTCGCACCGCACGTTCCTCGGCTGTGCGGGGGCCACACCGAAGGACAACTACAAGCAGTCGCTTCAGATGCAGGACGCGGGCACGCCCTCGGACGAGGCGCTGACCGCGATGGCCGGTGAGTACGGCATCAAGCTGTTCACCGGCAGGGCCGGTTCGGCGACCTGGTTCGACTGCAACTGCATGCACGGGTCCGGCGACAACATCACGCCGTTCCCGCGCAGCAACGTCTTCATCGTGTTCAACAGCGTGGAGAACGCGGCCGTGGAGCCGTTCGCGGCACCCGTACGGCGGCCGGAGTTCATCGGCGCCAGGGACTTCACCCCGGTGAGGTGACCTTCACCGGCATGCCCCTTCACAGCCACGCCAGCGACGCGGCCCGCTCCAGTACGTTCCGTACGGCGGCCGCGTCGCCCGTGGTGGCCCTCGGCACCTCGTCGGGGGTGTGGCGGCCACCCACCAGGAGGCAGAAGTCGACCGGGTCCAGGGTGAGTTCGGCCCGGACGGGCTCGTCCTGCGAGCCCAGTACCCACTGCTCGCCGCCGGTGACCGAGAACAGCACCGGCGCGGCGGTCCGGTCGAGGGCCAGGCCGAGGATGCGGACGGCCAGGCGGACCAGTTGCCACAGGTGTGCCTCGGGTGGCGGCGGGACGGCGAGTCCGAGGGCGCGGCCGATGTCGTCGGTGTGGATCCACGCCTCGAAGGCGCGCACCACGTAGTGGTCGGCGACCGGCAGCCGTACCCCCATCAACATCACCGCGCGGGCGGCCGGTTCGGGATCGGTGGCCTCCGGCGCGGTGAGCAGGGCGCCCGCCTGCGCGGCCCAGTCGGCGACCGTCTCCTCGGGCGTACGGCCGTACTCGTGGGCGATGACCTCGGCGGTCCGCTCGTTCCAGGCGTCCCCCCAGTGGGTGTCGTGCGGGACCCGGGAGAGCGGCAGGCGGGTGTCCAGACCGAGCAGCCGCGCCAGGTGCTCGTCGGCGGCGAGGAGATGGGCGACGGTCGCGTGCACGTCCCAGTCGTGCACGACCGGGGTGGACCAGCGGCCCTCGATCTCGGGCAGCAGCGCCTTGAGTCCTGCCACCGCCGCGGCGTAGGGGGCGGCGTGCGCCGCGACCCGGGGTGCGGCGGAGCGGGTGCGCAGGGCGCCGGAGAGGATGGCGGCGGCCGGGCGGTGGCCCGAGCCGTTCGCCGCGGAGCCGTCGAGGAGTCGTACCGTCTCCCGCAGCCGCTCCGCCTCCGCCGCGCAGCTCTCGCACTCGGCCAGATGCAGCGGGACCGTCCTGCGGTCGGCGGGGTCCAGCGCCCCGAAGGCCCAGGCGGCCAGCAGGTCGCGTACGCCGTCGTGTTCAGTGGTCACCGTGCACCCCCTTTCGCGGATCCCTTCCCATCATGCGCCCCTTTCGAGCGCGGGGTCGGGCGGGTCGGCCAAAGACTCGGCCAAGGTGCGTAACGCTGTGCGCAGCCGTGTCTTGGCCGTCCCCTCGGGGATGCCGAGCTCGACGGCGGCCTGCCGGTAGGTGCGGCCCGCGAAGTAGGCCAGGTGCACCACCTCCCGCTGGGGCTCCGGGAGTTCGGCGAGGGCGGAGTGCAGGAGAACGGAGCGCTCGCGGTCCACGACCGTCTCGTCGGGGCCGGGGCCGGGCTCGGGGATGGCCTGGAGCGCCAGGTCGTCGGCGCCGGCGGCCTTGCGGTGCCGGGCCTCGCTGCGCACCCAGTCCACGGCTCGCCGGTGGGCGAGCATGGAGAGCCAGGTGCGCAGGGTGCCGCGGCCCGCGTCGAAGGCGTACGGCCTGCTCCACAGGTGGGCGAAGACCTCCTGCGCCACGTCCTCGGCGGCGCCCGGGCTCCGGGTGACCCGGACGGCGACCCTCCGCACCAGGCCGCCGTACGCCTCGTACGCCTCGGTCAACGCGGACTCGTCGCCGTACACCAGCCGCCTGTGCAGCTCTGTGTCGACGGGAGGCCGCACGGACGTGTCGCCCGCTTGTTCCACCGGCACCACCACCCCTGGTGCCTTTCCTAGCGCCCTCGCCGGGCCCGCGCCAGCGGTTCACGACAACAGGCCATGGCCAATGGTTCGCGCGCCGTAGGTCAGATGGACAGGGCGTCCAGTAGGCGGTCGACGTCAGCGGGGGTGTTGTACAGATGGAAGGAGGCGCGCAGATGGCCCGCGCGGTCGGAGACCTCGATGCCCGCCGCGCTCAACTCGGGCTGTTTCGCGCCGAGTCCGGGGACGGAGACGATCGCCGAGCCGGGGGCCGGTACGGGTTCGTGGCCGAGGGTGGCGAGGCCGGCCCGGAAGCGGTCGGCCAGGGCCAGGTCGTGGGCGTGGACGGCGGCCACGCCGAGTTCCTCGATCAGGGAGAGGGAGGCGCGCAGGCCGGCGTACACGAAGAGGGCGGGGCTGATGTCGAACCGGCGGGCGGAGTGGGCGAGTTCGGCGATCGGGCCGTAGCAGCTGTCCCAGGGGATCTCGCCCGCGACCCAGCCGGCCAGCAGGGGGGTCAGGTCGCCGAAGTCCTCCGGGACCGCCAGGAAGGCGGCGCCGTGCGGGCCGAGCAGCCATTTGAAGCCGGTGGAGACGGTGTAGTCGTACGCGCCGGCATCCATGGCCAGCCATCCGGCGGCCTGGGAGAAGTCGACGTACGTCCGGGCCTCGTGCGCCCGGGCGGCCTCGCGCAGGGCGGGCAGGTCGGCGATCCGGCCGTCGGCGGACTGGGCGGCGCTGACCGCGACGAGGGCGGTCTCCGGGCGGACGGCCTCGGCGAGCCGCTCCAGCGGGACGATACGGACCTTGAGGTCGCCGCGGGCGTGGAAGGGGTTCACGACGGACGTGAAGTCGTCCTCCGCGGTGAGGACTTCGGCGCCCGCGGGGAGCGAGGCGGCGACCAGGCCGGAGAAGGTGGAGACCGAGGCGCCGGCCGCCACCCGGTGCGCCGGCACTCCGGCCAGCCGGGCGAAGCTCGCGCGGGCCCTCTCCACGTCCTGGAACAGCGGGTCCAGCGGCCTGCCCTCGGCGCGGATCCTCGTGGCCTCCGTCAGGGCGGTCACGGTACGGGCGGGGAGCAGACCGCTGGACGCGGTGTTGAGGTAGGTGTTCTTCGGGGCGAACTCGGCACGGACGAGGCTCTCGAAGGTCTCCATGGGTCCACTGTGGAGCCGCTCCAGGCATTGGTCCATTGCGGATTCTTACGTGGTTCCCCTAAGAAACCCTTATGGATCGGCCCTGACCTGCGCCGTCTCAGTGCTGCTGGGGCACCGCGCACCCGTCGGGACCGCAGGCCTCCGCGCCCCCGTCCTCGATCAGCTTCAGCGGCGGGCGCTCGCCCCAGGCCTGGGTCAGCGCCTGGCTGAAGACCTCGGCGGGCTGGGCGCCGGAGACGCCGTACTTGCGGTCGAGGACGAAGAACGGCACGCCGTTCGCGCCGAGTTCGGCGGCCTCGCGCTCGTCGGCGCGGACGTCGTCGGCGTAGGCGTTCGGGTCGGCCAGCACCTCGCGGGCGTCGTCGGCGTCCAGACCGGCGGCGACGGCCAGCTCCACGAGCCGCTCCTCGCCCTCGGCGAAGACGGAGCGCTCCTCCGCGAAGTTGGCCTGGTAGAAGAGCTGGATGAGCTCGTCCTGCTTCCCCCGCGCCTTGGCGAGGTGGAGCAGGCGGTGCATGTCGAAGGTGTTGCCGTGGTCGCGGTCCCGGGTGCGGTAGGCGAGCCCCTCGGCGGCGGCCTGGGTGCCGAGGTTCTCCTCGCCGGCCTGGGCCTGCGCCTCGCTCATGCCGTACTTCTTGGTCAGCATCTTGATCACCGGCTGGACGTCGCCCTTGGCGCGCCCGGGGTCCAGCTCGAAGGAGCGGTGGACCACCTCGACCTGGTCGTGGTGCGGGAAGGCCTCGAGCGCCTTCTCGAAGCGGGCCTTGCCCACGTAGCACCACGGGCAGGCGATGTCGCTCCAGATCTCGACGCGCATGTCTTCGGCTCTTTCCAGGTCGCACGGGTACGGAGACGGCCTCCGGTTAATCGGTGAACGTTCAAGGAGTGGGGTTCATTCCCCGGTCAGCGGGAGGGTCATGCGCAGATGGTGGTGCCCCGGTTCGACGGGGTGCGGGGCCCAGCCCCGGCCCGTGTAGAAGGCCTGCGCCCGCACGTTGTCCACATGCACCTCCAGCACGGCCCGCCGCCTGCCGTCGGCCTGCCACTGCTCGACGCAGGCCGCGTGCAGAGCGGTGCCGACGCCGGAGCGCCACCGGTCGGGTTCGACGTGGAACTGGAAGAGCTTGACCGTGTCCGCCGGGGCTCCCTCGGGGATGCGGAAGGAGGCGAGTCCGGCGATGCGCCCGTCGTCCACCAGGCACAGGACATGCCCGTCCGGCCGCGCGATGGCGCTCCGCCAGGTGGCGAGCCAGTCGGTGCCGTCGTCGGGGATGCCGTCGGGGTAGTACGTGGCCCGGGCACGGGCGTGCAGCCCGGCGACGGCCTCCGCCTCGGCGGGTACGGCGGTCCTGATCACCCGTGCTCCGACAGCTCCGTCATCGATCACGCAACGGAGGACGAGACCTCGGACGGCCCGGTTCCCAGACGGCTGTACTGGGCACGGTAGGCGCTCGGTGTCAGACCGGTGCGGCGGACCAGATGGGCGCGCAGGGAGTCGGCGGTGCCGAGGCCGCAGGAGCGGGCCACCTGGTCCATGGGCAGGGTGGTCGTCTCCAGGAGTTCCTTCGCGCGTTCGATGCGCTGGTGGAGGAGCCACTGGAGGGGGCTGACGCCGCTCTCCGCGTGGAAGCGTCGGGTGAGGGTGCGTACCGAGACACCGGCGTGGCGGGCGAGGTCGGTGAGGGTGAGGGGCTTGTCGAGGTTGCGCATGGCCCAGCCCCGGGTGTCGGCGCAGGCGGTGCCGCGTTCGAGGGGCAGCGGGGTCTGGGCGAACTGGGTCTGGCCTCCGGGGCGCACCGGGGCGACGAGGGAGAGGCGGGCCACCTCGTTGGCGACCGCTGCGCCGTAGTCGGTGCGGATCATGTGCAGGCACATGTCGATGCCGGCCGCGTAGCCGGACGAGGTGAGGACCTGGCCGTCCTGTACGTAGAGGACGTCGCCCTGGAGGTCCAGGGACGGGTAGCGGTCGCGCAGTTCGTCCGCCAGTTGCCAGTACGTGGTGGCGCTGCGGCCGTCCAGGAGGCCCGCCTCGGCCAGGACGAAGGCGCCGCTGCAGATGGAGGTCACGCGCTTGCCTGCGGCGGCCGCCTCGCGTACGGCCTCGACGGTGCGCGGATCGGGGTCGTACGGGTGCCCGGTCCCGGCGACGACCACGATGTCGGCGTCCCGGACGGCGTCCAGCCCGCGCTCCACCTGCAGGGCCAGCCCTCCGGTGGTGGCGACCGGTCCCGGGTCCGGAGTGCACACGACGACCTCGTAGCCCTGGCCGCCGTCCACATGGACCTTCTCGAAGAGCAGCTCGGGAATGGCGAGGTTGAACATCGAGACGGGCGAGGGCGCGACGACGGCGACACGAAGCGGCCGAGGATGCATGGCCAGAACCTCCGGAGGTATGGCGTTCCGGCCACTACTGTACGTGCCCCGATATCCGCAGCATGGGGGCATGCCCACGACTCGGCTCGATCCCGACACCCGTCAACTGCCCGGCCGCTCCTCCGCCTTGACCCTCGTCGCCGCCCTCCTCGGCTTCGCGTTGATCACCCTCGACGCGTCCGTCGTGAACGTGGCCCTGCCGGCCGTCGGGGCGGCGCTGGGCGGCGGGATGTCGGGCCTTCAGTGGGTGGTGGACGCCTACACCCTCGCCTTCGCCGCGCTCATGCTGTCGACGGGCTCCTTGTCGGACCGGATCGGGGCCGGCCGGGCGTTCGGGATCGGCATCGCGCTGTTCACGCTCGCCTCGGCGGTCTGCGGGCTGGCCCCGAACCTGCCCGCGCTGATCGGGGCGCGGGCGGTGCAGGGCGTGGCGGCGGCCCTGGTGCTGCCCGCCTCGCTGGCGCTGGTGCGGCAGGCGTACCCGGATCCGGCGCGCCGGACGCGTGCGGTGGCCTCGTGGGGTGCGGGCGGTTCGGTGGCGCTGGCGCTGGGTCCGGTGGCGGGCGGCGCGCTGACGATGGGCTGGGACTGGCGGGGGATCTTCTTCATCAACCTGCCGCTGGGCGCGGTGGCGCTGGCCCTGCTGGTGCGGACCCCGCGCTCGGAGCGCCGTCCGGCGCCGCTGGACCTGCCGGGTCAGCTGACCGCCGTGGTGGCCCTGACCGCGGTGGCCTTCGCGGTGATCGAGGGCGGGGCGACGGGGCTCGTCGCTCTCGCTCTCGCGGTCCTCGCCGCCGGGTCCTTCCTGTGGATCGAGGCACGCCAGCCGCACCCGGTGGTCCCGCTCGGGCTGTTCCGCGACCGGACCGTCGCCGTCGTGGTCGCCGCGGGGATGTCGGTCAGCGTGGCCTTCTACGGTGTGGTGTTCGTCTTCTCCCTGTTCTTCCAGCAGGTGCAGGGCCGTTCCGCGCTGTGGGCCGGGCTGATGTTCCTGCCGATGAGCGGCCTGATCGGGGTGACGAACGTGTTCTCGGGGAAGCTGGCGGCGCGCTACGGGGCACGGCGGCCCATGCTGATCGGGCAGGCGCTGGCGGCCGCGGGACTGCTGCTTCTGCTGTACGTCGACGCCGGTACGTCCTCCGCGCTGGTGGCCGTTCTCCTCGTACCGATGGCGCTCGGCTGCGCGCTGGCCGTGCCGCCGCTGACGGCCGCGCTGATGGACGCCGTGCCCGGTGAGCGGGCCGGGCTCGCGGCGGGTGTCCTCAACGCGGCCAGGCAGACGGCCGGAGGGCTGTCGGTCGCGGTGTTCGGGGTGCTGGTCGCCGACGGCTTCGAGGCCGGGATGCGGCTGGGTCTGGCGATCGGCGCCGGTCTGCTGCTGGTGACGGGTGCGCTCAGCTTCCGTCTCTCAGGTCCTTCGGCCAGTCGGGCCTGAACTCCAGGTGGTCGTAGGTCACGACGCAGCCCTCCCCCATCGGGGACTGGGTCATGAAGCCGACCAGGGCGGCGTCGCTCTTCTTCTCGTCGTCCAGCGTGAACAGCCGGACGAATATCCAGCGTTCGCCGTCCCGGGAGGCGTGGAAGGCGAAGGCGCGGCCGGTGCGGCTCACTCTGAGCCAGACCGAACTGCCTTCCACCGTGAAGGAGTTGGCGTCGTCGGAGTGCCCCCGGGTGACCACCGTGCAGATGGTGGCCACGTCCGGGGAGTACTCCAGACAGAGCTTGGCCCAGGCCCGGTCGCCGACATGGACGTAGAGGACGCCCGCGTCGAAGGACGCGTTGAACCCCACGGTGACCCGGGCGATGAGCTGGAAGTCCCCCTCGGGGGCCCCGAGAAGGCGCGGCGCGTCGGAGGCGGGATCGAGCCCTTCCGCGGTGGGCGGCACGAACCGGTCCTGCCGGGGCCCGGCCCACCCGGTGAGGACCCCGTCCTCGTAGGACCAGTGCCCGGAGGGGCCGTAGGTACGGAGCGGAAAGGGCAGTTCGGGAAGCGAGACGTCCATCAACCGATTATCCCAGGTTGAGCGCGCCCACCTAGGGGCGCGGGGAACTGCGCGACACACCACGACGAACCCGCAGCCGCCAGAATCCCCGCACCCCTATGGCGCTATCGCTCCAACTGCCCGTTGAACCGACGAGGCAGCCCCAGCGGATTGTCATCGCGGAGCTCCACCGGCAGCAGCGCCTCCGGCGTCGTCTGGTACACCACCGGCCGCATCCACCGCTCGATGGCCGTGCCACCGACCGACGTGGACGTGGACGTCGTAGCCGGGTACGGACCGCCGTGGTGCTGGGCCGCCGCCACGGCGACCCCCGTCGGCCAGCCGTTGACGAGCACACGCCCCGCCAGCGGCGTCAGCTCCGCGAGGATCTCCCGGCCGCGGCCCTCACCCACCGCCTCCTCGGCGGACAGATGGACCGTCGCGGTGAGGTTGCCCGGCAGCCGCGACAGCACCTGGTTGCGCTCGGCCTCGTCCTCGTAGCGCGCCACGACCGTCACCGGACCGAAGCACTCTTCGAGCAGCAGGTCGTAGGCGCCCGCCTGGGCCAGCTTGCTCGCGGCCACCGTGAGGAATCCCGCGCTCACCGTGTGCTCGCCGCCGGAGCCCGGCGTGACCGGCGTCTCCACGTCGGCCAGTTCGGCGCGCTCGGCGACCCCGGCGATGAAGTTGTCCCGCATCCGGTGGTCGAGCAGCACGCCCGCGTCGGTGTCGCTGACGGCGTCCGTGAGCGACTTGACCAGGCCGTCACCGGCGGCGCCCGACGGCACGAGGACCAGGCCCGGCTTCACACAGAACTGGCCGACGCCCAGCGTCATGGAGCCCGCGAGGCCCGTACCGATCGCCTCGGCGCGCTCGGCGGCCGCGGCCTCGGTGACGACGACGGGGTTCAGGGAGCCCAGCTCGCCGTGGAAGGGGATCGGGACCGGACGGGCGGCGGCCGCGTCGAAGAGGGCCCGGCCGCCACGGATGGACCCGGTGAAGCCGGC
Source organism: Streptomyces sp. S3(2020) (assembly GCF_013044505.1). GTDB lineage: Bacteria > Actinomycetota > Actinomycetes > Streptomycetales > Streptomycetaceae > Streptomyces. Next base: position 6,271 of record NZ_JABERD010000191.1, on the reverse strand, counting down.
CGCGGCGACCAGCGGGTGCTTGATCAGCTCGATGCCCGCCTCGAAGCCGTGCACGAGACCGAGCACGCCCTCGGGGATGCCGTGTTCGGCGGCGGCCCGGCGCAGGACGACCGCGACCAGCTCGGACAGGGCCGGGTGGTCGGGGTGGGCCTTGACGACGACCGGGTTGCCGGCCGCCAGCGCGCTCGCGGTGTCACCGCCGGCGACGGAGAAGGCGAAGGGGAAGTTGGAGGCCGAGTAGACGGCGACGACACCGAGCGGCACCTTGTAGCGGCGCAGATCCGGGATCGGCGGGGTCGCGGTGTCGTCGGGGTGGTTGATCACGACGTCGAGGAAGGCGCCCTCGTCGACGATGTCGGCGAAGGCCCGCAGCTGGTAGCAGGTGCGGGCGAGCTCGCCGGTCAGGCGGACCGGGCCGAGCGCGGTCTCGGCGTCGCCGGCCTCGACGAGCTGGTCCTTGGCGGCCTGAAGCTTGTCGGCGGCGGTACGCAGGAACGCGGCGCGGACCGTGCGGTCGGCCAGGGCGCCGCGGGCGTCGTGCGCGGCCCGGACGGTGGCGTCCACCTCCTGCGCGGTAGCCTCCACGGCAACCTGCTCACGCTGCTTCCCGGTTCGGGGGTCGACACTCCAGACTGGTGCTGCTGCCACCGCGGGTCCCTCCACACAGTTCCTGGGTCATTCACCAGGGTCGTTCGATATACTGAACGCTGTCTCTGATGATGAATATGCTGTTGGAGACTATATAACTGGGTTCTCGTCCAACGAAGGGGTCTGGGGCGATGTCGGCAGGCGAGACGGGCGGCGGGGCGCAGGTCAAGTCCGCGGTACGGACGGTTGAACTGCTCGAATACTTCGCCGGGCGCCCCGGTATGCACTCCCTAGCGGCGGTCCAGGAGGCCGTCGGTTATCCCAAGTCCAGCCTCTACATGCTGCTGCGCACGCTGGTCGAGCTGGGCTGGGTGGAGACGGACGCGACGGGCACGCGGTACGGCATCGGGGTGCGGGCGCTGCTGGTCGGCACGTCGTACATCGACGGCGACGAGGTGGTCGCGGCGGCGCGGCCGACGCTGGACCGGCTCTCCGACGACACGACGGAGACCATCCACCTGGCGCGTCTGGACGGGACGAACGTCGTCTACCTGGCCACCCGGCAGTCGCAGCACTATCTGCGCCCCTTCACGCGGGTCGGCCGCCGTCTCCCGGCGCACTCGACCTCCCTCGGCAAGGCGCTGCTGAGCACCTGCACGGACGAGCAGGTCCGCAAGATGCTCCCGGAGACGCTGCCCGCGCTCACCGAGAACACGATCACCGACCGGGAGAAGCTCATCGAGGAGCTGCACCAGGTGCGGGAGCAGGGCTTCGCCGTGGACCGCGAGGAGAACACGCTGGGGCTGCGCTGCTTCGGCGTGGCGATCCCCTACCGGACCCCGGCGCGGGACGCGATCAGCTGCTCGGTGCCGGTCGCGCGGCTCACGCCCGCGCACGAGCAGATGGTGAAGGACGCGTTGTTCGACGCGCGGGACCGGCTGACACTGGCCACCCGTAGGCTCTGAGGCATGCAGATCGCCCTCCGAGAGGTCCATGACAGCGATCTGCCGGTGTTCTTCCGGCAGATGAACGATCCCGAGGCCCTGCACATGGCGGCCTTCACCCCGAAGGACCCGGCCGACCGGGACGCCTTCGACGCCCACTGGAAACGCATCCGGGCCTCCGACGCCGTGCATCGCACGGTCCTGGCGGACGGGGACGTGGTGGGCAGCGCCTCGGTGTACGGCGAACCGGGCGAGCGCGAGGTGACGTACTGGATCGACCGCGCGTACTGGGGGCGGGGCATCGCCACAGCCGCGCTGCGGGAGCTCGTGACCCAGGTGCCCGAGCGCCCGCTGTACGCCCGCGCCGCCGCCGACAACGCCGGCTCGCGGCGCGTGCTGGAGAAGTGCGGTTTCCGGGTCAGCGCCCGGGCCACGGGGTTCGCCAACGCGCGCGGCACGGAGATCGACGAGCTCGTGCTGGTCCTTGAGCGATAGCCCGCCGGACATGAACGTCCCATGAGAAACGCGGACGTACGGGAACGATTCGTGGCGCTCCGCTCGTCTACCTGAGCGGGATGAACAAGACGATCAGGCGCGCTTCGGTCTTCACGCTGCTCCTGGTGTTCGCTCTGCTGCTGCGGGCGACCTGGGTGCAGTTCTACGAGGGCCAGGCGCTCGCGGACGACAGCGACAACCGGCGGAACGCGATCGAGACGTACTCGTCGCCGCTCGGGAACATCATCGTGGCCGGTGAGTCGATCACCGGTTCCGCGCAGACGAAAGGCAGCGACCTCAAGTACAAGCGCACCTACAAGGACGGCGAGCTGTACGCCGCGGTGACGGGCTACGCCTCGCAGGCCTACGCCCCGACCCAGCTGGAGGGCATCTACACCGACCTCCTCAACGGCACGGACAGCCGGCTGAAGTCCGTCATGGACACGGTCACCAACCAGCGTGCCGAGCCGGGCAACGTGGTCACCACGATCGACCCGGACGTGCAGAAGGCGGCCTATGACGCGCTCGGCGACAAGCAGGGCGCGGCCGTCGCGATCGATCCGACGACCGGCAAGATCCTGGCCGTCGTGTCGACCCCGTCGTACAACCCGTCCTCGCTGACCGACGCCAACACGGCCGGTTCCGCCTGGAAGAAGCTCAACGCCGACTCCGACAAGCCGCTGACCAACCGCGCGCTGCGGCAGCCGGTGGCCCCGGGTTCCACGTTCAAGCTGGTCGTGGCGGCGGCCGCGCTGGAGGACGGTCTGTACTCGACGGTGGACGAGAAGACCGACAGCCCGGACCCGTACAGACTGCCGGGCACGGTCACCGATCTGGAGAACGAGAGCAAGTCCGCGCCCTGCGAGAACGCCTCGATCCGCACCGCGCTCCAGTACTCCTGCAACAACGTGTTCGCGAAGATGGCGTACAACCTCGGCCAGGACAAGCTGCGGGCGATGGCGGAGAAGTTCGGCTTCAACGACGAGTCGCAGGACGTGCCCGTGCGGGCGTACACCAGCGTCTACCCCTCGGACATGAACGACTCGTCGACGGCCCTCACCGGCATCGGCCAGTTCGATGTCACCGCGACCCCGCTCCAGATGGCCATGGTGTCCGCGGCCATCTCCAACGGCGGCAAGCTGGTCTCGCCGCACATGGTGTCGCAGATCACGGACAGCGGCGGCGACACCCTGGAGAACTACGACGACGAGGCGTCGACGACCGAGGTCGTCAGCTCCGAGACCGCCGAGCAGCTCCAGTCGGCGATGCAGACCGTGGTCAACGACGGCACCGGTACCAACGCCAAGATCGACGGGGCGACCGTCGGCGGCAAGACGGGTACCGCGCAGCGCGGCGAGAACAACAGCAAGTCGCCGTACGCCTGGTTCACGTCGTACGGGAAGGCCGACGGCAAGGAGGTCGCCGTCGCGGTCCTGGTGGAGCAGTCGGACGCGGCGCGCTCCGAGGTGAGCGGCAACGGGCTGGCGGCGCCGGTGGCCAAGGCGATGATGGAAGCGGCGCTCAAGAACTAGCGCAAGGGGTGGCTCCCGAGAGGAGCCACCCCTTCACGTCACTTCACTTCAGGTCACTTCACGCCCAGGATCTGCTCGATCGGGTCAATGGCGAAGTACACGAGGAACAGCGCCGACGTGCCCCACAGCAGCCAGTGGATCTCCTTCGCCTTGCCGAGGACCGTCTTGATCACGACGTAGGCGACGAAGCCCGCGCCGATGCCGTTGGTGATCGAGTACGTGAACGGCATGACGGCGATGGTGAGGAACGCCGGGATGGCGATCTCGTACTTCTCCCAGTCGATGTGCTTGACCTGGGTCATCATCAGGAAGCCGACGGCGACCAGGGCGGGGGCGGCCGCCTGGAGCGGGACGATGGTGAGCAGCGGGCCCAGGAACAGGGCGAGGCCGAAGAGGCCACCGGTGATCAGGTTCGAGAAGCCGGTGCGCGACCCCTCGCCGACACCCGCCGCCGACTCGATGTACGAGGTGGCGGAGGACGACGACGCCGCGCCGCCCGCGACCGCCGCCGCACCGTCGATGAGCAGCACCCGGCCGAGGTTCGGGACCTTGCCCTCCTCGTCGAGGAGACCTGCCTCCGCGCTGATGCCGACGACCGTGCCCATGGTGTCGAAGAAGTCGGACAGCACCAGCGTGAAGATCAGCAGGACGACGGTGATGACACTGACGTCGGCGGCGCCGAACGCCCCGAAGAGGCTGAAGTGACCGATCAGCCCGAAGTCCGGGGTGTCGACGAGCTTGTCGGGCCACGCGGGCGTGGTCAGACCCCAACTCTTGATGTCGGCCGCCGAGTTGATGATCATCGCGATGATCGTCATGGTCACGATGCTGATCAGGATGGCGCCCTTGACCTTGCGGGCGAGCAGTCCGATCGTCAGCAGCACGCCGAGACAGAAGACCAGGATCGGCCACCCGGAGAGGGAGCCGGTGCCGCCGAGCTGGACCGGCACGGTGGTGTTCGCGATGTCCGGGATCCGAGTGACGAAGCCGGCGTCGACGAAGCCGATGAAGGCGATGAACAGACCGATACCGACGCTGATCGCCTGCTTGAGCGGCTGCGGGATGGCGTGCATGACGGCCTCCCGCAGACCGGTCACCACCAGCACGCAGATCAGCAGGCCTTCGAGGACGACGAGACCCATCGCGTCGTCCCAGCTCATCAGCGGGGCGATCTGGAAGGCGACGACCGCGTTCAGTCCGAGGCCCGCGGCGAGCGCGAGGGGCAGGTTGCCGCCGACGCCCATGATGATCGTCATCACCGCGGCCACCAGGGCGGTGGCGGTGGTGAGTTGGACCGGGTCCAGGGTGTCGCCGAACTTGTCCTTGGCGCTGCCCAGGATGATGGGATTCAGGACAAGGATGTAGGCCATCGTGAAGAACGTGGCGAAGCCGCCGCGTATCTCGCGGGCGAAGGTGGATCCCCGTTCGGAGATCTTGAAGTACCGGTCGAGGCCGTTCGCCGCCGGTGGCGGGGGAACTGGCCGGTCGGCCACCTTCTGCGTGTCGGACATGACTGTTGCTCCTTGTTGCCTGATTGATCTGTGCGCGGATGCTGGCTGGATTGTTCCCGCGTTGAACGGGTTTCAGGTTTTCTCCGTGTTACGGAATCGGGGTCGGCCCGCCAGACTGTGTTCGAAGCCCCGTACGAACCACGCGGATGATCACTGCTACGCTTCCGGATCTCGTCCGGGTCACCTCCGGACGATCACGTGTCATTCACATGACATACACAGGGAGGTTTCGCCCGTGGGCACGGTCGTCGACGACGCAGCCTCCGTGGAGTTCCATGCCTTCTTCGAACGTCACTACGCCGAACTGTCCCGTCTCGCCCATCTGTTGACCGGCGAGTCGGACGCCGCCGACGACCTCGCGGCGGACGCGCTGCTCGCGCTCTGGAACCGCTGGGACCGGGTCCGCGCGGCCGACCACCCGGCAGCGTACGCCCGTGGTGTCGTCGCCAATCTGGCCCGCACCCGCATCCGCAGCGCGGTCCGCGAGCGCCGCCGGGTCGCCCTGTTCTGGTCCCAGCGCGAGGAGAAGACGGAGAACCCGGACATAGCGGGTGTCGTGGACGTCCAAGAAGCGCTGCGCAGGCTGCCGTTCCGCAAACGGGCGTGTGTGGTCCTTCGCCATGCGTTCGACCTGTCGGAAAAGGACACCGCTCTCGCCCTCGGTGTCTCCGTGGGTACGGTTAAGTCCCAGACGTCCAAGGGCATGGCCGAACTGCAGCGGCTGCTCGGCTCCCAGGGCGTACCGCAGAAGGTGCACGCGGCGATGGCGCGCGGCGGCGAGACCGGAGGACGGACCCGATGAGGCAGCAGGACGTGCACGACGAGCTGCGCGCCCGGCTGCACGAGGCGGCCGGACAGCACGAGCCCGACCGCGCGCGCATCCTGGCGCGGGTCGAGCGCGGCATGGCCGAGGAGATCCGCCCCGACCACCGGGCGACCCGTCCGCCGGTGTTCGGCTGGGTACGGGTGGTCAGCGCCACGGCCGCGGTCGCGTGTGTGCTCGGCATCGGCGGCTACGCGGTGGCGTCCGCCGTGAAGGACAACGCCCCGCAGCAGACCGTGGCGACCACGGCGACCCCCGAGCCCTCGCCGTCCGCGACGAGCCGGGCGCCGATCAAGCCGGCCGACCCGTCGCCGGGCGAGGCCCAGGAGACCAGGAAGCCCAGCAGCACCCCCACGCGGCAGCAGCCCTCCGCGACCC
>NZ_JABERD010000190.1 GCF_013044505.1 Streptomyces sp. S3(2020) | reverse complement strand
CGTGATCGTCGATCCGCAGTACCGGTGCGGGATGTTCACCCAGTACGTGTTCATGTATCCCTGTGGTGTGGTGATCGGTGATGACCAGCACAGGTGCGGCGTCGTCGAGAATGTGCTTGATGCGTTCGGCGGGGTAGTCGGGGTCGATCGGCACATACGCCGCCCCGGCACGGATCACCCCGGCCAAGGCGACCACCAGATCGGCCGAGCGCGGCAGTGCGACCGCGACCCGATTCCCGACCCGCACGCCCTCCTCGACGAGTTGGTGGGCGAGAGCGTTGACCCGCGCGTCAAGGTCGCCATAGGTGAGTTCAGTGCCGTCATCAGCGATGACCGCGATCGTGCCCGGGCTCGCCGCGACCTGCCGGCGCACCAACTCGTCAAGAGTCACCCGAGGAACGTCGGGCGTCTCGCCTTGTGCCCACGCCGGATCCGGACCATCAGCACCGGGTGTGAACCCGGTGCTCAGCTGATGCAGCGTCTGGGTGGGGGAACCACGGAGGGCGGTGCTGAGGAAATGGCTGAACTGCTCAGCGTGCCAATGCGGGTTGCCGGTGGTGGAGCCCGTGGACAGCTCCAGCCGGATTCCGGTACCGGGATGGCGGTAGACCGCGAGGTCCAGTGACCCGACCGGGCCGGTACTGATGGTTTCGGGGACCGCATCGATACCGCCCAGGCGCGGCATCGATTCGAAAAGTCTGATGTTGATCGTCGGAAGTGCCAGATACGACGCCTGACCATCCGGCCACGAACGCGCGATCTGGTGATCCTCTGCAGTGGCGTGACGCCGGGAAGTCCTCAACTGGTCCGCGACGACACCAAGGACATCGGCAAAGACGTGATACGGGCTGATCGCGGTGACAACCGGGATCGCCCTCGAAAGCGCACTCGGTGTCTTCAATGCTTCGCGGTCATCGCGCAACATCAAGGGAACCCGGACCGCTACACAGTCACGACCCTCGACCAGAGCCGAGTAGACGCCCCACAGGGCGATCAGGGCATCGGTCCAGGAAACCCGCGCGGCACGGGCGGACTGCTGAACCTTCGCATAGGTGTCGTCGGCTATCGGAACGGAAACCGGCTGGCTCGAGGCTACGAAGACTTCCGACAGGTCCTCCACCTGAGTGGTGCCCCCGACCCCGAGGACACCGCTCCAGTACGCGAGATCTTCCTCGGCATCGGAATCAGCGTGCCTGCTGGAGTCCGTGATGTCTTCCAGAGCACCGAACCAGCGCTCCGGGACCGGGTCGCCGGTCCGGCGCGCGGAATAGACCTCGGCGACACGGCGGATGAACAAAGAGATGCTGTAGCCGTCGACGAGCAGGATGTCGGTGATCAGGATCCACGCCCAGGCACCGTTCTCACGCCGGACAAGCATCGACTTCGTCGCCGGCTCCCCGCCCGCGGCAGTCGGCGCCGCCGAGAGCTGCCCGCGCGCCAGCACCCGGACCCGGTCATCACCCAGCCCGGCATCGACGATCTCCGTCGAGAGCGTCATGGCGGTGTCGACGTACTGGAAAGGAACGCCGTCATCGTCACCGAAACGCACCCGTAGCGCATCCGTCTCCGCGAACACAGCACTCACCGACGACGCGAACACGACCGGATCGACCGGACCCTCCAGCCAGATCAGCTGACCCGCACCAAACACCGAGGACTCGGGAGCAAGCTTCCGAGCCACCCAGTTGCCCCGCTGACTCGCAGTCAACTGCACACGATCAAGAGCCGTCAACGGAAGCACTCCCACTTCTCTTGAGACCAGGTCGAGCCGACCGGGGCAGGAATCGCCGCAACATTAATGAAGGTTAGGCTAACCTTATAATCTAGGTGTGCGGGGTCAGGTCGTTTCGGTTGCGGGTGCCGCTGGTGGACGTTCACGGCCCAAGGGCACGACTGACGGGGTACCGGCGACCGGATCGGGTACGACGAGGCAGCGGAGCCCGAAGACCTCGTGCACGAGGTCGGCGGTCACGATCTCGGCCGGCGGGCCTTCGGCGACGACACGGCCGTCCTTCATGGCGATCAGGTGGGTGGCATAGCGGGCGGCATGGTTCAGGTCGTGCAGCACGGCGACCAGGGTGTGGCCGACGTGGTGCAGGTCGGTGAACAGCTCCATCAGCTCGATCTGATGGGTGATGTCGAGGAAGGTGGTCGGCTCGTCGAGCAGCATGATGCTGGTGTGCTGCGCGAGCGCCATGGCCACCCACACCCGCTGGCGCTGACCACCCGACAACTCGTCGACCAGGCGGCCGGACAGGTCGGTGACCGCGGTTTGGTCCATCGCCCGCAGTACGGCCTGCTCGTCGGCCTCGGTCCACTGCCTGATGAACCCCTGATGCGGATACCGGCCCCTGGCCACCAGATCGCCCACGGTGATGCCCTCTGGGGCGATGGAGGTCTGCGGCAGCAGTCCGACCCGCCGCGCCACCTCCTTGGTCTTGAAGGAGTTGATGTCGGCGCCGTCGAGAACGACCTGCCCGGCCGACGGTTTCAACAGCCGGGACAGGCCGCGTAGCAGGGTGGACTTGCCGCACGCGTTCGGACCCACGATCACGGTGAACGACTCGTCGGGGATCGCCACCGACAGCTCTCGGGATATGACGCGTTTGTCGTAGCCGATCGTCGCCGACTCCACGTGGAGTCGTGAGCCGCTCGGGTGCGGAGTGGACGCGGGTGCGTCTGCCGCTGCCGCAAGACCGTCGACAGCGCTGGTGTTGGTGCTCAAAGGCGTCTCCTGGCCTCGGTGATCAGCAGCCAGCCGAGGTACCCACCACCGAGCATGACGGTGATGATGCCGACCGGCAACGGGGTTGGGGCGACGTGCTGGGCGAGGTAGTCCGCCGTCAGACAGAGCAGCGCGCCGACCAGAGCGGCGGGAACGAGGGTGATCCCCGCGCCCCGGGTCAGTCGGCGTCCGATCTGTGGCGCGACGAGCGAGATGAACGCGATCGGGCCCGACGCGGCCGTGACCGTCGCCGTCAACGCCACCCCCAGCACGATCAGCCCGAGACGGGTTGCCGAGACCCGTACTCCCTGGGCCGCGGCCGCGTCGTCACCCAGCTCCAGTTGCCGCATCGTCCGGCTCAACATCGCCGCCAGCAGCAGGAGTACGGCGATGCAGGAGCCGCCGAAGACGACCTGGGCCGAGGAGACACCGTTGAGTGACCCGGCCCTCCATGCCGCGGCGGCCATCGCCTGGTCCAGGTCGGATTTGAGGATCAGCCAGACGTTGAGCGAGCCGAGCATCGCCGAGATGCCGAGTCCCACGATGATCAGGCGGAACCCCTGCACGCCTCGCCGGTAGGCGAGCATGTACACGGCGAGGGCCGTCGCGATTCCGCCGAGCAGGGCTCCGCCGACCAACTGCCAGTAGGTTCCGTTGATGAGGAGGATCACGATCAGCGCCCCGGTGTAGGAGCCGTCGGTGAACCCGATGATGCCAGGGTCGGCGAGCGGGTTGCGCAGCGTCGACTGGAAGATCGCGCCGCTCACCCCCAGCGCGGCGCCGAACACCAGCGCCGCGGCGACGCGGGGCAGCCGCCACTCGACCACGATGTCGTGGACGAGCCCGGTTGTGCCACCGGTCAGCGAGGAGACCACCTGTCCTGGACTGAGCTGGTACGAGCCGGTCATCAGCGCGAGCACTGCCATGCAGGCGACCGCCAGTGCGAGGATCGAGCAGACGATGACCGAGCGCCACTCGAACCGCACCGCGACACTGCGACGCCGCAGCACCAGCACCCGCCGCCCGAAGTCCACGCGGCGCGTCCCCGGCGACCAGGCCGTCCGGGAGGAACCAGGGTGCGGATCGAATCCGCTGCGCGCGCTCACAGCCCGCTCGCTTTCTTCTGCCGCACCAGGGCGATGAGTACAGGGGCGCCCACGAAGGCGGTGACGATGCCTACGGGGATCTCGCCGGGCCGCATCACGACCCGCCCGAGAATGTCGGAGGCCAGGAGCAGGATCGGGGCCAGCAGCACGCTGTAGGCGAAGATCCAGCGCTGGTCCGGGCCGACGATCCAGCGCGCGACATGCGGGACCATCAGTCCGACGAAGCCGATCGGCCCGGCGATCGCGGTGGCGCCGCCGGCGAGCAGGGTCAGCGCGATGATCGCGATGATCCGCGTGCGTACCAGCCGGACGCCTTGGGCGACGGCCAGCTCGTCGCCGAGGGCCATGGCGTTGAGCGGGCCTGACACCGCGAAGGCCAGGATGAGCGCGATCGCGAAGAACGGCAGGGTCGGCCACAGCAGGTCGAGCGGGCGGCTCACGATCGAACCGGCGTTCCAGGATCGCATCGCGTCGAAGGCGTCCGGGTTGGTCAGCTCCAGTGCCGAGCCGGCACCATTGAGCACCAGGCCGACGCAGACCCCGGCGAGAACCGTCATCACCGGCGATTGGCCGCGTCGGGTCGACCCGAGGGCGAGCACCACGAGTGTGACGATCAGCGCTCCGGCAAAGGCGAACCACATGTAGCTCTGAATGTCGCGGACTCCGAGCAGCCCCACGGCGACCGTCACCGCGAAGGAGGCGCCCGCGTTCACTCCGAGGATGCCCGGATCGGCCAGCGGATTGCGGGTCAGCGCCTGGATCAACGCCCCGGAGACCCCCAGCGCCGTACCCACGACCAGTCCGACGATGGTGCGCGGCAGCCGGAAATCGCGGATCGCCAGCTGATCGATGTCGTTCGATGGATGGAACAGGGCATCCCACACCACGGTGGGCGGGATGGCCGTCGAACCGATCATCATGCTCGCCACCAGCAACCCCAGGAGCACGGTGAGCGCGACGAGCAGGCCGATCAGACGACGCCGCGGTCCGGACACCGTCTTGGTGCCCGGACCGACGGGTCGTCGCAGCACGAGGTCCGTCACTTCTTGGCGGGGAGGGTCGCCAGTGCGGTGTTGAGCGAGTCCAGGTACCGCAGAACGGCGCCGTAGGAGTTGTTCCCGGGGCAGAAGACCCCGAGCGCGTCACCGGACTTCACGGTTGACAGTGCCTTCCAGGTGTTGGTCTCAACCACCGGCGCGAAGGCCTCTGTCGGCTGGCCCTCGGCGTCGGCGGGGTAGGTGATCACGTTGTACTTGGACAGCTTCGTGAGCTGCTCGAAAGGCAAGGACGTGTAGGCCAACGGGTCGGCGCCGGCGGCTGCCTTGGGGAAGTTCAGACCGATGTCGTCCTGGGCGATTTCGACGCACCCGATGTCCGCGATGACGAACGTCCCGGGATCGGAGTTCGAGTAGCGGTCGAGATTGACGAACTTGGTGCTCTTGATGAGGTCCGCGTACGTCTGCTTCATCTTGGTGACGCGTGCCTCGTAGTCCGCCTTCTGCTGGGCGAGTGCCTCCTTCACGTTGCCGGCCTCCGCGATCGCATCGGCGAGCGTCTTCCACTCGGTGTCGAGTCCCCAGAAGACTGTCGGGGCGATCGCCTTGAGCTGCTTCTCGATCTTCTTGAACTCGGCATCGGGAATCTGGACCAGGATGAGGTCCGGCTTGAGGCTGGCGACCTTTTCGAGATCCACCTCGTCACCGAGGTTCGTGGCCTTCTCGAACGTTGCGCGCTGTTCCTCCGGCAACAAGCTGAGTTCGGACTCAGCCACCCCGGTGACGCCCACCGGCTTGCCACCCATGTCGATGTACGGCAGGTCCGTGTTGCCGATCGTGACGACCCGCTTCGGGGCGGCGGGGACCTTGATGGCGCCGTTGCCGGCCTTGACGGTTCGGGTCTCGGCAGTCTTGCCGCCGGCGTTGTCGCCACTGTCGTCGTCGCTGCCGCAGGCCGTGAGGACGAGCGCGGCGCTCAGGATCGCGGCGGTCAGGGCCGCGCCGCGCCGTCTCTGGGGTGTCGTGGTCATGGGTGTGCTCTTCCTTTTCTTCTTCACTTAGGTGCGGGAGGTCAGTGGGTGCCGACGGGCACGAGTTCGTGCGCGGTGGTGCCCCATGCGACGGTGTGTGTGGTTGTGCGGACCAGTCCACCGAGTCGAGTTCGGCTGCGGTGCGCAGGCGGGAGCTGTGCACGGTGATGCCGAGCAGGTCTGCTTCGCCGTCGTGCTTGTCCAGGGCGTGGGCGGCGTCTGGGTCGGGTAGGGCTGAGGGTGCGGCTGATGAACACGGTGTCGGAGGCCGGGCTGGGCTTGAAGACGGATGGCTGGATCACGCCGCCGGAGTGGATCACCAGATGCCGGACTCCGGCGAGTGGCTCGGACTTGGCGATCGACACGGTCGGCGTGGACTGGAACTTTGCCAGGCGTTCCAGGCAGCGGTCCTCGTAGCGCTGTTCGGCTCGCACGTCAGCGAAGGTCTGCCCGGTCACAGATGCGTAGGAGGGACGGCCGGTGTGGATCGATTCGGTGAGTCCGTGGATGCCGAGAGTCTCCCGACCTGCCACTCCAACGGGGTGCAGAGTGTCCACGACGAACTCGTTCGTCAGAACCTCGCCCACCGCCGTCAGGCCGTAGTGGTCTGGTTCGGTCTCGGTCAGGATGCCCACAGCGTGCAGGTGGCGCAGCGGCTTGCCCAGCGCTCGATCCTGGCTTTCGGTCCTGCCTGCCAGGTCCGCGACACCGGTGACGCCGCGGGAGATCAGCGCGGGTGCGCCCAGCTCGACGGCGGTGCGGATCGCGATCAGCCGGATCAGCGCGGTCAGTTCATGGCGCTTCTCGAAAGGCGTGATCGACGTCTCGGGGGCGGGTACCGCCTCGTCAGGCTCCAGGGCGACGCCCTTGCCACGGCGCCAGTATCCGGTGAACTCGATGTCCTCCTGCGGCACTTCCCGGTCTTCGACCAGATGGCGGCGCAGATCCCGTACCGCCGTATGCTCCCCGGCGGCCCAGGCGAACGGGCGGCCCACCCACCAGTTGGTGTTCCCGACCGCGTCCCGCAGGAGGCTGGTCGTACCCGCCCCAGCGCCGTCGCGTACCAACCAGGTCACCTCGATGTGGGGCAGCGCCCGCAGTTCCAGCCGGTGAGCATCCCCGGCGACCTCGACGAACACCTGTGCCCGCGCGTTGTCAGGGAGTTCGTCGAGTATGCGGGCGATCGCGGGGATCGCAGTGTCGTCACCGGCGACAAGGAGCCAGTGCGTGTCGTGCCGGAGCGCACGAGACAGGCTCGGGCCGTAGAAGTAGATGCGGTCACCGACCTGGGCGCGGTACGCCCAGGTGGTACCCACGCCGACGCCGTGCCTGACGAGGTCCGCGCCCAGCTCGCCTGCCTCGGGGTCCCAGCGACGCACCGTGGAGACCTTCGACAGGGGCTGCGGGTTCCTCGGCAGGTCCACGCCGTTCTCCCGCTGCACCGGCTCGGCACGGCCGGGGTGACGGAACATCAGACGGATGTCGTCATTGAATCCAGGGGAGTCGAAGGCCGACTGAGGGAAGCCGTTCGCCGAGGTGCACTCGAAGAGTTGCTCGCCGCTCAGCGTGATCGGTCGCATCCCCGGCGTCAGGTCCACGACCCGCACGACTTCGACCTCCCGCAGGTTCATGGGGTGCGCCGTGAGACGGCGTGAGGTCTTCGGCATGCTGAGAGCGGGCCTTTCCGATCTGTTTCCGGGCTGATGAAGCCGCGCCCCGTCGACGCAAGCCTCGGCTCATATTAGGTAACCCTTACCTCAAAAGCCAGCGGTGAACACCGGCTGCCCGCCGTCGATTTCGGGAGCAGGTCGGGTTCGCCAGGTCATCACCGCCGCCCGTTGCTGATCTGGGTCCACACCGGCACAGCACACGTACACATCGACGGCGCTGAGGCGTTCCTACTCAAGACCGGAGCGGGCACCTGGATTCCCGTAGACGGGTGGAAGCACCGTGCGGTTGTGAGCGAGCCGGGTACCGTTTCCGGCATGGTCGCAGTGTCGGGATAGATCAATGCGGAGCAGATCAACCCGGCCGTGGCGGGCGGCTTCCGTGCCGAAGGCGATCATCAGGTGCGATTTACGGGTGCCGAAGTCGCCGAACAGGCATAGTGGCAGGCCCTTCTTCACCCATTCACGGTTGGCCAGTGAGTGCACGACGGCGGGGTCGACGTCGGGGTTGGCGGAGCCCTCGAGGAAGGCCTGCTGGCCGGAGGAGGCGAGCACCCGGGTCGTGTCCCCTGTCGTGGTGCAGCCGATCACGGTCCGTCGCCTCCGCTTCGGAGCCGTCCGGTTCGTGCCGCTGCCGGCCGTCGTGCGATCACCGCTGGTCCCGGTCCGGCGAGCCTCAACAGGCCCTCCGATGAGGGCGATTTGGGGCCGCAACCTGGGATTCAGTGAGCTTGATCGGCTACACCACTCGGCGGGACGCCATCAACACCCGGTGCACGGCCTTGCCGAATACGACGACCGAGACGAGCCCAGATAGAGTGTGACCTGCGCGCTGGCCAGCTTGACGCTGCTTGCGTGGCGAAGGCCGCACTGGCCCCAACGCCGAAGCGATTGCGCGGTAGCCCAACCCCGTACTCACGCTGCGACGCCCGATTCGTCAGCCCGGCACGAGCTCACGACGGACCGCGGCGTAGAGATCGACCTTCTGCCACCAAACCAGTGGTGTCGGAACTCGCCTACGAAACCACACTGGTCGAGTCGGGTGCCGGTGGCCGGCTCACGTTCAGTGGGCCACTGCTGTTGCTGGCGGAGAACCATGCCGCCCACCAGCACCCGTTCGCGATATCACCGGCTTGGTGTCGAAGGCTCACCTCACGCGACCAGAAACCTGATCGTCCGCCCCTGGGACCGGCTCGGCGAGGTCGTTGCCCAAGGCGATGATGCGGTTGGTGGCGTCGACGTGTACGACCTTGGGCTGGTAGCCGACCAGTTCGGACTCCTCGGCCAGCACGAAAGACATGATGATCACCAGGTCGCCGGGGTGGACGAGATGTGCCGCCGCGCCGTTGATGCAGATGTCGCCACCTCCGGCGGGCCCGATGATGATGTAGGTCTCGAGACGGGCCCCGTTGGTGATGTCGACGACCTGGACTTTCTCGCCTTCGGTCAGGCCCGCGGCACGCGCGAGGTCTTCATCGAGTGTCAGCGAACCCACGTAGTGCAAGTCGGCCTGGGTGACGGTGGCGCGGTGGATTTTTCCGCCCAGGACTTCGCGAAGCATGTCCGGCTCCTCTGTGAGTTGTGCGGGGTGGGTTCTGCGGGATCAGTCGATGGTGTTCGGGCCGTCTTGCTAAGCAAGGGCGCCATCGGAGGTGCCGGCGGCCTTACCGGTGTTGTGTGTCTCGTTCCGGGAAATGTGATCGCGCAACGACTTCGGGCGAATGTCGGTCCAGTGCTCGTCGATCCAGTCGAGTACTTCCTGACGCGGTCTGCCGCCGGGTTCGCCGTACGCGATGCTCCAACCGGCTGGCACCGGCTTGAATGTCGGCCACAACGAGTGTTGCTCCTCGCGGTTGATCAGCGCGTAGAAGGAACCGTTGTCGTCGTCGAACGGGTTCTGGGCCATGAGCGCTGCTCCTCGTTGTCCTATCGGGGGTCGGTCCGGATCGCGGCAGGCAATCGTTGCTGGGTGGCGGGGTGATCGGGCTGCTCGTCGGTGATCGCACGCAGAATGTCGGCGGCGCGGACCGCGACGTTGGACAGCAGAGAGGAGGTCAACCCGTGACTGTGCTGGACCCCGCCATTGAGGAAGATCCGTTCGGGAACGCTGCGCAGACGCAGCCGGTAGTCACGCTCGACTATCGGGAGATCCCCCTCGAACGAGGACGACCCGTCAATGCTCGGCCCAAGCATGCTGCGGGTGTCTGCGGGACGGAACCCGGTGGCGAAGACGGCAGCGTCGACCTCGAGCGTGGTGTCGCCCCGGTTTCCCAGGTCACGGATCGTCATGGTGACCCCGTCGGAGCCCTCGCTCAGCCGCTCGATCCCGGTGACTCGGTGCACGATCAGCCGACGTACACCACGCGTGCTTTCGTCGTACTCACGCTGGTAGAGATCCTTGATGAGGTCGGCATCGACGGCGGAGTAGTTGGTCGGCCAGTGATAGTTCAGCAGTTGCTGCTTGAGCTCCGGCGGTGCCGTGTAGAACTCGTCAACCGCCTCCGGATCGAAGATGCGGTTGGCATAGGGCGTGTCATCGGACGGGGTATAGCCGTACCGGCGGAAGGACGCGTGCACTTCCGCATCGGGATATGAGTCGTGCAGGTACGCAGCGACCTCTGCCGCACTTTGCCCGGACCCTACGACAAGGAAGCGGCCGTGCTGCCGCGAGGGCAACTCGGCGAGTCTGTTCAGCAGTTGGTGGTTGTGGAACACCCGGGCGCCCGGCACGATCCCCTCGGGCAGCACCGGCTGAATACCGGAGCCGATCACGACATGACGTGCCGCGACCTTTGTCACCTCCGAGCTGTCGACCACGGACTCGAGCGTGACCTCGAACCGCCCGCCGTTCCAGTCGATACAGGTCGCCCTCTTACCGTAGGAGACCGGAAGGTCGATCCGGCTCGCAGCCCAGCTCAGGTAACCGTGGAACTCGCGTCTCGTCGGGAAGAACGTCTTGAGATTGATGAAGTCGGACAGCCGCCCCTGCTCATGCAGATAGTTCAGAAACGTGAGCGGACTGGTCGGGTTCCGCAGCGAGACCAGATCTTTGAGGAAACTGATCTGCATGGTCGTGCCCGGCAACAACATCCCGTCATGCCACCCGAACCGCTGCCGGGCATCGACGAACCTCGCCGTCAGCCGTCGGCCGGCACGACGGCGCTCATTGAGTTCCTCAATCGCGATCGCCAGGCTGAGATTTGACGGGCCAAAACCGATACCAAGAATGTCGACCTCACCGTCGGCACGATCTCCCGATCCGAGACGACGGTCACCACCCTGAATCAACTCATTCATAGTCATCCGGAAATTGACCCCTTTTGCCACAGGTCGCGAACGAACGACGCGACGACCGGACAGCCCTCATGAAGGGCCGACCATAGCACAAATGACTTAGGTAAGCCTAACTTTGGTTGGCGTGCGGCGCATGTCACCGCGACACAGCTCTGAGGTGATCGCCGGTCCGATCGGCGGCCGACGCTCGTCTCGAGGCATACGGGCCGCACGGCGGCATCCGGCCGCAAGTGTGCTCGTGTCCTGGGTGGTTGATCAGGCGAGCGAGCCGGTACGTCGCCCGATCACCATTCCCGCAGTCAGACCAGCACCTGTCGGGTAGTTCGCGCTGAAGAGCCCCCCGAGCGCTTCACCGCACGCGAAGAGTCCGGGGATGGGCTCACCGGACCGATCAAGCACCCGGCCATCAACGTCGCCGCGAAGGCCGCCGAAGGTGAAACTGATTCCGCAAGTCACCGGATACGCGTAGTACGGCGGCGCCTCGACCGCCGATGCCCAATTGCTCTTGACGGGCTCCACCGCTGCGCTGCGGCCGTCCTTTATCGTCGGATCGAGCGGACGGCTGGTGTCGATCGATGAGTTGAACTCGCGAACCGTCTGCACGAATCCGTCGACATCGACATCCATGGCCACGGCAAGCTCTTCGACGCTGTTGGCGACAACCGGGATGATCCCGGGCATCTCGTACTCGTACGCCGCCAGCATCGGGCGCGACTTTGCATCGAATACCTGAAAGGCTACCGAACCCGGCTGTTCGAGGATCACCTTGCCGTACTTCGCGTATGTGTAGTTGCGAAAGTCCGCGCCTTCGTCGAAGAACCGGTGACCCCGGCGGTTGACAACGATGCCGAGCGGATAGCCATACCGGCTGAGTCGGTTCGTCAAGGCGCGATTGCTCTCGTTCTCGGGAAATGACGCGTCCCAAGGAACGCTATGGCAAGTCGACCAGTCGCCTCCACGATCTGCACCTATCTCCAGAGCCGCGCGGATCAGGTCACCGGTGTTGTACGGCGTGCCACGCACCTTCGCGTGCTGCCAGCCGTCTCCCAGGTAGCGCTGACGCCATTGCGCGTTCGCCTCGAAACCGCCGCTGGCGATCACCACCGACTCCGCTGGAAGCTCCTGATCGCCTATCCGAACGCCAACGACCGAACCGCCATCAGCCATCAGCCCCGTGACCGAGCTGTCGTAGCGCACGTCGACTCCGAGTCGTGATGCGACGCGCTCATGGTCCGACATCAGCCCAGGTCCGCCGTCGACGTTGCACACATGCGATCCACCCCAGAACACGAAGGTCCCGTCGGGACTCTCATGAGCTTGCCTCTCGTACATCAGCTGGAATCGCAGTCCCAATGCATGCAGCCAGCGGACAGCGTCACGCGAGCCTTCGACGACGGCCTCGGCAAGTTCCCTGTCGCCTCGCCCTCCGGTGACCCGGTCCAGATCGGCCAGGAACTCCGCCGCCGAGTACGGCGGGACCTCAGTACGTGCGTGACGCTCATCAGGCTCGAGGATCTCGAGCAGGTCGCCGAGCCCGTCGTGCACCATCCGGGTCGAACCCAGGGTGTAGTAGCTGTTCCCACCGGCATGCGCCCGCGGCGCCTTCTCCAGCAGCACTACGCGTCGGCCACGCTCGGCCGCCGCGTGAGCCGCGCAGTAACCGGCGTTTCCGCCGCCCACCACAACAACCTCCGGATCGCGCATGTCCACCTCTCCGCCGACAGTCACATTCCTTCGGCAGCCAAGCTGCCTGTCAACCCAGGTGAATTGCCACCGATGACCCGACCGGCCGGCATCGACCGTGGCCAAGCTGAGCGGCGGCAACATCCGTGTGAGCTGCGGCCGGTCCTTGGTCCGCCACTCAGCCTGCAGCAATGTAGCTTAGCCTTACCTAAATTGAATGTTCGTGTGTTCTGGGCCACTGCCACTGCCACTGCCACTGCCACTGCCACTGCCACTGCCACTGATGTGACGAGTCGGGCGAGGGGCGTGCGCGGTAGCTTGACGGCCGGATTGAAGGTGATCAACCGCGCCTCGCTGTACATCGCGTCGTTGAGTGCCGTGCGCGCCGTGGCCGCGATCCGGTGCATCTGCGCGGGCCCGACCGGGCGGCGGGTCTGATGCAGGTTCGGGTGGCAGATTCGGTCACGCGGCCTGGAGGGCCGGTGTGGTCATGACGATCTCGAATTCGACGGGCGTCAGCCGGCCGAGCCTCCCTCACGCATCGCGTCACGGTGGTGCGGTGCACTCCGTTGCCGTCGGCCAGATCGCCGGGTCGCTGGTCACAGCCCAGCACTGCCGGCACGACAGCGGCGATCTTCCCCAGGGGCAGGGCACGCCACCGCGAGCCGATCTTCTTGAGGTGGCCGCGTATCAGGTTGGCGAGTCAGTTCAGGGTGGCACTCGACAGCGGCAGGCGGGCGGTGCAGACAAGGCCGTCAGAGCCCTCGGCGGAACTGCTACTTTTCGTCACATAAACTCAACTGTCGTCGGGAGCACATCAGTTACGGGCGTGCCCTGCGCGGTTTTGGACGTGCGGTGAACTGTCCGTCAGGGCGTTTGTGCAGCCAGCCGCGGTCGGCGGGCTTGGTCATCTTCGCCCGCAGAGATTCCAGTTTGCCGCGCACCGAGGCGTCCAGCCTCAGCCGCTCGCCGACCGCCCTGACCTGCACCGGGCCGTTGGCCTCCCGCGCGATGGCCGGGATCTTGCGGTAGGCGCCGGGCAGCGCGCCCTAGTCGGCCGCGTCCCTGCACCGCTGGATCAAGATGGCCGGCGAGCGGGTCCACTTCCAGGGCCTGCCCGCCCGTATCTGCTGGCTCGGCTACGGCGAGCGCGACAAGGCCGGCGAGCGGTTCAACGACATGGTGGCGAGCGGCGAGCTGGCGGCTCCGCTGGCCATCGGCCGCGACCACCTCGACTCCGGATCGGTGGCGTCGCCGTACCGCGAGACGGAGGCGATGCTCGACGGCTCGGACGCCATCGCCGACTGGCCGCTGCTGAACGCCATGGTCAATGTGGCCTCGGGCGCCAGCTGGGTCTCCATCCACCACGGTGGCGGCGTCGGCATGGGCCGCTCCATCCACGCGGGCCAGGTGTCCGTGGCCGACGGCACGAAGCTCGCCGGTGAGAAGATCCGGCGCGTGCTGACCAACGACCCCGGCATGGGCGTCATCCGGCACGTGGACGCGGGCTACGACATCGCGGTGTCCGTCGCCGACGAGCGGGGCGTGCGGGTGCCGATGCGTGAAGGTGACGACGCGTGACGCAGCAAGAGGGCCGCCCGCAGAGTGGCGGCCCGACCGACGGTTCGCGTGGAACGGGGCCGATGCCGAGTGCTGGGCCTGGTTCGAGGAGCAGGCTGCGGCGCGCGGGGCTGAGCTACGGGGTGGACCGGAACGGGAGCCGCTGGGCCTGACTCGGGGAGCCGGACGCCGGGCACGTCGTGGTCACGGGGTCGTGTCTGGACTTCGTGCCGGATGGTGGTGCCTTCGACGGGCCCTTTGGTGTCGTGTCCTCCTTCGCCGCGCTCGATGAACTCCGCGCCCGCCGGGCGACGTTCACCAAGCCCCTGGCCATCGTCAACTTCGGTGACGAGGAGGGTGCCCGGTTCGGGTTGGCCTGCGTCGGCTCGCGGCTCACCTCGGGGCAGCTCACCGTGGAGCAGGCGTACCGGCTGACCGACGGGGAGGGAGATCACCCTACCCCAGGCGGTGAAGGGCGCCGGTTATGACCTGGAGGGCATCGAGCCGGACCTCGAACGGCTGGCCCGGATCGGGGCGCTCGTCGAACTGCCTGTCCCTCGCCCCTCAAGGCGTAGACGGGTGGATGGCCGGGCGGGTGCCCGCCTGATTTCCAGGGTCAGGGCGTAGCGGTGATCCTGATCTCGGCCACCGTGCCGTCGCCCCGTAGAGTCAGCGCTCCCGGGCCTTGGTGACGTACGCAGTCAAGACGGCCGAGCGCCGTCTCCCGGCCGTCGGGTCCGATGACGGCGATTCCCTCGGTGGCGGCCATGACGAGCAGGGTCTCGCCCGCAGCGCACGCCATCTCCGTGCCTTGTGCGGAGGCGACGGTGCTCATCAGTACGTGTGCCGTGGCCCGGCCCCTGCGCGTCATCACGTTCATGTCGCGCACCGCGCCCGCTTCCAGCCGACAGTCCGTCGTCGCGTCTCCGGAGAAGGCGAACGGGCTCAACGGTTCGACCGGATGGGGGGTCCCGTCCACGGTCAGTACCATGCCCGCACCTTCGACCAGGGTGATCACGCGGTCGATTCCAGCAAAGGCAGAGAACGGACCTCCCGCGTCCACGTCCGCGACACTCACCCGCCAGTCGAAGCCGTCATCACGCCTGGCCGGGGCTGGGGCCGGGGGCACGGGCATGAGGCCTGACGTCACTTCCCTGGTCGTACCGCCGCCGTTCTTCCACGGCATACTGCGGTACTCGCTCCAGCGCAGAACATCTCCGCCCATCCGATGCCGCCTTTTCGTTCGGTCGTCCGCCCGACTGCCTTCGCCCGTGAACCTGGGCCACCACGAACCGCCACTGGGTCCCTCGGCCGTCGGGTTGTGCGAGTGAGTCCAGGCACGTGATCACTGAGCCCACGGGCAGCCTACGCGCAGGCCGAGCGCGGAGAACCGGGTGCCCCCCGGCGAGGGGAGTATCGGGCCTTGGGACCAGGCCCTGTCCTCTATCACGCTCCGGCTCAGTGACAACCGCGTGACTCCTTTCCCTGGGTGTCCATCTCCTGTTCCCTTCGCGAGCCAGCCACGTCGGCCGACAGTGGCCGCGTAGTGGGCCTTGGGCGCGGTCGGCAGGGTGAAGAATTCGCGAGCGGGGGAGTAAACGGCTGTCATCAGCCGCCGGAGAGGTCGTGTCCGGGGACGAGGAAGAAGCCCGGGTCCCGCCTGACCTGGTCAAGGGCGCAGGTGAGGCCTGCGGACTTTGAGACGCCGAAGAGCGGCGCGAGTTGGCGCATCGTCAAATTCGTGCGCCAGTAGGCCGACACGGGCAGTACCCGGTCCTCCAGCGGAAGGGACCACGGTCGGCCCTTGCGGACCGGATCCGCACCTTCGCGGCGCAGCGCGGTCACCAGCTTCCTGAAGGAACGCCGACTCAGCCCGCTGAACGGGGTTGTCCAAGACGACTCCGACGCCGTGATCACACCAGCCACCACAAGATCATTCCATGATGCCCGGCACAACATCGCGATCCTCTGCCTCCCTGCCCAGCGCCGGCCACGCCACATCCTGTAGCAACGTCCACGTTCAGTCTCTACAGTCACCCCATGGCCACCGAAGCCGAGCACCCAAGCCAGCCCGACATCACCGTGATGCTCACCAACCAGACGAGCGCGTGCAAGCCGGCACGCGAGGCCATCGCCGCCGGCGCCGAGGTAAGGGTTGTGGACGGGGCGGCACCCCACTGGATGGTCGCCGGCATCGCCGCAACAAGGTTGAGACGGTCGTTGAAGCGTGGCCTGCCCGAGACCATCGGCCTCGACGAAACCGTTGAGATCCTCGCACGGCACCGCGGCGAGCAACTGCTTACCGGGACCATCGACGCAGCAGACCGGATCTGGTTCTTCAATCTGTACTTCGACGCCACCGGGACCGAGCTCTTGGCCTGCAGCGGTGTCAAACGCTTTCGGAGGCCCAGCACCAAGGACTCGTTCGAGCCCTGAGCTGATCCGCATCTGTCCTCTGCCCGACCGTAGCCGCCACTACCTGCAGAACCTCACCTTCGAGAAGCAGGTCGTGGAGGCAGGCATGCCGAAGAAATCTCAACTTGAAACCGCTCAACGCGGCCGCGCGTGGTGCTGGCGAGCAAGACCCCGGACGGCGTGCACCAGCAGATCTGGGCGCATCTGCTGGTGCACCGAGCACGGAGGATCCTGATCTGCAGAACCGCAGCCGCCCCCGCTATCGATCCCGACCGGCTCTCATTCACCGAGACCCTGCGTGCAGCCCGCCGCAGTGTCACCACATCGCCCGGCGTCGTTTCCCCTGAACAGCTGGTCACCACCCTGATCCGGCTCCGTGACGACCTGCTGGACCGGCTCCCGCCGCCATGGCGATTGCGGGCCCAACCTCGCGTCGTGAAACGCAAGATGTCCAACTACCAGCTCAAACGGGCCGGACACCACACCTGGCCCCAGCCCACCAGACCACCCACCGAAGCCGTGACCATCCGTCCACCCAGCCGCGTAAATCAACGGCATTGCCTTTAGGGCCTGTCTGGGCATTCTTGCCGCCCCGGGCCAACCCTTTCCAGGTCCGCGGGGAAGAATGACTGCCACCAGGTCAGGCAGTCGGCCTGGCGGGGCCAGAGGGGGCGCGATGTCGAGCGGCGGAACTGATGTCATCGAGGCCTTGAGCGTGGCGGCCGGGGAACGACTGCGGGCGGGGGCGACGCCAGCCGCGGTCTGCAGCGAACTCGCCGCGCAGACGCGGTGGTGGTGGGACGCAGTGCTGGCCGTCGGTCAGGCGCTGGGAATCCCAGAGTCGGAGTTACTACGCCGCCTCCACGGTGACCCAGCGCGGGTGCAGAGCGAGTTGCACCCGGGCGAAGAAGAGCTGTACGGCGGACTTATGGAGACGCTCGGTGTGTTCGACGTTGCCAAGCAACTCGACGAACGGGAGCTGCTGATCGCGGAACACCTGCGGACCGCGATGGGTGCCATGGGCGGCGTGGCGAGCGGTCTTGCTCTGAGCCTCTCGCGCTGGTTTGTCATGGGCGAGTTGGCAAGCGCGTTCTGCTCACTTGCGCGCAGCGGTCCACGTGACACCCGCAGTCGGCCTGCGGAATTCTGGGAAGCCCTCGTAAGTGCTGGGGAACTCCTCGAACCAGCGGACGAGAACGAGCATGGGGCCGTGGCGCAGGCTCTTGACGAGTGCCGGGCACACCGGGCCCGCTGCACCCGCTCAGGCCGGACCGGCGGATGATCACCTGGCTGGTTCGCGGAGCCAGAGGAACAGAGAGGCCAGGACGACTCCGGCGCGGTAGCGGTCGGCGAGTTTGCCGAAGCGTGCGTCGACCGCGCGGAACTGCTTGAGGCGGGCGAAGCATCTCTCCATCACGTTGCGGTCGCGGTAGATCTCCTTGTCGAAGGCGGGTGGTCGGCCGCCAAGACGCCCCGGCGTCGGCGGGTGGCCTCCTGGCCGCGGCACTCGGGGATCGTGGCGGCGATGCCCCGGCGCCGCAGCAGGTGGCGGATCGCCCAGCTCGAATACGCCCTGGCGCCGCGGACCAGGTCCGGCCAGCTGCGCGGGCGGCCCGGGTCCGCGGCGCGGATGCGTAAGCCGTCCAGCAGAGTCCCAGTCCCTGCTGCCGTGCGTCGGCCCCACGCGATCACCCAATCAGGAACCCCTGTTCGACGAGGCCGGCACCGTGATCGAAAAGCGGATGACGTCTCAGCGGCACGGACTCACTGAGCCTTTCCCAGTAACGGATCATGACGTTGTGTGATTGATCAGATGGTGCGGTCGTACTCGAGTTGGAGCAGGACGCGAGCTGCGGCGGCGATCTGCGTGATGCGGCTGGGGTCGAGGCTGACCATGCGCAGGGCCTTGAAGGTCGTCTTGAGCAGGGAGTTGGCGCGCTCGCAGACGCCGTGGATGCCGCGGATGACCTTGTTGTAGGTCTGCTGGGCCTGGGTCAGTTCGCTTCCGGCGGGCTTCTTGTGCGGGTGGCGGAAGCCGTCGCCGGTGTGC
>NZ_JABERD010000189.1 GCF_013044505.1 Streptomyces sp. S3(2020) | reverse complement strand
CGGAAATCGGGACGTAAGTTGACGTCCAGCGAAGCCCTTGCGGCTTGCTTGAGCCGGATGCGTTGAAAGGCGCACGTCCGGTTCTGAGGGGGCCGGGGCCCAGAGATGGGCTCCGGCTACCCGACCGATCTTCCTGTTGTTCGCCTCCTCGCTGTCGTCGATGACGCCGGCGTAGCGGCGGTGGATGACCTCCGGGGAGTTGCCCGCGCGCCGGGCCACCTCAGCCACGGGGAGGCCGGCACGGAGCCAGTTCGTGATGCAGGTGGCTCGTAGGTCGTACGGCTTGCGGGCCAGCGGGGACGTCACCTTCGGCGGGGTGAGCGCGAACGGGCGGGCTTCCTGCCACACCCGCCAGTAGCTGGAGGTGCCGAGTAGTCCCCCGCGCTCGTTCGGGAACAGCCGGCCGTCCGCGGCTGTGCCGAACTCCTTCACGTGCGCCAGGAGCATCGCCACCAGCACGGGAGGGATCGGGACCGGCCGGTCCGCACCGGGCTCTCGTGACTTCAACCCGCGCTTGTCGTGGCGCTCCCCCGAGTCGGTCCATTTCTTGCCCGAGATCGGCCGCGTCTCCCGCAGCGTCAGCATCCCCCACTGCGCCCGGGGCTGCGTGAAGCCCTTTACGAGGCTCACGACGTACCGAGGCGGCCCCGGCAGGTCACAGTCGCTCAGCCGGAGTCCGACGACTTCGGCGGGGCGCATTGCGGCGTACAAGATGCACGCAAAGAAGGCGACCAGTCGACGCCCACGATTTCGGTGCACTGACCCCACGTATGAGACCGCGGTGAGGAGTTGCTTTCCCTGTACCTCGTTCACCAGGGTCCGGGGGTCTACTGCATCCCCACCTTGGGACGTGGTTCGCTTCACCCCCTTGAGTGGGTTCTCTGCGAGGTATCCCTCTTGAATCGCGTATTCCATCGCGGTGTTGAAGCCACGGCGTCTCCGTTTGTACGTGTCTGCTGCGGCAGGCGTGTCATCCAATTTGAAAGACAGCCGATAGTGAACGTCCCTGATGACTTTGGAATCCGTGAGCGCTGAGAGCGTCAGCGAGTGGGCTGCGAGCCACGTGTACGCCGCGACCAGATCCGCCGGCGGCTCATCACCCTTGTGAGCCGGTACGACGGCCCAGCGCACAGCGCGCCGAACGTCTTCCAGCGTCGGCGCCTTGGCATCGTCGCCCATCATGGCGAGAGCCACGGTAGCGAGACTGTCCGCGAGCCCTTCCCGAGTCTTCGCCGCGGCGGTGCGCCATCGGACCGTCATGTATTCACGGGCGAACTCGAACCACGACGGGTCATGGCGAACGGTCGCCGCCGCTTCAGCCGCTCTCACCTCGGATTCGGGGAGCCCGTCTTCGATCCGGAAGGCTTCTCCTCTGCGCATGGCTGCCCAGAGTTCGTTTCTCCGGCTGTCGGCAAGCATGACCGTGGCGAACGTGGCGCTGCTGACCTTTCCGCCGACTTTCCAACGTAGTTGGTATGGGCGGGTCTTGCTCTGCGCCTTCGATACGTTCCAAAGGCGCACGTCGAAGGAAAAGGCCTCGGGGGCCGAACCGTTGTCGCGGTCGGCCCCCGTGTTGCTGCTCGTCACGCGGCTTCCTCCAGCGAGGTCAGCCAGCGATCGAGTTCGGAACGGCGAATCCGTACCGCGCCGTTCGGGAGTTTGATGGACTTCGGACCCTTCTTGCAGGCACGCCAGCGGTAGAACGTTGCCTTCGGGACTCCGATTTCTTCGATCACCTGCGAGATGGTGAGCATTTCCTCACGCGGCCTGGCCACGGCATCTCTCCTGTCGCGGATCGCTACCCCGCCCCTCCCACAGGTCCGCTACATCCGCTACATCCGCTACATCGCAGGTCAGGGCCCTGCTTCGTGTAGCGGATGCGTAGCGTGTAGCGGATAGAGCCGCCACACCGCCCCGGGATGTAGCGGATGTAGCGGCCCGGGAGGGCGGTGTAGCGGCTGATGGATGGTCGGTCTGCTACGCGTTGACGCTGGTCAGAAGCGGTTCAGGGTCCGGCCTGGCCGATGTAGCGGATGTAGCGGATTCCGGAAGGGACGGGAGCGGCGGCGGGCAGTAGCGCATCCATGCGTCGCGCAGGTCAGCCGCGTAGTAGCCCTTGAGCAGACCGTCCGCGGTCCGCATGTTGCGCGCCCCGATCGGCTTGTTGTCCGCCCGCATATACTCCTTGAGCAAGCGCGAGAGCCGTCGGGAATCCAGGGGCCGGCCGTTGAGGTCACCCCAGGGCGCATCCTCCAGGCTGTTGAGCCGGTCGAGAATGACGGCCGTGGAAGCGCGGTCGGCGCCGTTGAACACGTGGTCGCGCAGGTCGGTCAGCAGGCGAACTCCGAGCGATGTTTCGCTGTTGTCCTGCGCCGCACGGACCAACTCGACGCAGGCCAGTCGAGCCCGCTCCGGCCAGTGGCCACCGACCGCGTCGGCAACTGCCAGCAGGGGTTCCCACACATCCGCGGGCCGGTCAGTGACGCCCTCCGGCATGGCGGGCCAGGCGCCCGCCATGGTCTCGCGGACCGTGTCGGCCCATTCGGCGAGGCGGTCCCGCAGCGCGTGGCCTTCCCGCTCGTTGATGCGCTCCCGGTAGGGCTCGACCTTCTCGTTGGGGGCGCGCTTACGCATGCGGATGATGATCGAGCGGGTCAGGATCGTGTCCGGCAACGAGCCGAGTCCGGCCATGGCCACCGCGGCGTACGACGGGAAGCCCTGCACGGTCTGGTTGGCGCCGTCGCCCACGCACCGGTACATGAGCCGGCCGCGCCGGTGTCCGGCGTTCAGGAAGCCTCGGAGCTGTTCGTTCTCTCCGGCTTTGGGGCCGAAGACGGTGTCGATCTCGTCGAAAACGATCGTGGGGCGCTCACCGTCAATGCCGGAGACGGAGCGGAAGAGCGCGGATGCCGATGCAGCCACCGCCGCCATGCTGTTGGGCACCAGGGTCTCTACGATCTCCAGCGCGCGGGACTTGCCGGACCCCGGTTCCGGGGAGAGGAACGCGATGCGTGGAGTGGAGTCGAAGGAGTCGAGCAGGTGGGCATGGGCATCCCACAAGGTCACAGCCACGTAGGCGGCTTCGCTGGGGAAGATGTTGAAGCGGCGGTGGAACGCTTCGACTTCATCGAGCAGGGCCGCGCCGTCGATCGGCGGCGTGGGCGTGTTGGGGCTGGTCATGCGGCGTTCCTCCTTTCCAGGGTGGTGCGGAGTGGGCAGGCATCTCTGTGGGCCCCGTGGTCTGCGATCAGGGCGAGCACCTTGCGGTGGCCGATGGCGCTGCGGTCACGGCCGCACAGGCACTTGGATGTGGCGGTGGGGGTGGCGCCGTAGGGCGCGCAGATGTGGAGCCAGGCCACGAAGAAGCGTCCGTCGTCAGGCGGCGGGGCGCTCGGAGGCTGGTCGGGGGAAAGGGCTGAAAGGACGCCCTGACGGGCGACCTTCTCTCGGCCGCACGCCAGAGCTGGGGGTACCGGGGTGTTGGCGGAGTCCGGCCGATCGGCGGTGTCGGGACGGCTTTTCAGGCCCGCGCGGGGCGGCTTGGTGGTCATGCCGTCTCCCGCGGTCGGCAGGTGCGAATCGACCAGTCCAGGGCGCTGTGGATGGTGGTCCGGCACTCGCCCGAGGACAGTCCGGCCGCCTCACCGGCCGCCTGAAAAGCCGTTTCGACCACGTCTCGGGTGATCTCGCCCCAGGCCACGAAGCGCCCCAGGGAGCGGGCGCCCGCCAACAGGCGGTTGTTGCGCCCGCCCTCCGACATGCCCCGGACGGCGGCCGTCTCGCGTGTCAGGGCCACTTCGGCGCGGCGGGTGGCCTGGCTAGGGATGAGCAGTGGAGCGGGCGCCCGGTCGGGGGTGGCTGGGGTTTGGAGCAGGCTCAGAAGCCAGGCAGGCAGCAAGGTCACCGGGGTGCCGTTGATGACCTCATAGGTGCCCTGCGAGGTGATGCTGCCCGCGGCCACGATGTTCCCGCCCCATGCTCGGGTGTCTACGTTCGCGGCGACGGTGCGGGCGGTGTTGAACAGCCGGGCGTCCGGTGGCACGTCGTAGTACAGATGCAGTCCGCCGCTGGGCGTCCGCACCGTGTAGGTGAGCGGGATTGGCTGTCCGGCGCGCTCACAGAGCGCCGCAAAGGACGTCGCGCCGTCAGGCGCGTCCGAACTGTCCTTTCCGCTCTTCTCCTTGGGCACGTCCAAGTCGACGACGACCAGGCCGGAGGGACCGGTGGCGATGCCGACGTTGAACGCGCCTGCTGCCCACGCCGCGCGGATGCGGTCGGGGTCGGTGGTGGCGCGCTGTTCCCACTTCATGTGCCCGTCGGCGCACTCGCCGGTCTCGGAGCAGGCGCGTTCGCCGTGCAGGGCGGAGCCCTTGCCGCCAGGGCGGAGCGGGTGGACGTGCCAGCCGCGGGCGGCGGCTTGCAGCGCTGCGGACAGCAGCGCGGGTCGTGCGTCATGCGTCATGCTGGAGGTCTCCGGTTCTGTCGAAGGGACGGGAGAGCCGGGGCGGTCGCGATTCTTTGGCGAGAGGGCGACCGCCCCGGGCGTATCTAGAACGGGGGCTTGGCGGTGTTGCCGTCGGTGTTCCACGGGTCGCCGCCGGCGTCCGGCTTGTCGCCGGTCTTGCCGTTGATGGCGACGGTGGTGAAGCGGAGCGAGGCGCCGATGTCGTCGACTTCCACGGCGAGCATCGAGCGGTTTTCGCCCTGCTCGGTCTGCCAGTTGTGCTGACGGATCCGGCCGGACAGCACCACGCGTGAGCCCTTCGTGAGCGACTCGGCGACGTGCTCGGCGAGCGAGCGCCAGGCGGCGCAGCGGAAGAACGTGGACGTGCCGTCCTTCCACTGGCCGGAGTCCTTGTCGAAGGTGCGCGGGGTAGAGGCGACGGTGAACTTGGCGAGTGCCTGGCCGGAGTCGGTGAACTTCAGCTCCGGCTCGGCGGTCAGGTTGCCGATGATCGTGACCGGGGTCTCTCCGAGCGACATGCTGTCTCCCTGGTTCAGTGCTTGGGACGGGCGAGCTTGAGGGTGATGCCGCCAACGCCGATGGGTCCGGCAGCGCCGGCGATGACGGTGGCGGCGTGGGCGGCGGCGTCCAGCAGCGCGCACAGGGCGACGACCAGTCCCCATATGCCAAGCGCGGCAGCACCGGCGACGGCAAGGGGGATCAGAACGCGCTGCCACGGGATGCCCTGGTGCGTGCTGGCCTGGACGACGATGACGACCGGTGCGCCGGTGGCCTCGGAGCGGCGGTAGGCGTCGGCGGGTATGTGCGGGGTGATGATCCCCGGCGGGTCACGGTGGGGCATCGGGCTCCCTTCTGAAGGTCCGGGGGGCCGTCGCACAGACGCGGGCGGGCCCGTGCGGGTGGGTGTTACGAGCAGGTGTTAGGCAGCGTGAACGGCCGCTGTTATGGCGGGTAACACGCGTTCCTGCCTAGGGGTTTGGGTGTTAGAGCGCCGTAACGCGTTACGGGTGTCAGGCCGCCGTGAGGGCGGGGACGATGCGCCACCGGCCGGTGGTGTTGGTGGCGTCCAACCGGCCTTCCTGAGCGGCCTCCTTCAGCCGCAAGGACACCCACGAGCGGGAGAGGTTGTGACGGTCGCACCAGTCGGTGAAGTCCTTCGGGCCCACGATCATGCGGCCCTCACCCTCGAACTCCTCCAGCGCGGCGGCGAACAGTCGGCGCGCCTCCTCAGGCGACGGCTTACGGCCCCCCTCCTCACCGAAGATCGGGGCGTCGTCGCCCTCCTCCGGCTCCGGAAGCTCTGCCTCGGGGTCGATCTCCGCGTCCTCGGGGTCGATCAGCAGTCCGCCGAACTCCATGTCCTCGTCCTCCTCGTCCACGATGGTCAGCGCGGTCCGCTCCTCGCCGGGGGTCGGGCGGCCGGTGTACGCGCGACCGGCGACGCCGGAGGCCGCGCCGGCGGTGACCGGGTCGGCGGAAGCACCGTTGCGCTGCGCCCACGCGGCGAGCCGTTCCATGACCGGCACCGTGCGGAGGGTGAAGCGCCGGGTACGCCCCGGTGAGGGGTAGCGGGACTCCTCGATGCCGGGCGAGACCACGTAGCAGTAGCCCGGCCGTCGGTTGCCCCACGCCCCGGGGTGGGCGCCCGCGTCGATAACCGTCTCCGGCAGCGAGAACCCCTCGTCGCGCGGGTCGCAGCCGAGCGCGACGACGGAGGGCAAGGAGGCACGGGTGGACGTGGACATCTGGTCGTACGACGGACGCTGCAACGACACGATCAGCGAGATACCGGCGGACCGGGCCTCCTGAGCAATACCGGTGAACGCGTCATCGCCCATCGCACGGAGCGTGTTGGCCGCCTCCTCGAACCAGGCCACCAGGAACGGCATCCCCGCACAGCCGCACGCCCGGCCGTCGGCGCGGCAGGAGTGCTCCGGGTCGTTCTGCACCTGCGCAGCGGCGGGGGCCCACTGACGGTAGCCGTGCGAGCCGAGCCAGCGGGTACGCGCCGGGATGGCCGCCTCCACGGCCGCCACCATGACCTCCGTCTGCGATCCGCCCTCCGCAGCCCAGTCCAGGCCCGCCCGCAGCGGCGCGAAGTCCTGGAACGCCTTGGGGTCGGAGAACCACACAATGACATCGGTGCGGGACTGGATCTCCGTGAGCAGGTTCAGGGCGGCGTCGCCCTTGCCGGAGCCGGTGCCGCCCGCGACCAGCACGTGTGTGGAGTTGCGGCCCGCGTCCGGATCGCCCGGAAGCCAGATCAGGAGCGGCGCTCCATCGTCGTAGCGGCCGATGACCAGCGGCTCCGCGATCGAACCACCCAGGTTCGATGGCCCCTCCCACTCGACGACTTCGGCGAGCATGTCTTCCGGCACGATCACCAAATCGCCGCGGCGCTCGGAATCCGGGTCGGGGCTGTACCGGACAGCGGATTTCGGCAGGTCCAGCGCGGACGCGATCCGGGCCAGTGCCTTGGCGACGTCGTCGTTAGTCTGCTCCCCCGGCTGCAGCGCGAGCGGCGCGGTGACCCGGTTGGGCTCCACCTTCGCCGCACCGATCTGCGCCCGCGCAAGTCCCACCTTCTCCAGCAGGCCCCCATCCGAACTGCCCGCGGTTCCCTCGGTGTTGTGGCGCAGGACCATGCGCACGTTCCAGGACAGCGCCACGGCAGGCCCACCCATCAGGAACAGGTCGTCGACCGGCCCGGCGGTCGGCCCGGCCAGACAGGCGGCCGTCACCCACGCCGACCCGGCCGCCACCGTCACCGCGGAGTGCAGACGGCGCTGTTTGCTGGTCGACTTGCCCGCGGCCCAAGTGACACCGGTCAGCGCCACCGACGCCAGCGTCAGGCCCACGCCGGCCGCCGTGTTGTCCGGCCACCGCCAGTGCCCCAACGCCCCGACGACACCGGTGGCGCCCCACGTGAGCCACGGCGGGATATGTGGCTTGGCTTTGTGCAGCAGGTACGCGCGGACGGTGCCGTTCTCCGCCCCGCCCTGGGGGTCCATGACGTAGCCGGGCATACCGTCGGGGTAGTAGGTCGTCGTGCTGTTTCGATCTCGGGCCATGGCCCAACCTCCTTACTGCTGAGCCCAGTTCATGACCGGCTGCTGGGGCTTGCGGGCGCGGTGGCGCACCCGGTTGATCTCTTCCTCGAACTCCTGCTGGAACGCGGAGTAGCAGGCGGCGGCGTTCTTCGCGGCGTCCCGCAGACTGTCGGCGGACTTGCGCAGCTTGCGGGTCACCTTCCGGGCCCGGATGCGGGAGCCGAACGCCCGTCCCTCCGGGTCGGGCACGGCTGCCAGGACGCTGTCGAGAAT
Source organism: Streptomyces sp. S3(2020) (assembly GCF_013044505.1). Classification (GTDB taxonomy): domain Bacteria; phylum Actinomycetota; class Actinomycetes; order Streptomycetales; family Streptomycetaceae; genus Streptomyces. The sequence goes on along the minus strand of NZ_JABERD010000189.1, from coordinate 10,741 downwards.
CTCGGCGGCCATGGCCACTTCGATGGACAGCGTCACGCCGGCCGCGCGCAAGGTGTTGCAGTAGTTCCGGACCTGCGCGGGGGAGGTGAACTCCGGCGCAGGCAACAGGGACTGGTTGCCCGACCGGCCACCGCCAGCCTGGCTCCAGTTGCGGTTGTTGTTGACCATGACGTTGATGGGCGGGACGAACGAGCCGCCCATCGCACCGACGAACCCGCCGGCCGCCGCACCGACGTTGGCGAACTTGTTGCCCTTGCCGTTGTTGCTGTTCGAACCACTGCTGCCGTTGGCGCGGCCGTTGCCGTTGCGCGTAGGGGTTGCCATCAGACGTCGTCTCCTCTGATCAGTGCGTACGGCGGACGATGAGCCACGCGGTCTGCGCCACGATCAGCGTCAGCAGCCAGACCAGGGGCAGGGCACCGGCCCACGGGCCGAAGCCGGCCGCCAGCGCGGACCACACGAACGCGAGCGTGGCGAACACGGCCAGCGCGATACGCCAGGCCAGCGTGGAGCCCTGTGCCGGGCGCGAGCGCTGCACGACGGCGAACCACACCGCAGGCGCGAGCGCGGCGGGGGCGAGCACGAGAGCGGACCACCAGGCGATGACGTGCAGCAAAGCCGTCACGACCAAGGCGAGCAGGGCGATCCCGGTCGGGGCGAGCGCGTGCCGGGCCATCCACAGCCCGCGGCCCACGAATCCGAGCGCCTCGCGCGTCAGCGACGGGTGTTCGGGGACGACGACCACGAACGGCTGCGAGCGGCGCCCGCGCTGACGCGGGAGCTGGACGGTGTGGACGCCCGCGGCGGTCTTCACCTTGCGGGTACGGGTACGACTGGACATGGCAAAGCTCCTTGGGAGTTGAAGGACTCAGGCAGCGCGCTGTTCCTCGACGACCAGGCACATCCCGCAGATGCCGTACGAACGCGGAATGCAGTAGCCGACATCGAGCAGGCAGCGGGGGCAGGTGCGGCGGGCCAACATGGCCAGCGCCAGCGCGCCCCACTTGCGGGACGTCATCGGACGGACCGGCTTGGCTAGGTCGATCCGGTACAGGTAGGCCACCTGCACGCCTCCAGCCCGCCGGTTGGCCCGCATCACCTGAGCCGCGATCGGCTGACCACCCGGGCGCAGCCCCTTCGCGCGGAGCTGTCGCCGGGTGGCCAGACCGTCGGGGGCCAGGCGGAACGGGTAGGTCGGGATGCCGTAGCGGGCACCGGTCGGATCGAAACAGCGGCCATAGGCACGAGACATGACGCGGGCCTCCCGCTCAACCGGCGATCGCTGCGGGGAGATTGGCCAGGTACTGCTCACGCGCCTTGACCCGACCGCGCGCTGTGCGGGCCGTCGACTCCGACGCCCCAAGCCCCGCTCCGGCCATCGCCATGGTCATGCGGGCCGTGCTCGGCTGCGTGAAGTCGGTGCCGTACAGCGCCCGCACCAACTGATCCACCCGGTTCGGGTAGACGACCGGCATGCACAGATCGACGGGCGTCGACGCCGGGGCGACGGCCACCGGCTCTGCGGTGACGGGCGTCGACGCAGCCTCGACGGCCAGCGGCTCCGGCCCACCGGAGGGGATCGAATCGGGCGTAGGCGCCGTGAGCGCGGGCGGTGCGGGGTGCGGGGCGTCGACACTGGCCTTGACGGGCGTCGACGGTGCTTCGACGCCCGTCGACGGGGCGTTGTCGCCCGTCATCGTCCGGTGGGTGAGGTAGGTGTGCACCTGCCGCATCAAGGCGCCGAACGCCAGCAGGGCGGCCACCGGTGGAACGGCAGCAACCACGTAGTCGAGGGCGTTCGCGTCTTGTCCGACCCCGGCCACATTCAGCGCGATGGAGGCGCCGTCCCCGGCGGTGACCAGGGCGATTGCCCACCAGTCGACCCGGTGGGCGAGCGAGGCACGCAGGATCAACAGCTCACCGATCACGATGAACAGATCCACCGTGGCGGGCCAGGCCCACGAGCGGGCCACCGCCTCCGCCATGCCATGCCTGGCGGCCACCTCCTGCAAGTGCTCGTAGGAGAGCCAGAACGCCACCGCGGTCAGCACCACTGTGAGCACCGACGCGAGAGCCGTGATGGCACGGTCCACGTTGACGGGCGTCGATGGCATGTCGACGGGCGTCAACGTGGCGTCGACGCGAGCCGGGGCGCTCATGCCGCCTCCGCTTCCGCGAGCACCGGGGCGGCGACGTCGCCGTAGCCGACCAGTTCCAGTTCGGCGCCCGCGTAGGTGAAGGTGCTCCGCAGGACGCCCGTTCGGCCGTCGCCCTGCACGTGGTAGTCCACGTTGTCGGGAGCAACACCCAGCGCCTCGCGCCAGGCTTCGAAGTCGGTCAGGCCGGAGTGGAACGCAAGCTCCAGCTGGTCCGGGTAGATGGGAGTGACGTTCACGGTCGGCGCCGGCAGGTGCCCGAAGTCGACGGCCAGCAGGCGCAGCACGGACAGCGGCGCGGCGAGGTCGGTCAGCGTCAGGTTCGTGTTCACGCGGCGACCCCCGTCCGCAGGCTGCGGCGCAGGGCGGCGCTGGGCACGGGCAGCGGCGACAGGCGCAGCAGGCCCGCCTCGTCCAGCGCCTTGGCGGCCACCTGCACCGCGCGGTCCGGCAGCTCGGGGTCGTCGGCGAGGATGTCGCGGGCCGCGTCCAGACGCGCCGCGCGCTCCTCTTCGCTCTCCCCCTCGACTCCCAGCCACAGCTCAACCGGAGTGCCAAGGGCCAGTTCGAGGAAGTCGTGCGTGGTGTCGGCCTGGTGGCCGGAGACGAAGTTGCGGATACGCATGGCGTACTCCTGAGTCGAAGGGACGGAGAGAGCCGGGGGCCGCGAAACGTTGGCGAGAGGGCGGCTGACCCGAGAAGCGGCCAACACCGCAGAGGCAGCGGGCCGAAGTGCCCCGGTCGGGAGTCGAACCCGAACGTGCTGACCAGCGGGGCGAGGCAAAAGAGACCGGCTTCACCGGCCCGCCGCTTGCGGCGGCGGACCGGCCCCGAGCCGGATAGGTCGGGTGCGTCATCGTTGCTGCTCTGACGCCAGCAGGGCGGCACACACCAGTTGGCACCCGCCGGGTTGACCTCCCGTGAGGAAGGGATGATCCCGACGGCTGTTCTCCAGAGCCGGTGCGCGGGGAAGTGGCCGCCGGCGGCCGTCACCCGGGCCGCCGCGGGGACAGGGAATCTCACCCCGTCGACTTGTCACGCTGTGGAGTTGTCAAGGCACAGACGTTTCCTTCGAACCCGTTTCACGAGGCTCTCCGGACGTTCGGCTTTGCAGTACCTGTTTTACAGGTACTGCATGGGGGTCCGTCAAGCACAGCGGCGGAACCTCCTGGTTTTGCGCCGGGACTTCTTGGCGCACCATCAGAATCGCCCCAGGTCAGGGGAGTTGTTCACCCCGCCCGTGGACAGCTCTGGTTGATCTCGCTACCGTCAAGAGCTCCCTAGATGTCCCACGGAGGGCTCAGATGTCCAACGAGCGTCTGCGGACAGCCCTGTTGGCGCGAGGCATGACCATTCAGAGCCTCGCTGAAGAGATCGAAGTCAACCCAAAGACCGTTGAGCGGTGGATCACTCAGGGCAAGGTGCCGTACCGGCGACACCAGTACGCAACGGCAGCGGCACTCCAGGTCGACGTACTGACCCTCTGGGACGACGACCGCAATGCCGAGAGCGCCTCCGACTTGGCGAAAGCCGAGATCGTGACCGTCTACCAGCATCGCCACACGGTGCCGTCAAGCCTCTGGCGCGAGATGTGCGAGCGCGCCACGGAACGCATCGACATCCTCGTGTACGCCGGCATCTACCTCGCAGAGGATCCACTCTTCTTCTCAACACTGAAGGAGAAGGCAGAGAGCGGCGTGCACATCCGAGTCCTCATGGGTGATCCGGAGTGCGAAGCCGTCATCCGGCGCGGCGTCGACGAAGGTCACCGCATCATGGACGGCAAGATCCGCAACGCGCTGGTCAACTACCGCCCGCTGTTCACCAGCCATCCCGAGATCACCTTCCGCCTGCACGACACGGTGCTCTACAACTCGATCTATCGTGCCGATGACGAGATGTTGGCCAACACTCACGTGTACGGCATCGGCGCCTACATGGCGCCCGTGTTCCACCTGCGCCGCCTCCCGGGGAGTGGCCTGTTCGACACGTTTGCCAATAGCGTTCAACAGACCTGGGAAGGCGCCAGGTCAGTTACTGAACGCGACATCGCAGGAGCTTGAGAGCATGGGACGCATCGACTACCTGCACGACCCGGACGCCCCGCCGGCCAATTCGGTCGTGCCCTCGGTCGTGGCGTTCGTCCAGAACGACGCGGGGCAGGTGCTCATGATTCAGCGGTCCGACAACGGACGTTGGGCGCTGCCCGGCGGCGGCCACGACGTGGGCGAGTCCATCGGTGACACGGTGGTCCGGGAGGTCTGGGAAGAGACGGGCATCAAGGCCGAAGTCGTCGACATGTCCGGGATCTACACCGACCCCGGTCACGTCATGCAGTACGACGACGGCGAGATCCGTCAGCAGTTCAGCATCTGCTTCCGCGCGCGCCCGGTCGGCGGTGACCTGCGCACGAGCAACGAAACGACGCAGGTCCGTTGGGTGCACCCAACGGCCCTGCGGGAGCTGGACGTCCACCCCACCATGCGACTCCGCATCGAGCACGCGATGGACCGGGCCCGGACGGCGCCCTACATCGGCTGACGCTTGGCGTCGGCGACCCTCTCAAGTACGCGCGCCGTGCTCGCCAGGATCTCGGGTTCGGCGCGACGGATAAACGTGCCGATCAGGCTGTCGGGCCCGTAGCGGCCGGCAATCTCGTTGATCCGATCCACAGGATTCGTGGGCGTGCCGTCGGGCGTCGTGTTCATGTCGCAGAAGCAGAGAGCGTCGTTCAGGTGCGCGCTCTCGCGGGGGAACTCCCCCTCCAGCTCCTCGCGCAGGCCGCGCGCATCGGCCTCCAACCACGCACACGAGTGATGGGCCACCAGGTGCACAACGCGCTCGTCTGCGTTCGCGACGTCCCGGAGGTAGCGAGCCCCATCAAGGGGGTGGAAGCCGGTCTTGGCAAGGTCGGGCGCATAGCCGATGTCGTGCAGGACTGCCGCGGCTTCGAGCAGCTCGGCGTCCTCTCCGAGGATGAGCGCGATGGTGCGCGCCCTCTCGGCGACGCCCAAGCAGTGCTGCCACCGTCGCGGCAGCGGCTCAGCGAGCAGGGATTCCGCGAGGGGGTAGGCCCACTTCGTCAACGTCGACAAGCTACGAACGCCCCTCTCGGTTCGGCACAGTGCGGACTGTCCGCACCTTGCCCTGACCTTCACTCGCCAGCACGCCTGCGGCTTCGAGCTTGTCGAGAGCCTTGGTCACGGTCGGTCGGGAGACCTTGAACCTGCCCATCAGGTCGGACGCACTGAGGAACTTGGCACCCACCTCGAACCCTTCGGTCGCAATGACGTCGGAGATGCGCTGCTCCAACGGGCGCCGGTCGACCTGCTCGCCCTGGCGTACTACCCGCCACCGGCCGCCCCTCACCGGTTCAGCAACGCCATCCGCCTGGAGCTCCTTAAACGCGCGGAGCACCACCCCACGCGAGACGCCGTGATCATGCATGAGGTCGCCGGCGGCCGGAAGCTGCGTCATCTGCGGGTCCGCCTGGATCTGAGCTTTCACCACCTCGGCGATCTGCAAGAAGGTTCCCCGAGGGCTGCCCTGCTGCGACACTCGCTCTCCCCTCAGTTAGCCAAACGTCCTACTCCAGCTTCCCACGCCTCGCGCCTGCGAAGACCTTGGTCAGACGTTGCAGGCTTGCCAGCCTGATGAATCCTTCTACCTCCATCAAGGCCCGAGCGGACACGCGCCGCCTTGTCGGCGGGGCCGCCGCCCTGTCTTCGCCATCGGCAGCCCCGCCCGGCGGCGCGCTAGCAGCAACGGGCAAGAAGTAATAGGGCGCCACGATCACTCGCCCCAAATCCGACCCGCTGACCGGTGGCGACGTCAGAGGGTGCGCGGCTTGACCAACTCCAGAACAACCTCAGTTCGCATTCGGCTATCCATGGAGGCTCCGTTAGCTGAGGGTGGGGGAAGGTATCGCCTACCAGCTGGAAGCTCTCTCTCGTTGATTGCCTCAACGCTAAGTCCGTGCAAGATCCCGGCTCGACGCGTCACCCCAGCGTTGTCAACGAAGGTTCCTTTTATTGTCGAGTTCCCTACCACCATCACGGCCCGAGCACCGGGCTTCAACACACGGGAGATCTCAGACATCACCCTGGACATATCCTCGACATAGCGCCAGAAAATTCCGGCCATTCTTCCGGATAGTCGAGAAACCTCCGAGTCAGCAGCCAAACCGATTAGCCGTTCATCGTTGACCTTTGACATTCTCTCAGCGCCGACGCTAGAACCCCGGATCTCACGCAACTCGCCAAGCTTATAACCCAGCCACACGAGAGCCATCCTGTGCCCTCGAAGGTAGTCAATAGCGTTCAGATAAGGCGGAGAAGTGACTACGAGATCAACTGAGCAATCAGGCAGAGACTGCAGATTCCTAGCGTCTCCGCGCTCGACATTAGCGGATCCATCAAAGGAGTGACCCATCCTTTTTTCGATTTCTGCCGCAGCCTTGATGAATCCCGACATGACATCAAAGTCGTTTTCGGTCCCCACTTTGTGTGGTCGGCTATGCGATACATCCCATGCGAGAGAAGCTCCGCGCTTCTTCGTGACGATGATTCGACTGAGCGCAAGACGCAGACCGTCAGCCAACCTGCCCGATTGGCCGTAAAGCAGATAGGAGAGAACCCTTAAGTCTTCCTTCTGCTCTTTCGCAAACCAAAAGTCTACGAAATCTGACGTCTCAGAGTCACTATCCACCCAAGGCAGGTCAACGCCGGCGGACATCAAGTCTCGAGCCTCCAAAACCAGAGCCTCTGCGGCCCCTCGGAGCCCCGCCGCCGACGAGGAGTGAGTCCAGACCGAGGACATAAGGACAGCAAGGGGATCCATGTCGAAGCCCCGAGCACGATGCCCGGCCTCTACGGCCGCCCGCAAGACCGTTCCAGATCCGCACATAGGATCAAGAACTACTTTCTCGCCTCGCTCTAACTCGAGCGCCTTCAGCGCCAACTCTGGAGCCATACGTGCAGGAAACGGGTGAGGTGCGGCGAGCGAACGCATGATCACGACTCCGGATCGTCAGGCACTGCAGGCAAGCCCAAGTCATCCTGCAAGCGTCGGTCAACTTCAGTGATGATACTGTCTGCAGTGTGCGACATACGGACATCACCGCTGGCGGGATTCACCTCGAGCCAGCGAGATCCAACTATCGTCTGCACCGCCTGCAGAGCAGCAATAAGCTTCGCCGGCTCATAGCTTCTTAGTCGAGGATCCGTAGCGCGAACTGCGTACACATTTGGCTGACTTTTAGTGTCTCCCTTTTCACGCTCAATTCCCCTCAAGAGTTTCTTCAGGGGGACAGGCTGTTGCGTTTCACGAAAACCAGACTCGAGAGCGTCGAGCCACTTCTCGACCTCCTTCACTGTCAAAGCGCTGGTGAAAAGTTCTCGAATTTGGTTGAGTGTCACACCAAACTGATAATGAAGCTCAACCAAGCGCCGCAACTGGGCGGTGAGCATCACAGTCATGGGGCGATCAACGCGACCAAGGGCCGTCCTCCTATTTACTGAGGAATCATCTTTATCCTGGCCGTCGAATTTTTTCCCAATGAAGAACCCGAAGTCGGCGGACTCTTCATGGATGAAATCCCAAAGAGCATCAAAATGCACCTTGTCTACCGGGATGCTGCTTCCCGCTGTAGTCTTGGCGTCATAGACGATGCGGAAGTCTTCTAGCTTATTCTCACCACGTCCGAGACGGGCATCCAGGATTCCGTCGGCTCCCCCACGGTTTCCACCGCGTCGCTCGTACTGGAACCCCAAAACAAGGAAGGCCTGACCTACAGCCTTCTCCAGTGCATCTTTGTTCTGGTCTGCAATAGATAGATGCCTCAAGACCTCCGCGGCATCCGGACCATAGTCCCCTGCAATTTGACGAAGAGCCCTGTCGCGAAGTGCAAATACCTCGGCAGTAACTTCGGGAGAAATCCCGCCCTCCCGAAGAAAGGCATCGGTCAGCACCTCTGAAGTAGCAAACAAGGTGGCAGGTGTCTGATTCTTCGAATGTGCCATTATTTTGGCAACGAAGGGATGCTCCTGGTTAATGTACAGGATTCTAGTCCTCGCATCATATTCAGCTAGCCGATCATACGCCCCCATATCCCTGACTTGAACATCAAGAAAGGGTTGCTCCATCACATCTCGAGAGAACTCTTCAATCCACTCTGCCCGCTCATCTCCATCAAGATGGCTCGGAGCGGTGATATAATGCGACGGTTGCTGAGCCTGCACGACAGCATTCTGAATAGCCGCCACCAGCGGGTCGGCGAGGATGCTCGGCGAACCTTCCTTCAGAAGAAGCTTGAGGTCGAATCCAACAAGCTTCTCTTTATTCTCAGCAGTGTATACAACGCGGGCCTCATTAAACTTAGCCCTCAAGTAATCTCGAAATTTCTCAAGAGCGTCAGAGGACCGCACGCCCTCACGTGATGAGAGCAAGTGCGTGCGAAGGCCGTCCGCGTGTACTTCCATCTTGAATCGATGCCAGACGGCCAGGTTAAGCGTCTCGAGCCCAAAAAGCTCTTGTTCGAGATTGATCACCCGACCTCGCACCCGAATGAAAAACCCGTTACTGCGGCCGTACTGAAGGGATTTACCAGTAATCAATGCCTTCTCATACAGTGTCGCAGTTCCTGTAATCTCGCCCTCGATACCTGGGATCAAGATTCCAGTTGCCGTTGTCTCGATACCTAACTTCTGAGCGGCCTTATCTGAGGAGCCGCCGATTTTAAAGTCCTGAAGGACAACTGCATCTTCCTTAGCTGACCTCAGTTCCTCACCATTAAGGAAGATCTTGAAGTCACTCGCGAGAGGGAGACCAGTCCTCATCACCCAGCTCAGCACGCCCGGGCGGAATTTTTCGAAGAGCGTCTTAAAATCGCTAAGAGCAGCTGCGGTCCAAGTCGGCGCCGCCTTGGCACCGAACATCATGTCCCACGCCTTTGGATCCTTGACTTGGACTTCCTCTAGCAGGTCCCGAGCCTCGTGTTCTTCTACAATGTGCAGTTCAAGCGACACAGGCCCGGCAGTTGGATCGTTTTGACGTTTACCTTCCACCTTCTTGAAGTCCATGGAAGCGTAGTAATAGTACTCACCCACCTTGCTGATATGGGTGAGCCGCCAGGCAAGAACATAGGCGGCTAATTTGCCGATCCCAAACTGTCCGATAGGGCGCCTTCCTTGAATGGTGGAGTCTGCCGACTTCGTAGACTCCGCGACACGCCAGAGACGGGCAAACCCCTCCTCATCCATTCCGGAGCCATTATCGATTACCCACAACGAATCGGTGCCGCCCGGATCTTCCGACTTTGATCGCGGCGTAATAATGCGAGCACTCTTCGCGCCTGCATCGAAACTGTTAGAAACGAGCTCTTCGATGGCCTTATGCGGGCTCTGGTAAAGGCCTTCAGAGAAAAGCCGTATGATCTCAAAGCTAATTTCGACCGAGATTTGCTGACTTGCAGGATCAGCCGAAATCTTCCCCAGAAGTCCAGAGTTCGAGTTCGAAGTGCTGTCAGCCACAATACCCCCGCGTAATGGTTCCACCCCAGAGCGTGATCGTACCCACTGGTGCGGCATATGTCAGTAGTACGTGTCGAGGAGGGCAGTTGGGTGAGACTCTGAGAACTTGCCACAAGCTGGCGTCCAGCTCTTCAGCTCCTCGCAACCCCTCCGTGGACTACTGACTACTGTCCGATCGTTACCTATACCGCTGCCGGCAACATGCCCAATAACGTTGCAAATTGTGCTCTTTCAGGTGAATCTCCTTTCGAGCAACACTTGAGTGGCCGTCAAGCAGATCCGGATCCACGCAGGTTGAGCTGAGGGACCGCAACAGCGAGGCGGGCAGGCACATCGGCCGTGGGGCTGAGTTGAGGCGCGCCGAACCTACGTGCCGGGAGCCGCAATGGGTGAGTGTCTAACTGTGTGACAACGCCTGCGGACAACTACGAACATCAGCGGACCACCAGTACAGTTCAGAGCCACACCAGCCCGAGGTAGGGCCGCACCCACGTTGCTTCGGGACGAAGCTCGCCGGACCGTCTGTGGCCCGGAGCAGGGTGCACACAGAGGCACATCGGTCGACTCGTTCCCGAACAGCGACAACGGTTCGAACCTCCCCGCGCGCGGTATGCGATAGAGATCGACTCCGCTCGCACGTCCCCAGCCAAAGAGTGCTGGTCAGGGTGGGGTTCAACCCTCGGGTACACATGCCCTCCGGAGCCGTGTGCGCAGGTTCGAATCCTGCCGGGGGCACCTTTTATTAGGTGCCCAAGGACCCCGTAAGCAGCGGAGACGCTGAGTGCGGGGTCTTCGCGTGTGTGCTGGGGTGGGCGGCGGTCGATGTTGCGTCGGCGTCGTGTGGGCCAGCGGTGGTGCCCCGTCGTACTCGGGTGGCGCCGCGCGTTCGGTCGGTTGGGAAGGCGCCGTGTCGCGTGGGGCGGCAGTCGCCGGGGCTTCGGGAGGGGGACAGGCCGGTCTGTCGGGCTACCTCGTCGAGTCAGGGGTCGGGCGGGGGAGTTGGTGGCAGCATCACCGGGCATGGGCAGAGATCGGTACGTCGACTTCCTGCGTGCT
>NZ_JABERD010000188.1 GCF_013044505.1 Streptomyces sp. S3(2020) | reverse complement strand
TCTTCTTCTCCTTTCTCTCGAGCCCTTTGTGTTTTTTTTTTCATGCGACGGCGCCAACCGGCATCTACACTTTCCTCTTCGTCGGCAGCGTCAGTTGTGTATAGGGGACCGGGGCGGCGCAGTGCGGGGCGCCGAAGTGCTCGAAGGCCTCCAGGGCGCTGTGCAGGCGGTCGCGGGCCTCCGTGCGGTGGCGCAGTCGGCGCAGTGCGCTGCCGAACAGCAGCTCGGTGCGGGCGCGTTCGAAGTCCCGGGTGCCACGAGCGTGGAGGTCCAGTGCGGTGCGGTAGTGCTCGATCGCTTCGGCGCCCGGTGCGAGCAGGGCGCGGCAGCGGGCGCTGAGCGCCAGGTCGTCGGGGCTGCGTACGGCGCTCGCCCAGCGGTCGTAGTCGGCGTGGGCGGCACGGGCCACCCGGGTGTCGTCGGTGCGGACGGCCGCCTCGACGTAGTGCGGGGTGGCCATGTGGCGGATCGCCCGGTGGCCGTGGCCCGGGCCGAATCCGGCGAGGGCGCGCAGCCGCGCCGCGGCGGCGGCGAACCGGCCGCTGCTGAGGTCGAGGTAGGCGAGCGCCCACTGGGCGAGGGCGGCGGGCAGGCCGAGGCCGTGGGAACGGGCGTACGACCGTGCGGTGGCGGCGCGTTCACGGCAGACCTCGGCGTCGCCGGTGAGCGCCGCGAACATGGCGAGGGCGGCTTGCAGATGGCAGGCGCCGTTGTCCTGGCCGGTGACGTACGCCTGCCAGAGGGCGTCCGTCGCGGCGGCCTCTCCGGCGCGCGGGCGTCCGGTCCAGAAGTCGGCGTAGGCGCGGAACTCCATGGCCTGTGCCACGGTGACCGTGGCACCGCGCACCCGGGCCGAGGCGGCCGCACGGACGGTCGCGGCGGCGGCGAGGGTGTGGTCGCCGAGCAGGAGTGCGGCGATGCCGGCGTGGACGAGGAGGGTGGGGTCGCCACCGGGCCCGCACCGTCCGGCCGCCGCCGCGAGCAGGTCCCGGGCGTCCTCGTACCGCCCCTCGAACGCCGCCGCGAGCCCGCCGAGCGTGCCCGGCGGCACGATGCCCAGCCGCCGGGCGACCTGGGCCGCGTCCCGGCATCGACGCAGGTCACCGGTGTAGATGGCGGCCTCGGTGGCGCGGGCGAGGAGGTGGAGGGCGGGGTCGGGGACGTCGAGGGTCACGGTGCGGGGACGCGGTGCGGGCGGGAGGTTCGCAGGATCGGCGGACAGCGGGTTCGGGAGGTTCGCCTGAGTCGGCGTCCCCACAGGCATCGCGTACGACCCCGCGACCGCGGCATGCCCAAGCCCCCGGGACGGGCTCGCCCCGGGCTCACCGCCGCCCGCTTCCCCTTCCCCTTCTTCCGTCGCCACGGCCGTCAGCAGCGCGTCGAAGGCCTCCGCCGCGTTGCCGGCGCGCAGCGCGAGCACCCCGGTGAGGGCGTCGCCGTCGGACAGTGCGGCCAGCCTGCGGGCCCGGTCCCCGTCCCCGGCCTGCCAGGCGTACGCCGCCGCGCGGGCCAGCAGCCGGGTCCGTCCGGGTAGGTCGGGGCTCAGCGCGGCGGCGCGTTCGGCGAGGGCGCGGGCCTGCTGGAGGTGGCCCGCGTCGCGGGACCTCGTCGCGGCCGCACCCAGTTCCGCCGCCAGCCGGCTGCTCGGGCCGAGCGCTCCCGCGCCGCGGTGCCAGGAGCGCAGAGACGTTTCACCACCGGTGCGCAGGACCCGCGCCAGCAGCCGGTGGACATCGCGGCGGTCCGCCGGCGATCCCGACTCGTACGCGGCGTTCCTCGTCCAGATGTCACGGAAGACGACCCCGGACGCCGAGGCGTGCGCGATCCCGGCCGCCTCGGCGGCCTCCAGGGGCCGGGTGTCGAGCCGGGCGGCGGCGACGGCGCGCAGGTAGGCGTGGGTGGCGACGGGGTACTGGTCGGCCGCGGCCAGGAGCAGCAACAGCCGGGTGTCGTCCGGCAGCCCCCTGATCTCCGCGCGGTGTGCGCGCAGCAACGCCGGGGCCAGTTCCGCCGGTTCCACCGGCAGCGGGTCGAGGCCCGCCGACTGACGTGCGCCGAGCAGGCGTACGGCTTCGGCGGCCGCGCGCGGATCGCCGTGCACGGCATGCAGCAGCCGTACCCGGACGCCCTCCGGGAGCCCGGCGGCCAGGTCCTGCCACGCCTCCGCGAGCTGCGGTGGCGAAGTGCCCTCAAGGGGCGGCGGGGTTACAGGAGTCAGCACACCTTTGACGTTACTGGCGAGTTAATTGACACGTAAAGACCGGCGAGTTCGCCGATGCGGCGCGCGTAGACCCCCGCTGACACTCCTGACAACCCCACCCGTTTCAGGAGGCATCATGCAGCGCTACCGGCGTCGCATCTCTGCGGCTGTTTCGGCCGTCGTCTCATCGCTCCTTCTGGCGCTCTCCCTCTCCGCGGCCCCCGCTCAGGCCGCGACCCACAATCCGATCGTCTTCGTCCACGGCTTGAGCAGTTCGTCGAGCAGCTGGGACGACTGGATCGCCGACTTCAAGGCCGACGGCTACACCTCGTCCGAGTTGTTCGCGTGGTCGTACGACTGGTCGCAGTCGAACGTCACCACCGCCTCGCAGCTCTCCACCAAGATCCAGAGCGTGCTCTCCCAGACCGGCGCCTCGAAGGTGGACCTCGTCGTCCACTCCATGGGCGCGCTCAACTCCCGCTACTACCTCAAGAACCTCGGCGGGACGTCGTACGTGGACGACTTCGTGTCGACCGCGGGTGTCAACCACGGCACGACGACCGCCTCCTGGTGCTCGTGGCTGTACACGTCGTGTGCCCAGATGTACACGGGCAGTTCGTTCCTGACCTCGCTCAACTCCGGTGACGAGACTCCGGGCAGCGTCTCGTACGCCAGCTACTGGTCGAACTGCGACGACGCGCTCACCCCGGACACCACCGCGATCCTGAGCGGTGCGACCAACGTCGAGGTCGGGTGCATCTCGCACACCGACATGAACAACGACTACGGCGTGTACGAGCAGGTGCGCGACTTCGTCGCGTAGCGCGCGAGCGAGCGAGGGTGCGCGGGGCGCATCCGGGGGACAATCGAGGTGGACCCCGTCCCGTCCGGGAGGTCGTCATGCCGCTACGGTCCGCCGGTTCCGGCAAGCTGCCGCGCGATCCCGTGCACCATCCGCTCTTCGCCCGCTGCTACGCCCGTGTCAGCGTCGCCGCCGAGACCCGTGCCGGCATGTCCGGCGTGCGGGAACGCCTGCTCGCCGGAGTGTCCGGGCGGGTCATCGAGATCGGCGCGGGCAACGGGCTGAACTTCGCCTACTACCCCGGCACGGTCTCGGAGGTCGTGGCGATCGAACCGGAGCGCACGCTGCGCAGGCTGGCGGCGGACGCCGCACTGCGCTCCGGGGCGCCCGTCGACGTCGTACCGGGGGCCGCGGAGGCGCTGCCGGTCAAGAGCGAGGCCTTCGACGCCGTCGTGGTCTCGCTGGTGCTGTGCAGCGTGCGGGACCTGCCGCGGGCCCTCGCGGAGATACGGCGGGTGCTGCGGCCGGGCGGTGTCGTGCGGTTCTTCGAGCACGGCCGAGGCGGCGGGCCGGCGATGCGTCTCACCCAGCGCGCCCTGGACCGGACCGTGTGGCCGCCCCTGAGCGGAGGCTGCCATCTGTCCCGCGATCCGGTCGCGGCCCTGCGGGACGCCGGCTTCGAACTCGGCCCCTACCGGCGGGTGTCGATGCCGGAGAAGGGGCCCAGACTGCCGTCCTCCTACTGCGTGCTGGGCACCGCGTGGCGCCCTCCCGAGAGCTGATCACAGGCTCCACTGGCGCAGTTCCCGCGCGATGTCGTGCACGGAGGCCTCCCCGCTCTTGACCAGCCGGGCCAGATCACGGACCTGCTCGGGCGAGGTGACGACCTTGAGGCTGCTCGCCACGAGGTAGGCGTAGGCGACCGCGGAGGCGAACAGGGCGTTGGAGCGCTCCAACGCCGGGACGTGGATCAGGAGTTGGAGCAGGGCCGCGGCGCGGGCGTGCGGGCTGTCGTAGACGGGCACGTCGAATATCTCGGCGTCATGGCGTGCGACGGCCGCGACCAGAGCGCCCCAGTCGGTGACCTGGGGGTCTCCGGGGGTGTTGTGTTCGGCGAGCATGAGGAGCCAGGCGAGGTCGATCCGGAGGTCGCTCAAGGGATCAGCGGCGACCTTCGCGCTCCGCGCCGAACTCCTCGGCGAAGACGCTCTCGTACTGCTTCATGAAATCGGCGGCCGCCTCCACGAAGGTGTGGCCGACCTCGCCGGTGTCCTGCTTGACCAGCTCTTCGATGTAGCGGTTGACGCTCATGCCGCGGGCCAGGGCGCGTTCGCGGGCGGCGCGGGCGGTGCCCTCGTCCACTCTCACGTTCAGCTGGGTCTTCGCCATACCTCGACGCTAGCGCTGGAGTGCTAGTAGCGGCAAGGGGTCCACCCACAGGTGGACGATGCCGGAAGGTGCCCCTTACATCGGTATCGGGGACCCGACCTGCGATGGAGAGCGACCGGCACCCCAGGGGGATTTCGGATGTGGGGTGGATCACACTACCCTCGGCCGGGACCAAGGAGTCGGTACGTCTTGAGGAGGCGGCCTTGTCCACACCCGCTGCGGAGCACGCCCCCGGCCGTGCGTCGGCCGACGGGATCGCTGCCCGCGCCCACGGTCTGACCAAGGCGTACGGCTCGGGCGAGACATCGGTGATCGCCCTGGACTCGGTGGACGTGGAGATCGCGCGCGGCCGGTTCACCGCGGTCATGGGTCCGTCGGGGTCCGGGAAGTCCACGCTGATGCACTGCCTGGCCGGCCTCGACACCGTGTCGGCGGGCCAGGTCTGGCTCGGCGACACCGAGATCACGGGGCTGAAGGAGCGTGATCTGACGCGGCTGCGCCGGGACCGGATCGGGTTCATGTTCCAGTCGTTCAATCTGATCCCCACCCTGAACGCGGCCGAGAACATCACCCTGCCCATGGACATCGCGGGCAAGAAACCCGACGAGAAGTGGCTGGACCAGGTCATCGACACCCTGGGGCTGCGGGACCGGCTCAAGCACCGGCCCGCCCAGCTCTCCGGCGGCCAGCAGCAGCGCGTGGCGTGTGCCCGGGCGCTGGCGTCCCGGCCCGAGCTGATCTTCGCGGACGAGCCGACCGGCAACCTGGACTCGCGGGCCGGTCTGGAGGTCCTCGGCTTTCTGCGCGAGGCCGTCGACGAACTGGGCCAGACCGTCGTCATGGTCACTCATGACCCGGGCGCCGCCGCCCACTCCGACCTGGTGCTCTTCCTCGGGGACGGGAGGATCGTCGACGAGATGGAGCGGCCGACGGCGGAGGCGGTCCTGGAACGCATGAAGCGCTTCGACGTGATCCGCGGACACCAGGAGGAGAGCCCGCCGCCGAAGGCACCGGAGCCACCGGAGGCCGCGGCCGCGGACACCCCTTCCCTCGACAAGGACTGAGGCCGTGCTGAAGGCGACGCTCCGCAGCTTCCTCGCCCACAAGGGACGGCTGCTGCTGTCCGCGCTGGCCGTCGTCCTGTCCGTGGCGTTCGTCGCGGGCAGCCTGATCTTCTCGGACACCCTCAGCCGTACCTTCGACCGGCTCTTCGCCTCGACCGCGCCCGATGTCACGGTCAGCCCGCGCGAGGAGCTGACCGAGGCGATCCCCTCCGGCATGACGGCCACCCTGCCCGCCTCGCTCCTGGACCGGGTGTCCCGGATCGACGGGGTCGCCGACGCGCGCCTGGAGGCCGAGGTCCAGAACATCACCGTCGCCGACAGCAAGAACGAGGCGGTCGGCTCGACCACCGGCGCCCCCACCATCGGCACCGACTGGAGCCCCGGCCCGCGCAGTCCGGTCGAGCTCACCTCGGGTCATGCCCCGCACGGCGCGGGCGAGGCCCTGCTCGACTCGGAGTCCGCCGACCGCAAGGACCTGAAGATCGGTGACACGCTCAGCGTCATCGGACCCCAGGGCACCTTCAAGGTCCGGCTCGTCGGTATCGCCACGTTCACCACCACCAACCCCGGGGCGACCCTGCTCTTCCTGGACACCCCGACCGCGCAGACCAAGCTGCTGGGCGACGCGGACGCGGCCACCGGTATCTCCGTGGACGCGCAAGAGGGCGTGAGCGACACGCAGTTGAAGCAGCGGGTGGCCGCCGCGATCGGCACCGGCGACTACGAGATCCGGACCGCCGACGAGCAGGCCAAGTCGGATGTCGAGTCACTGGGCGGATTCCTCGACGTCATCAAGTACGTCATGCTCGGCTTCGCGGGCATCGCCGTCCTCGTCGGTGTGTTCCTGATCGTCAACACCTTCTCGATGCTGATCGCCCAACGGACCCGGGAGCTGGGCCTGTTGCGGGCGCTGGGCGCCGACCGGCGCCAGGTGCGCCGCTCGGTGCTGACCGAGGCGATGCTGCTCGGCGTGGTCGGCTCCACGCTGGGTCTCGCGACCGGCATCGGACTCGCCGCCGGTCTCATCGCGCTGATGAACACGCTCGGCATGAACATCAAGTCGAGCGAGATGGTGATCGGTTGGGGCACGCCCGTCGCCGCGTACGTGGTGGGCGTGGGTGTGACCTTCGTGGCGGCGTACCTGCCCGCCCGGCGCGCGGCCGGTGTCTCGCCGATGGCGGCGCTGGCGGACGCCGAGATCGCGGGCGTGGGACGGCCGTTGAAGGTGCGCGCCCTGGTGGGCGGCGTCGTCTTCGGGGCCGGCGCGGCAGCCCTGCTGGGCTGTGTCCTCTCCTCGGACACCTCGTCGTCGGCGTCCCTGCTGGGCCTCGGTGTCGTCCTCACGCTGATCGGCACCGTGATCGCGGGACCGCTGCTCGTGCGCCCGATGATCCGTGTCCTGGGCGGGGCGTTCCCCGCGCTGTTCGGCTCGATCGGCCGGATGAGCCAGCGCAACGCCCTGCGCAACCCCCGCCGCACCGGTGCCACCGCCGCCGCGCTGATGGTCGGACTCGCCCTGGTCGGCGGGATGTCCGTGGCCAGCGCCTCCATGACCAAGTCCTTCGACCAGCAGATCGACGACACCCTGGGCGCCGACTTCGTCATCCAGAACAGCAACTTCGTGCCCTTCCCGACGGAGGTCACCGACAAGGTCCGCGACACGGACGGCGTGGGGCTCGTGGTCCGCTCGCAGTTCGCCCCGGTCGCCGTACGCCTGCCCGACGGCGACCGCGTCAAGACGACCGCGGCGGCCTACGACCCGCAGCTCGACGAGGTCGCCGACATCACGTACGCCCAGGGCGACACGGCTGCCGCGCTCGCCCCCGGCAGCATCGCCATGGACGCGGACTTCGCGCGCGACCACGACGTACGGATCGGCTCGACGATCCCCGTGGAGTTCCAGAGCCGCAAGACGGCCGAGCTGACCGTGGGCGCCCTCACCGACCAGGAGTCCGCCGAGGGCTTCGGGACACAGGGCGGCATCTACTTCGGCCTGGACGCGCTCCAGCGGTACGCGCCCGGCGGGCAGGACTCGGGGCTCTATGTGAACGCCGCCTCCGGCACCAGTCCGGACAAGTTGCGCGCGAACCTGGAGAAGACCCTCGACCCGTATCCGCAGGTCCAGGTGCGGGACATCGCCGACTACAAGGACCTGGTCCACGACCAGATCGCCGTCCTGCTCTACCTCGTGTACGCGCTGCTCGGGCTCGCGATCGTCATCGCGGTGCTCGGTGTGGTCAACACCCTGGCCCTGTCGGTGGTGGAGCGGACCCGGGAGATCGGGCTGCTGCGCGCGATCGGGCTCGCCCGGCGTCAGCTGCGCCGGATGATCCGTCTGGAGTCGGTGGTGATCGCGGTGTTCGGCGCGGTCCTCGGCCTCGCGCTGGGGCTGGTCTGGGGCGTGTGCGTCCAGCAGGTGCTGGCGTTGCAGGGCATGTCGGCGCTGGCGATCCCCTGGGGCACGATCGTCGCGGTCGTGGTCGGCTCGGCGGTGGTGGGGGTCGTGGCGGCGCTGCTGCCGGCGCTGCGGGCGTCGCGGATGAACGTGCTGGCGGCGATCGCGCACGAGTGAGGTGGGTGAGGCAATCGGGCCAGGGGAATCAGGGTGACCTCAAGTCGCCCACCGAACAGGAGAGTTCATGCCGCGTCCGTTCCGTTTCGGTGTCAGCCTCATCGAGCCGGCGCCCGCCCGCGAGTGGCGGGCCAAGTGCCACCGGGCCGAGGAGCTCGGGTACGACGTGATCCTCGTCCCCGACCATCTGGGGATGCCCGCCCCGTTCCCCGCGCTGGTCGCGGCGGCCGGCGCGACCGAACGGCCGCGGCTGGGCACGTTCGTGCTCAACGCGGGTTTCTGGAACCCCGCGTTGCTCGCGCGTGAGGTGGCCACGACCGACGCGCTGACGGACGGCCGCCTCGAACTCGGGCTCGGCACCGGGTACGTACAGGCGGAGCACGACGCGGCGGGGCTGCCGTTCGGCTCCGCGCGCGAACGGGTCGACCATCTCCGGCACACGGTCGAGGAGTTGGAGCGGCTGCTGGACACCCGGGTGCCGCTGATGCTCGGTGGCAACGGCGAGCGGATGCTGGGGCTCGCCGCCGAGCACGCCGACATCGTGGCCTTCACGGGGGCGTCCCTGGTGCCGGGAAGCACCGAGGGAAAGCTGGTGCCGATGGCCGACGGGGACTTCGCGGCCCGCCTCGCCCGGTACGAGGAACTGGCGGCCGGCCGCGAGAAGCCGGCCGAGCTGAACCTCCTCGTCCAGATGGTGGTCGTCACCGACGACCGCGCGGCCGCCGTGACACCGCTCGTGGAGCGGGTACCGGACACGACGGTCGAACAGGCGCTGGAGCTGCCCATCCTCCTGGTCGGCACCCTGGAACAGATCACCACGCAGGTGCTGGCCCGGCGCGAGAGGTACGGCTTCACCTATCTGACCGTCCTGGAGCCGTACATGGAGGCGTTCGCGCCGGTCGTCGCGGAGCTGGGCGGCAGGTGACCGTCCGGATGCTGGAATTCGGTGTCCCCGTCCGGCCCCCGTGATGGGATCGCCGTATGACTGAACTGCGCCTTCGCGCCGCCGCACCCGCAGACCTCGACTCCGTGCTCGCCTTCTGGAAGACGGCCGCCGAGGGCACGAGCATCAGCGACGACCGGGACGGCGTGGAGCGGCTCGTGGCGCGTGATCCGGAGGCGCTGATCCTGGCCGAGCGGGACGGGGAGCTGGTCGGCACGGTGATCGCGGGCTTCGACGGCTGGCGCTGCCATCTGTACCGGCTGGCGGTGCACCCGGAGCGGCGCCGCCAGGGCATCGGCTCGGCGCTGCTCGCGGCCGCGGACGAGCGGTTCGTACGGCTCGGCGGGCGCCGGGCGGACGCGATGGTGCTGGTGCGCAACGAGGCGGGTCAGCATGCCTGGCGTGCCGCCGGGTACGCGCCCCAGGAACAGTGGCGGCGCTGGGTGAAGCCCCTCGCCGACTGACCCCCTTTGCCCGTCCTTTACCATTGGGGGACCACTCGGTCCTCCAAGGAAAGGTGTGAGCGTCCGCCCATGGGCGAGCCTCCCAGTACCAGTACGCCGCGAGATCGCGCGATCCCCCGCCCCCTGTCCGATCATGGGACGGAGGTGACCCGATGACCGAAGTGCTCCTCCTGCTCGTGGCGATCCTGCTCTCGCTCGCCTGCGGTGCCTTCGTCGCCGCCGAGTTCTCGCTGACCACGGTGGAGCGGGGCGCCCTGGAGCGGGCCGCGGAGCGCGGTGAGCGGGGCGCGGCGGGCGCCCTGAAAGCCGTACGCAATCTCACCTTCCAGCTCTCCGGGGCCCAGCTCGGCATCACCGTCACCAACCTGGTGGTCGGCATGCTCGCCGAGCCGTCGATCGCCAAGCTGATCGCCGGTCCGCTGGAGTCGCTGGGCATCTCCGGTTCGACGGCCTCGTCGGTGGCGCTGGTGCTCGGTACGGCTCTGTCGACCGTCGTCCTGATGGTCGTCGGCGAGCTGGTGCCGAAGAACTGGGCGATCTCCTCGCCGCTGGCCGTCGCCAAGCGCGTGGGCAACGCGCAGCGCTGGTTCAGCGCGGCGTTCCGGCCCTTCATCACCCACCTCAACAACACGGCGAACCGCATCGTGCGCCTCTTCGGCGTGGAGCCGACCGAGGAGCTGGCCGCCGCGCGCGGGCCGCAGGAACTCGCCGCCCTGGCCCGGCACTCCGCCAAGGAGGGCGCGCTGGAGGCCGACACCGCCGAACTCTTCGTACGGACCCTGAACCTCGCCGACCTGACCGCGGAGAACGTGATGACGCCCCGCGTGCAGGTCATCGCCCTGGACGCCCAGGCGACCTGCGAGGACGTGGCGAACGCCACGCGCGCGACGGGCCTGTCCCGGTTCCCGGTCTACCGCGGCAACCTCGACTCGGTCGTGGGCACCGCGCACATCAAGGACGTCCTGGCGATCCCGGCCGAGCGCCGGACCCGCGTCCCCGTCTCCGAGCTGATGCGCGAGCCGCTGCTGGTCCCCGAGTCGCTGACCGTGGACCGTCTGCTCGACCGGCTGTCCGGCAAGCGCACCATGGCCGTGGTGATCGACGAGTACGGCGGCACGGCCGGGGTGGCCACGCTGGAGGACATCGTCGAGGAGGTCGTCGGCGAGGTCCGTGACGAGCACGACCCGCACGAGACACCCGACCTGGCCGCGGCCGGGACCGACGACGAGGGACGCGTCCTGTACTCCGCAGACGGCTCGGCACGCATCGACCACCTCGCGCGCGTGGGGCTGAGGGCGCCCGAGGGGCCGTACGAGACTCTGGCCGGCCTCGTGGCGACCGAGCTCGGCCGTATCCCGGTCGTCGGCGACACCGCGGAGGTCGTCGGATGGCGGCTGGACGTGGTGGACGCCTCCGGGCGCCGGGCCGCGCGCGTGCTGCTGCACGCTCCGCTCGACGACCCGTCCGAATCCGTCGAAGGTGAGGCCGGGAAGTGACCGCGATCCAGTTGCTGATCGGTCTGGCGACCCTCGTCGTCAACGCCTTCTTCGTGGGCGCCGAGTTCGCCCTGATCTCGGTGCGCCGCTCGCAGATCGAGCCGTACGCCGAAGAAGGCGACCGGCGGGCCAAGACCGTGCTGTGGGGTCTGGAGCATGTGTCCGCGCTGATGGCGGCGGCGCAGCTCGGCATCACCCTGTGCACGCTGATCCTCGGTGTGGTCGCCGAACCGGCGATCGCGCACCTGCTGGAGCCGGTGTTCCACGCGCTCGGTGTGCCGACGGGCGCCGGACACGCGGTGTCCTTCGTGATCGCGCTCACCGCGGCGACGTATCTGCACATGCTGCTCGGCGAGATGGTGCCGAAGAACATCGCGCTCGCGGAGCCGGTGCGCACCGCGCTGGTGCTCGGCCCGCCGCTGGTCACCCTGTCCCGGGGCCTGCGCCCGGTGATCTTCACGATCAACGCCTTCGCGAACGCCCTGCTGAAGCTGATGCGGATCGAGACCAAGGACGAGGTCACGGCGACCTTCTCGGACGCCGAGCTGGCCCGGCTGGTCAAGGACTCCGACGAGGCGGGCCTCATCGACGACCGGACCCGGGAGCGGCTGCACGACGCCCTGGAACTGGGCCGTCGGCCGGTGCGCGATGTCGTCCTGCCGCTGGAGCGGGTCGTCTACGCGCGCGTGGGCGTCACTCCGGAGCAGCTGGAGCGGCTGTCGGCCGAGTCCGGGTTCTCCCGCTTCCCGGTGGTGGACGACGGGCGGCGCATCCTCGGCTATCTGCATGTGAAGGACGCGCTGGACGCCTCCCCGCGGGATCTGGCGTTCCAGGTGCGGGACATGCGGCCCATCGCGCGCGTGCGGGAGAGCACGCCGCTGGACGACGTCCTGACGGCGATGCGGGGCAGTCGTACGCATGTCGCGGCCGTGCTCGGCGACGACGGGCGGCTGTCCGGGATGGTGACCATGGAGGACGTGCTGCGGGAGCTGTTCGGACAGCGGGCGTAGCCCGGCGGGGCAGGCCGACCGACCGCCGGGTATGTGAACGGGTTAGCATTTTCTCCGCCATGGAGAAGAACCCCACACACACCAGCCTCGTCGCCCTCGGAGACTCCTTCACCGAGGGCATGTCCGACCTGCTGCCGAACGGCTCCTACCGGGGCTGGGCCGATGTCCTGGCCGGCCGGATGGCCGCGGTCACGCCCGGCTTCCGGTACGCCAACCTCGCGGTGCGCGGCAAGCTCATCCAGCAGATCGTCGAGGAGCAGATCGACGTGGCCGTGGCCATGCGGCCCGACGTGATCACGCTGGTGGGCGGGTTGAACGACACCCTGCGCCCCAAGTGCGACATGGGACGCGTACGCGCTCTGCTGACCGAGGCCGTGGAGCGGCTCGCCCCCGCCTGCGGGCAGCTGGTGCTGATGCGCAGCCCGGGCCGCCAGGGGCCGGTCCTGGAGCGGTTCCGGCCGCGCATGGAAGAGCTCTTCGCGTGCGTCGACGAGCTGGCCGAGAAGCACGGCGCGAGGGTCGTCGACCTGTACGGGGCGCCGTCCCTCGGTGATCCGCGCCTGTGGGACGTGGACCGGCTGCATCTCACGGCCGAGGGCCACCGCCGCGTCGCCGAGGCGGTCTGGCAGACGCTGGGCTACGACCCCGAGGACACCGAGTGGCGTACGCCGATACCGGCCACGCCGCCGCCCGGCTGGGCCGCGCGCCGGGTCGCGGACGCCCGGTTCGCCCGGCAGTACCTGCTCCCCTGGATCGGCCGCCGGCTCACGGGCCGCTCCTCCGGCGACGGCCTGCCGGCGAAGCGGCCCGACCTGCTGCCGTACGAGGGGCCGACCGCGTAAGCGCCCTGGTCACGTCGGTCCGGGGCCCCGTTCGTAGCTTCCGACGAACGGGCCCCGTGCGCTTACCTGCACGAATCGCCAGTAGAATCCGTCCACAGTTCTACTGGCTTACAGATATCCGCTGGTCAAGTGCTATTTCAGCGGACCCGTAAGAGATCGTTTCTCACAATCTCTCACACTGGGGCTTTTTGATCTCCGCCGTGGAAGCTTCCCCACGCCGTCGCGGCGGCCCTCATGTCCTCGACGCCAACGTGCACATATTTCCGTTTGGTGAAGCTTGCGTTTGTATGTCCGGCCCATGCGGCGAGGACGACGTCAGGGACACCAGACACCGCGAGGTACGACAGGCACGAATGTCTCGCGTCGTACAAGCGGACCTGCCGCATCTCTAGTTCGCGCATGAGCCGGTACGCGTGCTCACGCAGATGCCGAGTGTTCCTCGGGATGCCGAACTGGTCGACGACAACGTATCCCGAGTCGGTGTACCCCTCCCCTGCCGCCAGCTTCTCCCTAGCCTGGAGCGCCCGGAACTTCTTCAGCGCGTCCAGCACGGACCCCGGCAGAGGTAGCACCCGTTCCCCGGCCGCCGTCTTGGCGTCCTTCTCAAGAACGGTCACGTTTCCGATCATGGTGCGGGTGTTGACCATCTCCAACGTGGCCCGCTTCAGGTCCAGGTCAGTCCAGCGCAGGCCCACGACTTCGGCTGGCCGCAGCCCCATGAGGGACAGCAGCAACGGCGCGTACAGGCGGTCGCGTTCGAGGCCCGCGATGAACTGCTGCACCTCGGCGACACTCCAGGGCTTGGCCTTTGGCCGCTCGCGCTTGTCGGTCTTCCTGTCGGCAAGGCTGACGCGCACGGACTGGGCGGGGCTTTCGGCGATGAGCTTCCGTACGACCGCGCGCTTCAGTGCCTCGCGAAGTCTCGTGAGGACTCCCTCGGCGGTGGAGACGGCGAGCCTGGTGCCGGCCTCGCCGCCTTTCCTGCGCCCGTTAGCCACGATGTCGTCGATGCACTCGGTCACCTGGTCTTCGGTGAGCTCCTGCAACCGGATGTGGCCGATGCGGTCGTAGACGTGGACCAGGGCGAGGCGATACGTGCGGATCGTCGTCTCCTCGACGTCACGCTTCTTGTACTCCAGCCATCGATCAAGCCAGCCCCCCAGCGTGATCTCATTGGGAAGAATGAGCGTCCCGTTCTTCCGCTGATGCTGGATGCGGTCACGCTCGGCCTCAACGTCCTTCTTTCGGTCCTTAGTGATGGTGATCTGGATACGCTTGCCGTTTTCATCGCGGCCAGCGTCGACCACGGTCCTGTACCGGGTCTTGCCGTTCATGAGCGTGACCTTCTTGATCTCGGCCACAGCACCACTCCTCCCCTAGACAGGCTCAGCCTGGTCGCCCGATGCCCATCTACTCCCCGGCGGGCGCACCCATCCCAGGGTGAGCGGGAGGCAGATGGTCGATGATCTCGTCCAGCTCAAGGCCGAGCTGGACATACCTACGCTTGGCCATTCGACTGCGGGCCTCGAGGACGCTTCGGTCGGCGGTTGCCTCTGGGGCGACGATGTCCTCGATAACATCGGCTAGGTCGCGACCTAGCCGGACAGCCTGATGGCCGACCCCTCGCTGGCGCTCCGGCGGATGCGTCAGCGAGAGGTACTCGGTCTGCTGACGGTCGTACTCCTGCTCGCGCTCGACCTTCTCCCCCACGATCGCCGGATCGCCGCCCGGCCCGGTGTGGGCGACGGGCCCCGGTTCGTAGTCCATAGCCGTTCGCTGGCCCTCGGCCCACTGCCACGCTGTCCGGCTAGGAAGCGTGTGGGCGTCCGTGAGCTTGATCCGCCGGTCCCCTGATTCGGGAGGCAGCAGCAGCGCGACAGGGCTCACGTTGAGTACGAGTGCAATAGCGACGAGGTCGTCGACGTCAATGCGCCGCTCACCACGCTCGATTTTACTGAGCACTGTCGGCAACATCGGGCGCCCGATGGCCTTGAGCAGGACTGAGACCTCTTTCTGATCAAGGTTTCGCGCCCTTCGGATGCGCCTGATGTTCTCCGCGACGCGCTCTGCGGTCGGGCCTGTCGCCACAGCATTGGAAGCCATGATGTGGATTCTGGCGCCAAAGTAGACATCCCGCAAGCTCCCGCTCTATGCTCGCCAATACGGCGATCAAATCGCCAAGACGGCGTTTTTACTGCTCATGTTGGAGTTCAAATGTCGGATGTGATCACCCCGTGCGATGAGGAATGGCTGACGCCTTCCGAGACGGCCGAGGTCGTGAACGTCGCGAAGCAGACGCTCGCCAACTGGCGAGCGCTGGGGACCGGCCCGAGTTACTCGAAGCTGTCGAAAGGACGCGGCGGCCGCATCCGCTACCGCCGACACGACGTCCTCGCATGGCTCGCCGAGCGGAAGGTCGCGGCCTGATGAAGGCATCCACGCCGACTCTCGACGAGATCCGCGGATGGCCGGCCACCGTCGGGATTCCCGAGGCCGCACGCGCTATCGGCGTCTCGAAGTCGCACCTGTACGAGCTGGTCAAGCGCGGCGAGGCGCCCGTCACTGTCCTCAGCTTCGGCACCCGCCACCGCGTTGTGACCGCATCGCTGCTGCGCCTCTTGCAGGGCACATAAGACAGCCCCTCTCGCGCCAGCATTAGCCGTGCCAGCGAGGGAGGGGCCTCGACGTAAGACCCGACCCACGGCGAAGCCCCGGGCTCATCGCTCGCCAGCGACCCGAGGCTACGCATCGAAGAAAGGCACCACGCCTGTGGACAGAGTGCCACACCGGGGCCAGGCGGACGAAGCGCTCCGCCGCGCACGCGCGGCCCCGTCCGCGAAGCCCACCCGCGACGACGAGCCCACAGCCCTGTGGGCCACTGCACGCGTGACCGAGCTCCTCGGCGACGACACCACGCTGCTCCCCAGGTACGGCGGCCGCGAGTGGGGGTGCCTCCCCAACGCCGCGCCGCAGAAGGCCGCCGCGGTCTTCACGGCTGCTGAGATGTGGCGGAAGTACGGAGACGAGGAAGAGCTGTTGGCCTGGTTCCGCGAGGCACACCGCGCCCGCCCGCCGCTGGCAAGCAGGAAGACGCTCGCCGAGCTGAACGAGCTCGCTCGCCCGCAGCCTCCCCGCGCGGTGACGGCCTCCTCAGGATGGCCTCCGGTCGCGATCCCGGGACGGCCTGGCTGGCGCCGGCACCTCGTCGATGGCAAGCAGGTCGACCGGCTCGACAACGCACAGGAGAGCGCAGCGTGACCACCTCGTTCGACAGCACCCGGTTCTGCGCTCACCTCACCGACACCGGTCGGCTATGCGACATGACCGAACCGACCCATGCAGGCGGTCAACTCGGGCATGCCTTCGTAGCGCCCGATGCTGAGCCTCTGTGGTTTGACGGCGAGACCGTTACGGTTCCCAAACCGCGCTGGCAGAGGCCCTCGACTCCCGTCACAGCCGAGCACCGCGGGCAACTGCGCATGGCTGAACGGTTCGTTGCCGAGCACTCAGACGATCTGCGCTTCGTACATGGGATCAGTTGGCACAGGTGGGACGGGGCTCGCTGGAAGGCGGACGACGAGCGAGCCGACATGCAGGCGGCCGTGGCAACGGTGAAGGCCGCGCTCGCCGCACTCGCGAATCTGGACAAGGAGGAGCGGGACCACCTGTACCAGGACGCTCGCAAGTCCGAGTCGGCGGCTGGCCTTGAGGGCATGCTCAGGATCGCATCGGCCCTCCCGCCGATCTCTACTGCGTCGAGGCGCCTGGACGCTGACCCGTACCTGTTCAACACCCCTGCGGGGACCCTCGATTTGCGCAGCGGCACGGTACTCACGAACAACCGTGAGCATCTGATCACCAAGGTCGCCGGGGGCACGGTCGGAGGGCGCACGTACGACGAGTGGGAGACCTTTCTGAAGCGGATCCTCCCTGACGAAGAGGTCCGCTCGTTCGTCCAACGGCTCTTCGGTTACGCCATGTTGGGCAGAGTCACCGAGCACGTCATGCCGATCTTCACCGGCTCGGGCGCGAACGGGAAGGGCACCATCCGTGACGCCGTCATGGCCGCGTTCGGTGACTACGCGATCGAGATTGACCCGGCCATGCTCATGGAGTCCAAGCATGAGCGGCACGGCGCCTTCAAGATGCAGCTTCGCGGGGCTCGCCTCGTGTTCAGCTCCGAGACGGAGAAGGGCCGAAAGTTCGCCGAAGCCACCATGAAACGGCTGGTTGGCGGCGACCGGATCGAGGCCAACCTGATGCACAGGAACCCGATCACGTTCGAACCGTCCCACACACTGATCATGCTCACGAACCACTTGCCGGCTGTCTCCGGCGACGACCCGGCAGTGTGGCGCCGCATCCTCGTGGTTCCGTTCGACGTCGTGATTCCGCCCGAGGAGCGCGACGGCGAACTGCCGGAGAGGCTGAAGGGCGCGTCGGATGCCGTCTTGGCCTGGCTGTACGAGGGCTGGCTGAGCTACCAGGACCAAGGGCTGAACCCGCCTGAGGCGGTACGTGCCCGTACAGAGGCCTACCAAGCCGACAGCGATGCCCTGGGCCGCTTCCTCACAGAACGGACCATCGAGAGCTCCCACGGCGTAGTAAAAGCCCGAGAGTTGTTCACCACCTGGTCCGCGTGGTGCCACTCCAGCGGCCTCAAGGACGACGTGGTCGGCACAGAGGTCACGTTCGCTGCCTCGATGCAGGCCCGCGGCTTCGAGAAGAAGCGGAGTTCGAGCGGCCAGACATATCGCGGGCTCATGATCGCGGGCTTGGACGAGCCCGGCCAAGAACCCTTCTGACCAGGGCGAGTGTAGGGCTGTGCAGGGTTATCCGGTTTCTCTACAGGCGCATACGCGTAGCAACTTTCGGGAAACCCTGCACAACCCTACATCCGTCACCGGCGAGCAAGATCACGTGACAGCTGAGGGGTGCAAGTGATCGACACCAGACACTGGGTGAGCCGGGCAGCACGCGTGCATCAGGACGACGGCTACACGTACGAGTCGTTCGCTCGCGAGCTCGTGGACCAGCTCGGCTGGACGGCTGCCGTGGACCTTGCCGCTGCCATCCGTGGCCACGTCTACGGCTGGCCCGGCGGCCATCCCCTGCACACCACGGTGAAGCCGCTCTACGACCTCCTCGGCTGGGAACAGGCCGCGCTCATCGCCTCCTGGTTCCGCGACTCCCGCAACCTCGCCGACGCCCCGCCGACGAACACTGAGGAGCCCCTCGTGGCAGCACCCAAGGCCGTCTTCGCCATCCTGCTCTGCCCGGCCTGCCGAGCCCAACGGCGTTGCCGTGCCGTGGGAACGGCCACCGTCGCAAGCCAACGCCGCGAGGTCGTCGAGTGCGGCGAGGCGTCGTGCGGACTCCAATGGGTCGCCACCCGCCAGGACCTCACCACCGCGCCAGCACAGGCCTGACACCCCCACGGAGCAAGTCATGAACACCACGAACGATCCGGACGACTTCACGGCAGCGGACGCTCGCGCCGTGCTCGCCGGCCTCGGTGTCGATACCCGGCTAGGCGTTGGCGAGGACGGCCGTCCGACGGTTCATACGGACCGGGCAGGGCTGGTCAGGCTCCGCGACACGGCGTCGGCGTACGGCGCGACTGCCATCGCGGCCGCGATCGATATCGCTCTCGCTGAAGGTGAGGCGTCATGACCATGGGGGATGGGATGGACCGTCATGACCTTGAGCGGTGTGGTGCGCGTAAGCGGCAGGGGGAGGGGACATGCGAGCAGGTCGCGGGG
>NZ_JABERD010000187.1 GCF_013044505.1 Streptomyces sp. S3(2020) | reverse complement strand
CTTGTGTTGTGTGTTTGGCAGTCGACGGCCCGCGCCGGGGCTACACCGCTCTGCTCGGCGGCACCGGCACGGGGGTGTAGGCGACAGTCCCCGGGGGCTGCGCCCCCGGACCCCCGCTGCCGGCCCCGAGCGGGTCTCGTCCTCAAACGCCGGACAGGCCGAAAAGCAAGGGGGTGCCCCCGGTGGGTGGGTCGGATGGTGGCGTAGCCCGGCGCCCGGCCGAGGTCGGTTGCCACAGCCGTTAGGCTGGGAGCGTGGCAGTCGTCGATGTATCCGAAGAGCTCAAGTCCCTCTCCTCGACCATGGAGTCGATCGAGGCCGTTCTGGACCTCGACAAGCTGAGGGCAGACATCGCCGTGCTCGAGGAGCAGGCGGCCGCGCCGTCCCTGTGGGACAACCCGGACGAGGCGCAGAAGATCACCAGCAAGCTGAGCCACCTCCAGGCCGAGGTCAGGAAGGCCGAGACGCTGCGCGGGCGGATCGACGATCTCTCCGTGCTCTTCGAGATGGCCGAGGAGGAGGACGACCCGGACACCCGCGCCGAGGCCGAGTCCGAGCTCGCCGCCGTCAAGAAGGCGCTGGACGAGATGGAGGTCCGGACGCTGCTGAGCGGTGAGTACGACGCCCGCGAGGCGCTCGTCAACATCCGCGCCGAGGCCGGTGGCGTCGACGCCGCGGACTTCGCCGAGCAGCTCCAGCGCATGTATCTGCGCTGGGCCGAGCGCCACGGCTACAAGACCGAGATCTACGAGACGTCGTACGCCGAAGAGGCCGGCATCAAGTCGACCACCTTCGCCGTGCAGGTGCCGTACGCCTACGGCACGCTCTCCGTCGAGCAGGGCACGCACCGGCTCGTCCGGATCTCGCCCTTCGACAACCAGGGCCGCCGCCAGACCTCCTTCGCGGGCGTGGAGATCCTCCCCGTCGTGGAGCAGACGGACCACGTCGAGATCGACGAGTCGGATCTGCGCGTCGACGTCTACCGTTCCTCGGGCCCCGGCGGCCAGGGCGTGAACACCACGGACTCCGCGGTCCGCCTGACGCACCTCCCCACCGGCATCGTGGTCTCCTGCCAGAACGAGCGCTCGCAGATCCAGAACAAGGCCACGGCCATGAACGTCCTCCAGGCCAAGCTCCTGGAGCGGCAGCGCCAGGAGGAGCGGGCCAAGATGGACGCCCTCAAGGACGGCGGCAGCTCCTGGGGCAACCAGATGCGTTCCTACGTCCTGCACCCGTACCAGATGGTCAAGGACCTGCGCACCGAGTTCGAGGTCGGCAATCCGCAGTCCGTGCTCGACGGCGAGATCGACGGTTTCCTCGAAGCCGGAATTCGCTGGCGCAAGCAGCAGGAGAAGTAGCCGACAGAGATTTGTCGACAAGGCAACTACCGCTCTCGCGGCGGTAGTTGCCTTTTCTGTGCCCGGATGTCTGGGTTTTACATCACACTCACAGGGTCCGTCTCCCGGCAAAGAACCCTTACCCGGACATCGCGTACGCAACGGCCTTGACGTTGCTTTGAAAAATGGGAATGGTAAGGCGCGGCATGCGTATCTCTGGGGCGCATGTGAACCGGGGGAGAGCTGAGTACGGCCACCCCCGTCGATCACGGCCCCGAGCGCCGCCTCACTGACGATGAGCTACTGGGGGTAGCAACCTTATGACCAAGAAGACGCGGATCCGGCTCGCGCGTATAGCCGCCGGCGCCGTGATCGCGGCCGGTGCCTCGCTGACGGTGGCGGGTGTCGCCACCGCCGACGAGTGCGACCCCGCCGACCTCTCCTGCATCATCGAGACTCCGCCGCCGTCGTCGGAGCCGCCCGCCTCGACGCCGCCGGCGACGGAGCTTCCGACGGAAGAGCCGCCGATCACCGAGGACCCCACCGACGAGCCGACCGAGCCCACGGAGGAGCCCTCCGAGGAGCCGACGGACGAGCCCACCGCGGACCCGACCGACGACGACGGTGACGACGACGGCGGCAGCGACAACAGCGGCGGCAACAACGCCGACCCCGACGGCGGCTCCGACACCTCCGCCCAGCAGCAGGGCTCCTCGTCCCTGACCGACACCGGCTCGGAGTCCGACACCTCCGCCCAGGGCGGCGGCGCCGAGCTCGCCGAGACCGGTGCCAACGACAAGACCACGTTCCTGGTCATCGGTGCCGCGACGATGATCGCCGGCGGTATCGGCTTCCGTATCCTGCCGCGCCTCGTGGGCGGCCGCGGCGGTGCCGCCGCCTGACGGTGGCCGCGCGCACACGCCAGGTGCACACGTCGTACGACGAGGGGCCCGGAGCGAGTGATCGCTCCGGGCCCCTCGGGCGTCGTGTACGGACGCCTACGCGCTCTGGTGCGCCAGCAGGGCCACCGCCGCGATCAGCACCGCGAGCAGGGCGATCAGCGTCATGGGGTTGAGCTGGGTGAACAGATTGTCCTGGGTGAGCCGCTCACGGTTCGCGCGGCAGACGGGGCAGCGGCCCTCATTCACGGGCGCGGCGCAGTTCGCGCACACCAGCCGGTCGTACGTCATGCGCTCGCCCTCCTAGTGCCGGTTCCTTGTACAGAACGCTCCCCGGGTCCGGAACGTTCCCCCTCCACTGTGCCAGGTTCCTCCGGAAACGGCTCGAGCGCTCTCGGAGAGGCCCCCTGAGCAGGTACACAAAAGGCACATCCAGCACGCAACCGCAACCGGTGCCTGCGCTCGCACACCCCGGTCGCGTATGGTCACGCTCATCTACCCCCGGCTAACCGTGGTGCATCCGTGATCCGATTCGACAACGTCTCCAAGGTCTACCCCAAGCAGACCCGCCCCGCACTCAGGGATGTGTCCCTGGAAGTGGAGAAGGGCGAGTTCGTCTTCCTCGTGGGGTCCTCCGGCTCCGGAAAGTCCACCTTCCTGCGGCTGGTGCTCCGTGAGGAGCGGACCAGCCATGGCCAGGTGCACGTCCTGGGCAAGGACCTCGCGCGCCTCTCCAACTGGAAGGTGCCGCAGATGCGCCGCCAGCTGGGGACGGTGTTCCAGGACTTCCGGCTCCTGCCGAACAAGACGGTCGCGGAGAACGTGGCCTTCGCGCAGGAGGTCATCGGCAAGTCGAAGGGCGAGATCCGCAAGTCCGTGCCGCAGGTGCTCGACCTCGTCGGGCTCGGCGGCAAGGAGGACCGGATGCCGGGCGAGCTCTCCGGTGGTGAGCAGCAGCGCGTGGCCATCGCGCGGGCCTTCGTCAACCGGCCCAAGCTGCTGATCGCCGACGAGCCCACCGGCAACCTCGACCCGCAGACCTCCGTCGGCATCATGAAGCTGCTCGACCGGATCAACCGGACGGGCACCACCGTGCTGATGGCGACGCACGACCAGAACATCGTGGACCAGATGCGCAAGCGCGTCATCGAGCTGGAGCAGGGCCGCCTCGTCCGCGACCAGGCGCGCGGCGTCTACGGCTACCAGCACTGACCGCACAGTCCACGGAAAGGCCCAACCAGACGCCATGCGCGCCCAGTTCGTACTGTCCGAGATCGGTGTCGGTCTCCGTCGCAATCTGACGATGACCTTCGCCGTCGTCGTCTCCGTCGCCCTGTCCCTCGCCCTGTTCGGCGGGTCGCTCCTCATGAGCGACCAGGTCAGCACCATGAAGGGCTACTGGTACGACAAGGTCAACGTCTCGGTCTTCCTCTGCAACAAGAGCGACGCCGAGTCCGACCCCAACTGCGCCAAGGGCGCGGTGACCGACGACCAGAAGAAGGAGATCCTCGCCGACCTCGACAAGATGTCGGTCGTCGAGAAGGTCACCTACGAGACCCAGGACCAGGCGTACAAGCACTACAAGGAGCAGTTCGGCGACTCCCCGCTGGCGGCCTCCCTCACGCCGGACCAGATGCAGGAGTCGTACCGGATCAAGCTGAAGGACCCGGAGAAGTACCAGGTCGTCGCGACCGCCTTCGACGGCCGGGACGGCGTGCAGTCCGTGCAGGACCAGAAGGGCATCCTGGACAACCTCTTCGGCCTTCTCAACGGCATGAACTGGGCCGCGCGCGCGGTGATGGCCCTCATGCTGGTCGTCGCCCTGATGCTGATCGTCAACACGGTGCGCGTCTCCGCGTTCAGCCGACGGCGCGAGACCGGCATCATGCGCCTGGTCGGCGCCTCGGGCTTCTACATCCAGGCCCCGTTCATCATGGAGGCCGCGGTCGCCGGGCTCATCGGAGGCACGGTCGCCTGCGGATTCCTGGTGGTCGCCCGGTACTTCATCATCGACCACGGTCTGGCCCTGTCCGAGAAGCTCAACCTGATCAACTTCATCGGCTGGGACGCCGTACTGACGAAACTCCCGCTCATCCTGGCGACAAGCCTGCTGATGCCGGCGCTGGCGGCGTTCTTCGCGCTGCGCAAGTACCTGAAGGTGTGACACATGCCAAGAGGGCCGTACGGTCAACCGACCGTGCGGCCCTTCGCGTTGTCCTAGACTCACCCGCATGTCAGGCCGAGACCTGTTCTGTCAGCCCCGTCGCATCGGCCGCGGGGCGGCTCTGACGTTGGTGTTCGCGAGCGTGCTGGTGGCGGGGGCCGCGACCGGGTCGTTGCCCGAGGCCGACCGGAAAGGCACGCAGGACAGGGCCGGTTCGGCCGCGCCGGCCGGGCACCACGAGAACGTCGCCGAGGCCGCCGCCGAGGCCATGGCCGCCGGGAAGTCGCCCGTGGAGGCGGCTGAGCGGGCCGTCAGCCGCAGCGGGGACCGGTGGGGTGCCGTCTACTCGCCGGGGGAGTACGAGGAGTTCGAAGAGGCCCTCGACGGGCGGTACACCGGCGTCGGGCTGTGGGCCCGGCGGGAGCGGGGCGGACGGATCGAGGTGACCAAGGTACGGGCCGGGTCGCCGGCGGCCGCCGCCGGGATCCGGGCCGGGGACCGGCTGCGCACCATCGACGGACGGAAGGTCGACGGGCGGCCCGTCACCGAGGTGGTCTCCTTACTGCGCGGTGACGCCACCGACGCGGCGGCCGGTACGGCGGTCACGCTCGGGCTGGAACGGGGCACGCGCGCGTGGGACGAGACGCTGCGGCGGGCCCGTCTGTCCACGGACTCGGTCACCGTTCGACAGCTCGAGGGCGGGATCACCGTCATCAAGATCGACTCGTTCACCAAGGGCTCCGGCGACGCCGTCCGCACCGCCGTACGACAGGCCCCCGCCACCTCCGGCATCATCCTCGACCTGCGCGGCAACTCCGGTGGCCTGGTCACCGAGGCCGTCACCACCGCCTCCGCCTTCCTCGACGGCGGCCTCGTCGCCACCTACGACGTCGACGGCGACGAGCAGGCCCTGCACGCCGACCTCGGCGGCGACACCACCAGACCCCTGGTCGCGCTCGTCGACGGCGGCACGATGAGCGCGGCCGAGCTGCTCACGGGCGCGTTGCAGGACCGGGGGCGCGCGGTGGTCGTGGGCTCCCGCACCTTCGGGAAGGGCTCGGTGCAGATGCCCAGCCGGCTGCCGGACGGGTCGGTCGCCGAACTGACCGTGGGGCACTACCGGACGCCGTCCGGGCGCGGTGTCGACGGCAAGGGCATCACTCCCGACCTGGACGCCGACCAGCAGGTGATCGAGCGCGCGGAGACGGTCCTGAGCGGACTGAGCCCCCAGTCGTAAACGACTTCCCGTACACCCCCTCCGTAGTGCGAAAATGGACGGCACTATGAGCAAGGGAATGTACGTACCGAAGGAGTCCCAGCCCAAGCAGGGCGGGACCGCCGCCAAGGCCAGGGACGGCGAGAAGGGCGGCAAGAAGAAGATCGTCGCCCAGAACAAGAAGGCCCGCCACGACTACGCGATCGTCGACACCTACGAGGCCGGCATCGTCCTCATGGGCACCGAGGTCAAGTCGCTGCGCGAAGGACGGACCTCGCTGACCGACGGCTTCGTCCAGATCGACAGGGGAGAGGCGTGGCTGCACAACGCCCACATCCCCGAGTACCACCAGGGCAGCTGGACCAACCACTCCGCGCGCCGCAAGCGCAAGCTGCTGCTGCACCGCGAGGAGATCGACAAGCTGGAGTCGAAGGCCCAGGAGACGGGGCACACGATCGTGCCCCTCGCCCTGTACTTCAAGGACGGCCGGGCCAAGGCCGAGATCGCGCTCGCGCGAGGAAAGAAGGAGTACGACAAGCGGCAGACCCTGCGCGAGCAGCAGGACCGGCGGGAGTCGGACCGGGCGATCGCGGCGGCCAAGCGGAAGCAGCGCGGTCAGTAGGGCGGGGCCGCCGGGAATACGGTGGCATCGGCGCGCGTTGGTCGCGTACGATGGCATCAACACCGGCTGAACCCGGTGTGAGCATTGAAAACAGAACATGGGGATGATCGGTTTCGACAGCGGATGTCGAAGCAGGGGAAGCGTGTCGAGGAAGCGGCAATGATCTCGTTAACCATATGTCGCAAAAAATAATCGCCACTAACAAGAGCGATTCCCGCGCCTTCGCCCTCGCTGCCTAATA
The DNA here is from genome assembly GCF_013044505.1 of Streptomyces sp. S3(2020). Taxonomy (GTDB): domain Bacteria; phylum Actinomycetota; class Actinomycetes; order Streptomycetales; family Streptomycetaceae; genus Streptomyces. The sequence goes on along the minus strand of NZ_JABERD010000187.1, from coordinate 12,131 downwards.
AGCAGTGAGTGAAGGCCCTTGACGGGTGTCAGCCCGGGAGTGTTCCCGACCCGGATCCTGGCATAATCTAGGGGACTAAACCATCGAGCCCGGTCACGGGGTTCGATGGGAAATCAAACAGTGACTGGGCCCGTCGGCGACTTGTTCGCGTGATTGCCGGGGCCGAGAAAATCACAGCGAACTGCACACGGAGAAGCCCTGATTCTGCACCGTTGGACGCGGGTTCGATTCCCGCCATCTCCACTCATCCCATGTTTTTGATGAAACACAGTGGCAGAGCCCCGTCGCTTACGAGCGGCGGGGCTTTGTCGTGCCACGACTCAGGGACGTGCCCCATGCCCCATCCGGACGGCCCCCGGCAGCTGCTGCTGCGCGCCGACACCTACCTCGGCGGATTCAAGCTGCCCGCCGACCTCGCCGCCCGGCTCCGTGAGCCCGACCTGGAAGCCGCCCGTGCGCTGGCCGAGCACCTCGGCCCGAGCTGGTCGGTGCGGTACCAGGACGAGCGGCACCGCACCACGAAGCTTGTGTGCTGGGGCTGCCCGCGACTGCACTGGGCCGCCGACCCGCACGACACCCCGGCGCCCCCGTCGCACATCGTCGTCGAGGGCGAGTACAAGTGGTACCCGCTCCGCGCCGAGGGCTTCGACGACTTCGCCCCCGACGACCCCGCCGCCGCCCTCGGCCTGTCCGAGGCGCTGGTGGACGACCTGTACACGTGGGCGCGGGCCGTCGACGCCGCCATGGAGACCTGGACGAAGGACCGGGACGACGCCGCGCTCACCGCGGCCCACGACCGACTGGGCGATGCGGGCCGGGAGTTGACCGAGCGGGTCGCCCGTGAGGTGGGGCCGGGGCGGACGGTGACGTACGGCGGGGTCTGGTAGCGACCGCCGAAGTCCCCGCGCGCGCCAGGCGCGTTGTGGTGCGCCACCCCATGAGGTCACCGGCATGGGGCACGGCTTCTCGACGTCGGCCCGTGTGTCGCGTGGGGGGCTGAACGGCTGAGAGGGGTGCTGGTGGCGGGCGCTGGGATCGGGAATGCTCGGCTGTCATGAACTCCCATAGAGGCAAGTGGACTTGGGCCGTCACCGTGGCGCTGGTCGCCGCCGTCCTCGGCCCCGGGGCACAGGCCGGGGCGGACTCCGACCGCTCCGGTCTGCCCGAGGCCATCGACACCGTGCTGGGCGACGCCCGGATGGAGGGCGGGGTGGCGAGTGTCGTCGTCGCCGATGCCGCCAGTGGTCAGCTGCTGTACCAGCATCTGCCGTCCACCCGTCTGATGCCCGCCTCCAACACCAAGTTGCCCACCTCGGCCGCCGCGATGGAGATCCTCGGGCCCGACTACCGGTTCACCACGGACGTGCTGGCCGACGGGCGGCGGTTCGGCCATGTCCTCCGCGGCGATCTGTACCTCCGCGGCACCGGGGACCCGACCCTGCTCGCCGCCGACTACGACAAGCTCGCCGCCCAGGTCGCCGCGTCCGGCGTCACCCGCGTCCAGGGACGGCTGATCGCCGACGACACCCGGTTCGACACCCAGCGGCTCGGCAGCGACTGGGCCAACGACGACGAGCCCTACTACTACGCGGCGCAGATCAGCGCGCTGAACGTGGCGCCGGACACCGACTACGACACCGGGACCGTCATCGTGACGGTCGCACCGGGGGCGGCGGCGGGTGACGAGCCCGTCGTCACCGTCACACCCGACACCGACTACGTCGACATCGATGTCCGGGCCACGACCGTCGCCGCCGGGGGCGCCAACGACCTCTCCGTCGAGCGCGCGCACGGCAGCAACGACATCGTCGTCAGCGGTACGACACCCGTGGGCGGCGCCGGAACCAAGCAGTGGTCGACGGTGTGGGAGCCCACCGGATACGCGGCCGACGTCTTCCGCGCCGCGCTCGCCGACCACGGCGTCAAGGTCACCGGGCCGGACCGGCTCGGACGACAGACCCCGGCCGCCGCCAAGCGGTTGGCCTCGCACGACTCCATGCCGCTCAAGGACCTGCTCATCCCGTTCATGAAGCTCTCCAACAACATGCACGCCGAGGTCCTCACCAAGGCCATGGGCTACGAGGTGTCCAAGCAGGGCAGTTGGAGCGCCGGGCTCGCCGCGATCACCGGATACCTCAAGGGCGTCGGCGTCGACACGACCAAGGTGCGGCAGCTCGACGGCTCGGGGCTGTCGCGGAGGGACAACTTCCCCGCCGCCCAGCTCGCCGAACTGCTGCTCGCCGTACGCGCCGAGCCCTGGTACGCGGACTGGAAGCGCTCGCTGCCGGTCGCCTGCGACCCGGACCGGTTCGTCGGCGGCACCCTGCGGACGCGGATGTGCGGGACGGGGGCCGCGCTCAACGCCCGTGCCAAGACGGGGTCGTTGACGGGGGCGTCGGCGCTCTCCGGGTATGTCACGGACGCCGGGGGACGTGAGCTGGTCTTCAGCATCGTCCTCAACAATTACCTGGCGTCCTCCGTGAAGCCGTTGGAGGACGCCATCGTGGTCACGCTCGCGAAGTCGACGGAGGAGACCGCCACGCCGGTCTCGCCGAGGTCGGCACCCAAGGGCGGCGACCTCGAATGCTCGTGGCGCAAGCCCGTGCTCTGCTGAGGCATTGAGGCAGAGGCAGTGAGGCATCGGGCCTGCGCCACGCGGCGCCGGGAGTCAGCGCAGACCGAACGTCGCCAGGCGCAGGCCCTCCCCCTCCAGCACCAGGTACACATCGGTACGGCCCTTCGCCGCCCGCGAGAGATCGACGGTCACCGTCTCGTAGGCGTACGGCGACGAGGTGCCGCCGAATGCCGCCGTACCGGCGAGGGTGCCGGCCGGGGAGCCCAGCCGGACCTCGACCGTGCCGGAGGCGCCGGCCAGCCGGGCGGTGAACTTCGAGGCACCCGAGCGGAGTTGGGCGTCCCCGAACTTCAGCCATGCCCCGTCCGGAGCCGTCACCCCCACCGCCGTACCGCGCTCCTTCGACTCGTCGACCAGACGGGTGCCCTCGTAGTCGTCGAAGTTCTCGGCGCGGGTCGTGCGGGACAGGTCGCGGGCCGGGATGGTCTCGCCGGACACCTGCCAGGTGGCGCGGGCACGGACGTCCGTCGAGGAGGAGCCGACCATGACGTCGTAAGTGCCGCTCTCCACGACCCACTTGGAGCGGGTGACGTCCCAGTGCGCGAGGTCCTTCCTCGTCACCTTCAGCTTGACCGTCTTCGTCTCGCCGGGCTTCAGCGACACCTTCGCGAAGGCCTCCAGCTTCTTCAGGGGCTGCTTGTCGCGGGAGACACGCTGGTGGGCGTAGAGCTGGACGACCTCGTCACCGGCGCGGGCGCCGGTGTTGGTGACCCTCACCTCGTAGCCGCCGGTGACCTGCTTCAGCGCGCCGTAGCGGAAGGAGGTGTAGGAGAGGCCGTACCCGAAGGGATAGAGCGGGCTGCCCTTGAAGTACTGGTAGGTGCGGTCGGACTTGATGATGTCGTAGTCGAGGATCGACGGGAGGTCGGACTCGTCGCGGTACCAGGTCTGGGTGAGGCGGCCGGACGGGTTGGCGTCGCCGTACAGCAGGTCCGCCAGCGCGTTGCCGGTCTCCTGGCCCGCGTGGGAGGTCCACAGGAGAGCGGGGACGTCCTGCTGGAGGGCGCCGAGGGTGGTGGGGTAGCTGTTCTCGACGATCACGACCGTCTTCGGGTTGGCCTCGCGGACCGCCCTGACCAGGGCCTCCTGTGCCGGGGCGAGGTCCATGTCGGTGCGGTCGTGGGCCTCGCGGCCGTTGATCGAGGGGTTGGAGCCGACCACGACCACCGCCGCGTCCCTGCCCTTCACCGCGGCCACGGCCTCGTCGACTCCGCTGCGGACGACGTCCTTCGTGTAGTGCGCGGCGGTGTCCTTGGCGACCAGGCCGAGCGTGCCGTCGGCGCCGGTCGGGCCGAGGTAGACCGGGTTGCCCCACCAGGACTCCTCGGTCTCGTAGCCCGCGTAGCGCAGCAGGTACGTGCCGTCGCCCTGGTCCTCCAGCTTGAACTGCTGCTGGACGAACCAACCGTTCGGCTGCGCCTGGTCGTTGACGAAGGAGGACCAGTTGTAGCCGACGTACTTGCCGTTGGCGGCCGAGCGCAGGGTGACCACGCCGCCGCCCCAGTCGAAGACGTCGAACTGGGCGCCGGCGTCCGAGGCCGTGGTCTCCTTCAGCGGCTCGCCGTCCGCGTCCGTGCCCGCCGTGACGTACTTGCCCGTCGCCGCGTTCTTCAGCGCGATCCGGTCGACTCCCTCGCTGCTCGCGACCTCGGTACCGAGCTTGGCCGCGATGCCCTCGGCGGGGGTGACCGCGTAGGGGAGGGTGCCCGAGTACCAGTCGGTGTAGAGGGTGTCGGCGAGCGGGCCGACCACGGCCACGTTCTTCGCGGACTTCTTCAACGGCAGCGCGCCCGCCTGGTTCTTCAGTAGCACCGCGCCTTCCGTCGCTGCCTCGCGCGCCAGTTTCCGATGGGCGGGGCTGTTGATGACGGAGCTGTCGATCGAGCCGTACTTGCCGCCGCCCGGGTCGAACTCGCCGAGCCGGACACGGACGGACAGGATGTGCCCGGCGGCCTCGTCGATGTCGGACTCCGCCAACAGGCCCTGCTGGAGCGCCGAAGTGATCGCGCCCGTCGTCACCGACGAGTCCGCGTTGTTGTCCGTGAAGCTGTCGAGGCCGGCTTTCAGGGCCGCCGCGTCGCCCTCGATCACGCTCGGGAAGTACTTCTGGTCGCCGGGGAGATTGCCGGGAGCGAAGGCGTCGGAGACGTTCAGCAGGTCGTACGAGGTCCACTTCCGCACGACGTCGTCCAGATCCGGATTCACCGTCGCGGGGCGGCCGTTGACCAGGTTGTACGAGGACATGACGCCGGTGGCCGCGTTCGCCTCGATCGCCGGTCTGAAGGCCGCCTCGTCGTACTCCTTGGCGACGCGCGGGCGCAGGTCGGAGGAGGTGGTGGTGCGGTGCCACTCGTTGTTGTTGGCGAGGTAGTGCTTGAGGGTGGGGGCCGTCTTGAGGTGGTCCGGGTCGCCGCCCGTCAGGCCCTCGCCGTACGCCGTCGACATCGCGCCGGTCAGCCCGGCGTCCTCGCTGTAGCCCTCCTCGTTGCGGCCCCAGCGCGGGTCGCGGAGCGGATTGACCACGGGGGCCCAGAGGTTGAGGCCCCAGCCGGCCGGGCGTTCCTGCTGGAAGCCGCGCGCCTCGTCGCCGACCGCCGAGCCGACCTGTTCCATCAGGGCCGGGTCCCAGGTCGAGGCGAGCCCGACGGCCTGCGGGAAGACGGTGGCCTCGCCGAGCCAGGCGACGCCGTGCAGGGCCTCGGTGCCGGTGCGGAAGGACTGGATGCCGAGGCGCGGGATGGCGGGCTGGTACTGGTGGAGGAGGGAGATCTTCTCGTCGAGCGTGAGGCGCGACAGGAGGTCGTCGACGCGCTGGTCCACGGTGCGGGAGGGGTCGCGGAAGGCGTAGGTCTCCTCCGCGTGGGAGGGAACGGTGGCGCCGAGCCCCGCGATCAGGGCGAGGGCCACGACCAGAGTGGTTCTTCGTCTGCCTTTCATGTACACGGCTCCTTCGAGTAGGGCCTTGCAACAGGTGAGTCAGGGCACGTCCCTCGGCGCCGTGCTCGCGCGTTCCGTCATCCGGGGCGGCAGCAGCGTGGCCTCGGGCACCGTCTTGTGGTCGAGCTTCCTCATCAGCAACTCCACGGCCCGCGTGCCCACTTCGGCGGAGGGCAGGGCGACCGAGGTGACCGGGACGCGGAGGTTCTCGGCGAGTTCGTCGGGGCAGATCGCGGTGACGGAGAGATCGGCGGGGACCCGCAGGCCGAGCTGCTCGAAGGCCTCGATGAGGGGTTCGAGGACCGCCTCGTTGTGGACGACGACCCCGGTCAACGCGGGCTGCTCGCGCAGCAGTCGCTCGGCGACCTCGCGGGCGGCGGCGGGCGAGGCCTCGCACGGGTGCACCGAGGAGGCGAGCCGGCCCCGGTCCGCGGCGGCGGTGAAACCCTGGACCACGCGCTGGGCGAACGCGGTCTGGCGGACGTACACCTCGGGCGGCGAGCCGACCAGCGCGACCACCCGGTGCCCGAGCCGCGCCAGATGCTCCACGCACGCCTCGCCGGCCGCCCTGAAGTCGAGGTCGATACAGGTCAGGCCGTCCGCCTCGGCCGGGAAGCCGATCATCACCGACGGCCGCTCCAGCGAGCGCAGCAACGGCAGCCGGGGGTCGTCGAGCTGGACGTCCATGACGATCATCGCGTCGACGAGGGCGGTGTCCGCGACCCGTCTGAGCCCGTCCTCGCCCTCCTCCTGCGTCAGCAGCAGCACGTCATGGTCGTAGCGCCGTGCCGTCGTCACCACCGACACCGCGAACTGCATCACCACCGGGACGTGGATCCCGGCCCGTAAGGGCACCACCAGTGCCAGCACGTTCGATCTGCTGCTGGCCAGCGCCCGGGCGCCCGCGTGCGGCCGGTAGCCCAGCTCGCGGATGGACGCCTCGACGCGTCGCCGGGTCTCCTCGGAGATCGGGCGCTTGCCGCTGAGCGCGTAGGAGACGGTGCTGGGGGAGACACCGGCGTGCCGGGCCACATCGGTGATCTTCACCATCAGCCCAGCTCCACCGTGAGGAACCCGGTCCCGGCCGGTGCCCGCACGACCCGCTCCCCGGCCGCCAGCGCCCACGGCGCCGACGGGTCGCCGCACGACGCCCGCAGCGTGTCCCCTTCGCGTACGACGGTGTAGGCCACGTCCCCGACCCGTACCGTCACCCGCGCGCCGCGCCGGAGGCCGTACGCGCGCAGCGTCACCCCGTCGGCGTGGTCGTAGTCGGGCCGGTCGGCCACCGCGCCCACCGGGACGACCGCGCCGGGGCGCACCAGCAGCGGCACGCCGAGGAAGTCGTGCCGCTCGCGGACCCAGCGCGGGCCGGTGACCGTGTTCCCGCTCACGAAGTGGGTCCAGGTGCCCTCGGGGACGTAGTAGGCGACCTCGCCCTCGTCGCTGAACACCGGCGCCACCAGCAGGTCCGGGCCGAGCATGTACTGCCGCTCCAGATGCGCGCACCCGGGGTCGTCCGGGAACTCCAGGACCATCGCGCGCATCACCGGTGTGCCCTCGGTGTGGGCGGTGCGGGCGGCCTCGTACAGATACGGCATGAGCTGGAGCTTGAGGCGGGTGAAGTGCCGCAGCACGTCGACCGACTCCTCGTCGAAGAGCCACGGGACGCGGTAGGAGGAGCTGCCGTGCAGCCGGCTGTGGGAGGACAGCAGCCCGAACGCCAGCCACCGCTTGAACAACGACGGCGTCGGGGTGCCCTCGAAGCCGCCGATGTCATGGCTCCAGAACCCGAACCCGGAGAGGCCGAGGGAGAGTCCGCCGCGCAGTGACTCCGCCATGGACTCGTAGGTCGCCTCGCAGTCGCCGCCCCAGTGGACCGGGAACTTCTGGCTGCCCGCCGTCGCCGACCGGGCGAAGACGACCGCCTCCTCCTCGCCCCGGTGCTCGCGCAGCACGTCGAAGACCGTGCGGTTGTAGAGGTACGTGTAGTAGTTGTGCATCCGCTCCGGGTCCGAGCCGTCGGACCACTCCACATCCAGCGGCACCCGCTCGCCGAAGTCGGTCTTGAAGCAGTCGACGCCCTGCCCGAGCAGTCCCGCCAGCTTGGCCGCGTACCACTCGCGCGCCGCCGGGCTCGTGAAGTCCACGAACGCCATCCCCGGCTGCCAGTGGTCCCACTGCCAGACCCTGCCGTCCGGCCGCTTCAGCAGATGCCCGAGCGCCTTGCCCTCGGCGAAGAGCGGGGAGCGCTGGGCGATGTACGGGTTGATCCAGACACAGACCCGCAGGCCTTTCGCCTTCAGCCGCTTGAGCATGCCCTCCGGGTCGGGGAACACCCTCGGGTCCCACTCGAAGTCGCACCAGTTGTGCTCGCGCATCCAGAAGCAGTCGAAGTGGAAGACGGAGAGCGGGAGTTCGCGTTCCCGCATGCCCTCGATGAAGGAGGTCACCGTCTCCTCGTCGTAGGAGGTGGTGAAGGAGGTCGAGAGCCACAGGCCGAAGGACCAGGCGGGCGGGAGGGCCGGGCGGCCGGTCAGGGCCGTGTACTTGCGGAGGATGTCCTTGGGGGTCGGGCCGTAGATGACGTAGTACGTCAACTCCTGGGTCTCCGCGCTGAACTGCACTCTCGACACCGCCTCCGAGGCGACCTCGAAGGAGACCTTGCCCGGGTGGTCGACGAAGACTCCGTAGCCGGCGTCGGTCAGATAGAACGGGACGTTCTTGTAGGCCTGTTCGGTGGTCGTGCCGCCGTCGGCGTTCCAGATGTCGACGACCTGGCCGTTCTTGACCAGCGGGCCGAAGCGCTCGCCGAGCCCGTAGACACAGGTGCCGACGGTGAGGTTGAGCTGCTCGCGCAGATAGTGGCCGCCGGCCGCGTCCCGCATGATGCCCATGCTCTTGTGGCCGCTGCTGGTGAGGACCCGGCCGTGGGCGCGGAAGTCGAGGTGCCAGGGCCCCTCGGTGGCGAAGCGGACCGAGAGGTCGCCGGAGGTCAGGGTCGCGTGGTCGTCGTCGTACGAGATCTGCGCGGCGGGGTTGTCCGTGGCGATCTCGAACTCGGGGCCGGTCCGCCGCTCGCCCTCGAAGTGCGTGAACGTCACGCCCACGACGTCCGGCATCGGCGTGTGGGCGTTGATCGTCATGACCGGTCCCGTCATCAGGTCGCCGCGGCTGCGGATGGGCCGGGAGGGCGCGTGGATCTCCAGGCCGCCGCGCTCGGTGGGGGTGACGTCGAGGACTTCGGCCGGGTGGTCCGCCGTGACGCCCTCGCGCAGCAGCCAGTAACCGTCGGTGAACTTCATGTGGGGGGTCCTTACTTCACGGCTCCCACGGCGATGCCGCGGGTGAGCGTTCGCTGGAAGAGGAGGAAGAAGACGATCGCCGGGAGGACGCCCAACAGGGCCGCCGCGTTGGTCATCGTGGCGTCCATCAGGCGCTGGCCCTGGAGGACGCCGAGGGCCACCGACACCGTCTGGTTGTCGTTGGAGATCAGCATGACCAGGGGGAGCAGGAACTCGTTCCAGGTCCAGATGAAGAAGAAGACCAGCAGCACGCCGATGGTGGGGCGGCTGACCGGGACGACGATCCGCCAGAGCACCTGCCACTTGTCGGCGCCGTCGATCTTCGCGGCCTCGATGATCTCGCGGGGGAACTGGCCGAGGACGGAGGAGAGGAGATACGTGCCGAACGCCGCCTGGATCACCGTGAACACGATGATCACGCTGAGCCTGGTGTCGTAGAGACCGGCCTCCTTGCTCAGGTAGTAGACCGGGTAGACCAGCGCCTCCTGCGGGAGCATGTTCGCCAGGACGAAGAAGGCCAGCACCCAGGTGCGGCCCTTGATGCGGCCGATGCCGATCGCGTACGCGTTGAGGACCGACAGGACCACCGCGAGGACCGCCACCGCACCGCTGATCAGCAGGGAGTTGAGGAGTTTCTGGGTGTAGTCGACGCGCTCCCAGAAGTCCTTCAGGCCGTCCAGGTAGAGGCCGTCGGGGAGGCTCAGGGGGCCGTTCTGGGAGTACTCCGTGGGGGACTTGACCGCGTTGACCGCGACGATCAGGAAGGGCACGACCATGAAGAGGGCCGCGACGCACAGGGCGACGAGGACGGGGTAACGGCGTAGCGCGGTGCTCATGCTCTCCCCTCCGCGCGGGTCTGGAGCCTCAGGCCGATCAGGGACAGGGCCAGGATGATCACCGTGAGGACGGTGGAGATGGCGGCGCCGTAGCCGACCTGGGTCTTCTCGAAGAAGGTGGTGAAGGAGAAGTAGGACGGGACGTTGGTCGCGCCTCCCGGGCCGCCCTTCGTCAGGACGTACACCGCGCCGAACACCTTCAGCGCGGCGATCGTGCACCAGGTCAGGACGACGTAGATCTCCGGGCGGATCTGCGGCAGCGTGATGTGCCAGAACCGGCGCCACCAGCCGGCGCCGTCCAGTTCGGCCGCCTCGTACAGCTGCGGGTCGACGCGTTGCAGGCCCGCCATGAAGACGACCAGCGGGAAGCCGAGTTGGACCCAGACCATCACGCCCATGACGGAGTACAGCGCGATGTCGGGGTCGCCCAGCCAGTCCTGCTGCCAGCTCGACAGCCCTATCGCCTTGAGGAGTGCGTTGAGGGAGCCGTCGGTGGGGGCCAGGATCCAGCTCCAGACGATGCCCGCGACCGCGATCGGCAGCACCTGGGGGAGGTAGAAGCAGGCGCGCAGGACCGCTGTGACGCGGCTGCCGAAGTGCTTGCCGATGTAGTCGAACAGCGCGGCGGCCAGGACCAGTCCGACCGCCGTGGGCAGCGCCGCCATGGCGACGACCATGAAGAGGCTGTGCCGGAACGACTCCCAGAACTCCGAGTCGTCCATCAGCTCGCGGTAGTTGGCGAGCCCGGTCCAGCCGGGGGAGCCCACGCCCTGCCAGTCGGTGAAGCTGACGCCGGTGTTCATCAGGAACGGGACGATGACGACGGCGAGGAAGGCGAGGACGCCGGGGAGGAGGAAGAGGGCGTAGGAGTCGCGGGGGCGGCGAGGGGGACCGGCCTGGGTCTCCTTGCCGGTCACCCCCCGTTCGACGGTCACCGTCATTGCTTCGGCGCACCCTTGTCGTACGCCTCCTGGAGGGCGTCCAGATAGCCGTCCGGCTTCGCGCTGTCGGTGATCAGCTTCTGGGTCTCGGAGACGAGGACGTCGTAGTAGCCGGGGACCGGCCAGTCGGGGTAGAAGGCCAGACCGTCGCGCTGGGAGAGGACGTTGAAGTTGTCGATGAGCGTCTTCGACCTCGCGTCGGTGATGGCGCCCGCGTCGGCCGCGACCGGGACACCGCCCTTGTTGCCGAGCAGGTTCTGGATCTTCTTCGACATGGTGATGTCGATGAAGTCGTAGGCCAGCTTCTTGTTCTTGGCGCCCTTGGGGACGACCCACAGGTTGCCGCCGGAGCCGAGGGTGAGGTTCGAGTCGGGCCACAGGAAGGTGCCCCAGTCGAACTTCGCCTCGTCCACGAAGCGGCCGTACCACCAGCTGCCGGAGAACAGGATCGGCGACTTGCCCTGGAGGAAGGAGACGCCCGCGTCCTCCGCCTTGGCGCCGCTGGAGGTCTTGGCGATGTAGCCCTTCTTCACCCAGTCGGCGAAGGTGCCGGCGGCGTAGGTCCAGGCGGTGTCGTGGAAGTCGGTCCTGCCTTTGTACAGCTCGTACGAGTCGACCCAGGCGCGGTCGGCCTTCGACAGGGCGAGCTGGTAGAGGTACTGCTGGGCGATGTACTCGGCGCCGGCGTTGGCGAGCGGGGTGACCTTGTTCCGGACGAACGTGTCCATCGCGGCGGTCAGTTCGTCGAACGTCTTCGGCTCGGCTATCCCGTACTTCGCGAAGAGGTCCTTGTTGTAGAACACCATCGTGTACTCGGCGTAGTTGGGGACGCCGTACCACTTGCCGGAGCCCATCACGCCGTTGGTGTCGTACACGCTGGTGGTGCGGACGCTCGCGCTGAGCTTCTTGTCCCAGCCACGCGTGGTGGCCTCCTGGGTGAGGTCGGTCAGAAGGCCCTGTTTGGACAGGAGTCCCGCCGTCGCGTTGCCCTTGTTGTACTCCATGACGTCGGGGGCGTCGGAGGAGTTGAGGACCATCGGGGCGGTCTTCTGGATCTGTTCGAAGCCCTTCGCCTCGAACTCCACCTTCACGCCCGGGTGCTTGGCCTTGAACTCCTTGACCGCCTCGTCCCAGGCCTGTCCCATCGCGCTGTTGGGGGCCTCGTAGTGCCACAGCTTGAGCGTCTTGCCGTCCTCGGAGGACCCGCTGTCCGAGTCTCCGCAGGAGGCCAGGAGCAGGGCCCCGGTCAGGGCCACCGCCGTCGCCATCACACGCCGTCGTGCCGTCAACATCCCGTGCCTCCTGGGAAGTCGGAGCCGGATGGTGCTGGTTGGTGTCACACAGCGGTCGTCGAATCGATTCGATGCGTGACGTCGAAGCGCTTCGACGGGCGAAGGTATGTGCGGGCTGTGGGGGCGTCAATGGGGTGCGCGCGAATTGGGGCGGGCCCGAGGGTTCTTTCGCCCCCGCCGCCCCTACC
>NZ_JABERD010000186.1 GCF_013044505.1 Streptomyces sp. S3(2020) | reverse complement strand
TAGGTGTCCCGCCCCGGAAACGCGCCCCCGCCCCCTCGTCAGCCCAGCTGGCGGTAGCGTCCCCGGAAGTACGTCAGGGGGCCGCCGTCCGCGCTCGGGACCCCTGCCGTCAGGACCCGGCCGATCACCAGGGTGTGGTCGCCGGCCTGTACGCGCTCTTCCGTGCGGCACTCCAGGGTCGCCAGGGCGCCGCCCACGAGGAGGGCGCCGGTCGCCTCGCCCCGGGCGTAGGGGATGTCCTCGAAGAGGAGGCGGTCGCTGATGCGGCCCTTCATGGCGAAGCGGCCGGCGATGTGGCGCTGGCTCTCGGAGAGGACCGAGACGGCCCAGAGCGGCTGTTCGTCGAGGAGTTCGTCCATGCGGGAGCCCTCGCGCAGGCTGACCAGTACCAGGGGCGGGTCCAGGGACACCGACATGAACGCGGTGGCGGTCATTCCGACGTCCTCGCCCTGGGGGCCGTCGGGGCCGAGCGGGGGCTCGAAGGCGGTCACCAGGACCACACCCGCGGCCAGCCGTGACATGGCGGCGCGGAACTCGTCGTTGCTCACCCCCACAGGATGCCCGTAGGCGGTTGCGGCAGTGATCGGGGAAGTGTTCGGCACGTCGGGAACGCTAGTGTCCGGCGGGCCCGGACCGCATCGGACCTCCGCCCGAGCCGGGGCCCGATCTCGGACCTAGGACCCCCGACCAGGCCCTCTCCGCGAACCTCCACAAACCCACAAAGTCAGCGCTCGGTAAACGCACAGGAAAAACGCAGAAACCCCACTCAATTGTTCATCTTTCGCTGTGACTTGAGTCACAAGGGGTATCAATTGTTGACCCTGTGTACCGAGTGGGCAGCGCGCTGTGATTCAGTGGCGGGGAAGCTGCCAGAACGATACGCCGATGAGAACCCTTGATTCGCTGCGAGGTCTCGGGGGGAGGGCGAGCATGGAGACCGAGTCGGAGCCCTACGTCCGTCTTGCGACTCTGCGGCAACTGCATCAGGTCATGGCGGACATGAACACCGCCCGGTCTCTTGCGGACACGCTGCAGACCGTCGCCGACGGAGTGGTCAATGGCCTCGGCTATGAGCTGGCGTGCGTCAATCTCGTCCGCCCCGACGGCGACCTCGTCGTCGCCGCCTTCGCCGGCAACCCCGCCGCCGAGGCGCTCATCACCGGCCGGGTCGGCTCCCGCGACTCCTGGGAGCGCCGTCTGAGCATGGGGGAGACCTGGGGCGACCTGGTCTTCATCCCGCACACCGAGGGCTGGATCCTCGACGACGACGACGTACCGCAGTGGTACACCGACGGTCCCGCGCCCCGCTTCGAGGACGAGTGGCACCCCTCCGACCGGCTCTTCGCCCCCATGTTCACGCCCGGCGTGGGCGGCGCCGCCTGCGGTGAACTGATCGGCGTGCTCTCCGTGGACCGGCCGCGCAACGGCCGACGGCCGGGTGCCTGGGGGCGGGAAGCGCTCCAGATGTACGCGTTCCAGGGCGCCATCGCGATCAGCAACGCGCGTCTACGTGCCAACATGCAGCGCGCACTGGTCAGGCTCGAACGCGAGCAGCAGGCGCTCAGGGCCAGTGAAGAGAGCTTTCGGCAGGCCTTCGAGTACGCGCCCTCCGGCATGGCCATCGCCGAGATGGGCGGCGACCAGCACGGCCGGATCCTGCGCACCAACGACGCCCTGTGCCGGCTCCTGGGCCGTCCCGCCTCCGCGATGCGCCGCTACTCCTTCTCCGACCTGGTCCACCCCGAGGACATAGGGACCCTGCTGAGAACCTCGGCGGAGGGTGGACGCGCGGAGCTGCGCCTGGGCCGCCGCGACGGCACCTACCTCTGGGTCTCGCTCCGCAACTCCGTCGTCGCCGACGCCGCCGACGGTCCCCGTTTCCTCCTCACCCACGTCGAGGACATAGAGGACCGCAAGCGCCGCGAGCTCCAGCTCGCCCACCGCGCCTCCCACGACTCCCTCACCGGCCTGCCGAACTCCGCCGAGCTGCGGGCCCGCCTCTCCTCGCGCCTGTGCCAGCGCCCCACGCACCACGCCGCCCTCGAATCCATCGACGCGGCCTACGGCGGCCATCCCGCCTACGACGCCAACGGCCACGGCTTCGACTTCCGGCCCGGCACCGAGGCGTTCGACGCGGCCTTCGATCACCATGTGCACACCGTCGCCCCCGAGAGTGAGCACGACGACGGCACCAAGGGGCTCGCGGTCCTCTTCTGCGACCTCGACGGCTTCAAGTCGATCAACGACCGGTTCGGGCACAACGCCGGTGACGCGGTCCTCATCGAGGTCGCCCGCCGGCTGTCCCGCCAGGTCCGCGACGGCGACACCGTGGCCCGGCTCGGCGGCGACGAGTTCGTGATCCTCGCCGACGGCCTCGGCCGCGCGGACGCCGCCGACCTCGCCGTACGCCTGCGCAACGAGATCATCCAGCCCATCCGCGCCGAGGGCCGGGCCGTCCGCGTGGGCGCCAGTTTCGGCATCGGCTGGGCGCACTGCGGGATGACGGCGGACGAAGTGTTGAAGTCCGCCGACGAGCGGATGTACGTAGAGAAACGATCTCGTCCCAAACAGCACAGACGCGCGGGATGATCTCCAGGTCAGCGAGCTGATGCGATCCGAGTCACCCGTTTGGGGCAGCGGGAGCGGGTAGGCTCGCCCTTCTCACCCCTCGTATCGCACTCGCCCCGCACCCGCTGAGGAGTACCTGGATGACGTCCGGCACCAACGGCGCGAACACGCCGCCCGAGGACGACGACCCGTTCGGCTACCTCTACGCCGACGGACAGGCCAACGGAGCCCAGCCGCCCTCCGGTGGCTACGGCTACCCGGGCTCCGTCAACCGGGTGCGCGCGGTCGGCCAGCGCCAGTACGGCCAGCAGCCGCCCCAGCAGACCGCGCCGTACGGCCAGGTCCCGCAGCAGCAGGGCGCGTACGGCCAGCCCAACAACGCCCACTACGCCGCGCCGGAGACCTTCCCGGGCGGCGCCCCCACCACCCAGCACCCGCAGCAGGGGTACGGCGGTGGCGGTGGCGGCCGCGGCCGGGGCCCCAACACCAAGGGGCTGCTGATCGGTGCCATCGCGGTGGTCGCCGCGGTCGTCATCGGCATCGGGGTGGCCATGCTGGGCGGCGACGGTGACGACGACGCCTCCGGCAACCAGGCCAGTACCACGCCCTCCGCCCAGCAGAGCAGCGAGCCGAGCCAGGCGGCCAGCAGCGCACCGGCCGACGAGGACGACCTGCCGGCGATCGACGCGAAGGCGCTGGCACTCAGCCCTGGTCTGACCACGGCGACCGATGTCCAGGGCGCCAAGGCGGACGGCGGCGTCTACGTCAACGGCTTCAACACTGTGGGCGCGTCGATCACTTGGAACGTCAGCGGTATCCCCAAGACCGGCAAGTACACGCTGTACACCGGCTACAGCGTGCCCGGCAAGGACGCCACCGCCACCCTCACGATCAACGGCACGGCCTCCACCACGCCGGTCGGCATGGACAACTACGCGAAGGCCGCCGAGGGCGACTACGCCAAGGGCTGGACGCAGACCTACAACTACGTGCAGCTCAACAAGGGTTCCAACACCATCAAGGTCTCCTGCGAGCAAGGCAACCAGTGCGACGCGCTGCTCGACCAGATGTGGCTCGTGAAGGGCTGGGTTAAAAGCTGACTGATTTTATGAAAGGCAGACAGGGGCGACTGTCAGGTGTGTCTCGTTATGGCTATTGGGCGCCATAATGTTGCAAGAATGTCGTTCCAACTAGACGCTCACCGAGTATCGGCCTTGTGTGGAGCGTGGCCTTTGCGGACGCATCAGGTGCCGCGCCCGCGAAGGTGTGGTGGCAAAGGCGCGTGCCCGACATGAGAGGCGAGACAGCAGCGTCTTCGCCTTCAACGCAGGTTTCGCTCCTACCAATCAGTGCATGAGTTCAGAAGAGTGTCCCCCTCGAATCTGGCAACCTGGACGCCGATTTCGAAGAGACCTCTGTCGTCGTAGGCTGTCGAGGTCCACTCTTTAGTTGACCCATTTCCATCCAGATTTTGGCGCCATGGCCAGTTCTTCCGGGTGCCGTCAGATTGCTCGCTTATGAGTCTGATCCGAACGTGATGGCCGTCAGGGGACAAGTCGCTGAGGGAGAACTCGAGGTCGACTTTGGCTCCGGGGTCAGTCCAGTTATAGATGGCCACATTTCCTGCGGCGCCCGTGGTGCTGCATCCTCGGATAGAGAGGGCCTGAGCGGGGGTGACAGCTAGGGCGGTCAGAGATATGGTCGCGACTGCAGTGAATGCCGCCGCCAATTTAGGGTGCATACTTAGCTCCTTATTTGAACGCGCGTTTGAGTGGCTTCGGCAAAGCTATTTGGCGCCCTGCAATGGAGCAAGCGGATTCAGGCCATTGTTTCTTCGCGCGTGACAGAAGCCCACACCAACAGTTCCTCGTACTCCCCCCGGTCGAACTCCCCCGCCACCGGCGCCACCACCGTCGCCGCCGACAGTGCGACCGCGCGGGCCAGTCGGTCGGGCCATGGCAGGTGTTCCACGAGCCCCGACAGCAGGCCCGCGACCGCGGAGTCGCCCGCGCCCGTGGGGTTGCCGTGGACGCGGGTCGGTGGGGTGGCGCGCCAGCGGCCCTCGGGGGAGGCGGCGAGGAGGCCGTCCGCGCCGAGGGAGGTCACCACCGCGTGGGCGCCCCGCCGGCGCGCGTCCTGGGTCGCACGCAACGGCTCGTGGGATCCCGTCAGTTCGGCCAGTTCGTCGGCGTTCGGCTTGATGATGTCCGGGCGCGCCGCGACCCCGCGCCGCAGCGGCTCCCCGCTGGTGTCGAGGAGGACCGGGACCCCGGCCGCGCGAGCGGTCCGCACCAGCCCCGCGTACGCCCCCACCGGCACCCCCGGCGGCAGACTGCCGCACAGGGCCACGGCGGCCGACGACGGGAGCAGATCCTCGTACGCCTCCTGGAACGCGGACCATTCGGCGGGCATGACGGTCGGCCCGGGTTCGTTCAACTGGGTGGTGTCGCCGCTCTGTTCGTCGACGACGGCTATGGTGCGCCGGGTCGCGCCGGAGACGGGGACCAGGGCGTCCACGACACCGGGCGCCGCCGCGAGACGCTCCTGTACGACGCCTCCCGTCGCACCGCCCACGAAGCCGGTGGCCGTCACCTCGTGACCGAGGGCGGCGAGCACGCGGGCCACGTTCAGGCCCTTGCCGCCCGGACGTTCGGTCACCTCGGAGACCCGGTGGGAGGCGTGCGGGGTGAGGGCCCGTACCCGATAGGTGATGTCGAGAGCGGTGTTCAGCGTGACCGTGAGGATCACCTGTGCCGACCTCCCCCGGAGAAGAACGCTGCGCTGTGTCCGCGCGGACGGCGGCCGCCCCAGTCTCCCAGGTCAACCGCCGCCTTGACAGAGGGACCCTTCAGCAGAGCTCTTGCGAGGAACCCGGGCGCCTACTCCGGGGGTTTGGGCGCGGAACGCCCGGAAGGGCTGCCCTGCGGAGCTGGGAAGTAGGAACGTGTGAACGACCAGTCACCGGATAGGGGATATCTGTACGGAAGCGGCACGTTTGTGTGGACGGCTGCGTAGGGTCGGGTCCCGTGAAGCTCATCGTGCAGGTCAAGCTGTTGCCGACGCCGGTGCAGGCGGCGGCACTTGAGGCGACCCTGCATGCCTGCAACGAGGCGGCGACCTGGGTGTCCGAGGTCGCGTTCGTCAAGGGTGTGAAGCGGAACTTCGCGCTGCGTGAGCACACCTATGCCGAGGTCAAGCAGCGGTGGGGGCTGGGTGCGCAGGCCGCCCAGCACGTCATCAAGAAGACCTGTGACGCCTACCGCACGCTGGCGGCGAATCTGAAAGCCGGGAACCTGGGCAGGCCGTGGTCCAAACGCTACCGGCGGGCCACAGGGAAACCGGTCGCCTTCCGGCCGGAGGGCGCGCAGCCTTATGACGACCGGATGCTGTCCTGGCAGATCCCGGAACGGACCATCTCGATCTGGACCCTGTCGGGGCGGGTGAAGGGGGTGGCGTTCACCGCTTCCCCGGAACAGCTGGCCCGCCTGGCCCTGTACCGCAAGGGCGAGTCCGACCTGCTCTACCGGGACGGCATGTGGTTCCTGCAGGCGACCTGCGAGATTCCCGAAACCGAACCCAACACGGACCCGGACGGTTTCCTCGGCATCGACCTGGGGATCGTGAACATCGCCACCACCAGCGACGGTCAGATCATGGCCGGGCGCGCGCTGAACCGGGGACGGCTGCGCGAACGCACGCTCCGGACCAAGCTGCAACGCAAGAACACCCCGTCCGCCAGGCGCCGGCTGAAGAAACGCAGGCGCAAGGAGGCACGGCGGACCAAAGACATCAACCACAAGATCGCGAAACATGTGGTGGCCGAGGCAGAACGCACCGGTCGCGGAATCGCCCTGGAAGACCTGACGGGCATCCGTGAACGGGTACGGCTTCGCAAGCCCCAACGGGCCACCCTCCATGGTTGGGCGTTCGCCCAGCTCGGAGCGTTCATCGCGTACAAGGCCCGCCAGGCGGGAGTGCCGGTGGTGTACGTCGATCCCGCGTACACCTCCCGCACCTGCGCCGAATGCGGCCACATCGACAGGGCGAACCGGGTCTCCCAGGCCTGGTTCGTGTGCCGGAACTGCGGATTCGTTGATCACGCAGACCGCAACGGCTCCCGCAACATCCGTGCACGTGCGGAAGCGTTGTGGCGACGCGGGGCGCAGTCAACCGCCCCAGAGCCACCCCCGACAGCCAGGGGTGGGACCGGACGCAAGCGCAGCACCACACCCAGTGGCGCCCGCTCTGCAAGCCCGTCGCTCTAGCGACGGGTAGTTGACCCCAGTTGGGGATCGACCACCCATTCACCGCGTCGCATCACGCCCTTGAGGGTGAATTGATGGTCGAGAAGTACCAGGTCGGCGTACTTGCCGGGCTCCAGTGAGCCGATCGAGTCGTACATTCCGAGCAGCCGGGCCGGGTTGGCCGACAGCGCGGCGACGGTGTCCTCGACGGACAGCCGGTCGACCGTCACCGCCCGCTGGAACGCGCGGTCCAGGGTGAGCGTGGAGCCCGCGATCGAGCCGCCCTCCACGAGCCGCGCGACGCCCTCGCTGACCTCGACCTCCAGCGGGCCGAGCATGTAGCGGCCGTCGCCGAAACCGGCCGCGTCCATCGCGTCCGTGATGAACGCGACCCGGTCCGCGCCCGCGTGATGGAACGCCAGCTGGAGGGCGGCGGGGTGCAGATGCGTGCCGTCGTTGATCAGCTCGACCGTGATCCGCTCGTCCTCCAGGAGGGCGGCGATCGGGCCGGGGGTGCGGTGGCCGAGCGTGGGCATCGCGTTGAACAGGTGCGTCGCGACGGTCGCGCCCGCGTCGATCGCCTCCACCGTCTGCTCGTACGTCGCGTCCGTGTGGCCGATCGCCGCGATGACGCCGTGTTCGGCGAGCAGGCGTACGGAGTCGATGCCGCCGGGGAGTTCGGTGGCCAGGGTGACCATCCGGGCCTGCCCGCGCGCCGCGTCGATCAGCTTGCGGACCTCCGCCGGGTCGGGGTCGCGCAGGAGTTCCTCCGAGTGCGCGCCCTTGCGGCAGGGGGAGATGAACGGGCCCTCGAAGTGGATGCCGGCGACGTCGCCCTGCTCGGCGAGCTCGGACAGGAGGCCCGCCCGCTGGGCCAGGAAGTCCATGTCGCCGGTCACTGTCGAGGCGACGAGGGTGGTGGTGCCGTGCAGGCGGTGGGTGTGGATGCCGGTGAGGATCTCGTCCGCGGTTCCCGAGGTGAAGGAGGCTCCGCCGCCGCCGTGGTTGTGGATGTCGACGAAGCCGGGGACCAGGGTGTGGCCGGTTACGTCGATGGTCCGGGCGTTGTCCGGGGCGCTGCCGGCGATGCGGGTGCCGTCGACGATCACTCGGCCGTTCCGGATGGTTCCTGTGGGGAGGACGACCGTCGCGCCGGACAGGACGAGGGGTGCACGGCCCGTCGCGGGCTGCGGGTGCGTTGTGGCTGGTCGCGCAGTTCCCCGCGCCCCTGGGTCGGCTGCCATCAGGCCGATTCCTCCTTGAGGTTGATGAGGTCCCAGGCCAGTAGGCCGGCACCCAGACATCCCGCCGTGTCTCCCAGCGCCGCCGGGACGATGGACGGCAGTTTCTGGAAAGTGACCCGCTGCCGGACCGCGTCCCGCAGCGGTGTGAACAAGGTTTCCCCCGCCTCGGCCAGGCCGCCACCGATGATCAGGGTGCGTGGGTCCAGGAGGGTGAGGGCGGTGACCAGGCCGTCGGCGAGGGCGTCGACGGCGTTCTGCCAGACCTGTACGGCCAGGGGGTCCCCGGAGCGCACCGCCTTCGCGCAGTGCGCCGCGTCCGAGTCCGGATCCCCGCAGGCGGCGGCCCATGCCTCGCTGACGGCCGCCGCGGAGGCGTACCGCTCCAGACAGCCGTGCTGACCGCACGGACACGGGGTGCCGCCGGGCCGTACGACGATGTGGCCGATCTCGCCCGCGAAGCCGTGCGCACCCGCCTCCACCCGGCCCGCGATGCCGATCGCGCCCGCGATGCCGGTGCCGAGGGGGACGAAGAAGAAGCTGTCGGTGCCCCGGCCGGCGCCGATACGGCCCTCGGCGAGGCCGCCGGTGCGGACGTCGTGGCCGAGGGCGACGGGCACGCCCGCGAGCCTTTCGGTGAGCAGGGCGCGCAGCGGTACGTCGCGCCAGCCCAGGTTGGCCGCGTAGACGGCGATGCCCTGCTCGGCGTCGACGATGCCGGGGACGGCGACGCCGACGGCGGCCGCGGGTTCGCCGAGGTGCTCCGCGCCGTACGCGCGCAGCTCGGCGGCGAAGCCGAGGATGCCCTCGACGACCGCGTCCGGTCCGTGCTCACGGCCGGTCGCGCGGCGGGCCTGGTGGAGCACGGCGCCGGAGGTGCCGACGAGTGCGGCTTTCATTCCGGTGCCGCCCACATCGAGGGCGATGACATGTCTCACGGGGGTAGTGTGGCCCGGCAACCCATGAGAGGTCTAGTCCACTTACGTGGTGTAGACCTTATGTCTGACCTTTCGAAAGTTTCGACGATTCGGCGACGGGATGGGGCTCAGCAGTGCAGCGGCGTAGGACAGGAACGATCGCGGTGGTGTCCGCACTGGGCATGACGGCGGTACTCGGCGGCTGCGGGACCGGAGCGGACTCCGACGAGGTGACGCTGCGGCTGGTCGCCGCCGACTATGGCGACAGCAAGGCCAACAGCTCGCAGAAGTACTGGGACGGGCTCGTCGAGCAGTACGAGAAGAAGCACCCGAACGTGACGGTGGACGTCAGCGTCTACTCCTGGAACGACGTCGACCGCAAGGTCAAGGAGATGGTCGCCGCCGGGGACGCGCCCGACATGGCGCAGATCGGCGCGTACGCCGACTACGCCGCCGACGACCTCCTCTACTCGGCCGACGAACTGCTCTCCATCTCCACACAGGCCGACTTCGCCTCGCAGTTCGCCTCCGCGGGGGAGGTGGACGGGACGCAGTACGGCATGCCGTTCGCGGCCTCCACACGGCTGCTCTTCTACAACAAGACCCTCTTCGCCGAGGCCGGCCTCAGCGCGCCCGAGACCTGGGACGAGCTCGCCGCGGACGCCGCCGCGCTCAAGGCGGACGGGGTGAAGTACCCGTACGCGCTGCCGCTCGGCTCCGAGGAGGCGCAGGCCGAGACCATGCAGTGGCTGCTGAGCGGCGGGGGCGGCTACACCGAGAACCTCGGGGCGTCGTACGGCATCGACTCCGCCGAGAACATCGCGACCCTCACATGGCTCAAGGACGACCTCGTCGGCAAGGGCCTGACCGGGCCGGTCGCGCCGGGGAAGCTGGACCGGGCCGACGCGTTCGCCGCGTTCGCGAACGGGGAGGTCGGGATGCTCAACGGGCATCCGACGCTGATGCAGATGGCCGCCAAGAAGGGCGTGAAGTTCGGCATGGTGCCGATGCCCGGCGTCGACGCCCAGACCAAGGTCTCCATGGGCGTGGCCGACTGGATGACCGCCTTCAGGCAGAACGGCCACGCCGAGCAGGTCGGGGACTTCCTCGACTTCGTCTACGAGGAGAAGAACGTCCTCGCCTTCTCCCGCGAGTACGACCTGCTGCCGGTCACCGCGTCCGCGTCCGACGTCATGAGCACGGCCGCGCGGGACAAGGACCTCCGGCCGTTCCTGGCGGAGCTTCCGCTGTCCGAGCTGTATCCGGTCGGGCGGACGTCCTGGGCCGCGGTGAGTGCGGCGGTGAAGAAGCGGATCGGGGGCGCGGTGGCGTCCGGGGGCAGTCCTACGGCGGTCCTCGCCGGGCTTCAGTCGACCGCGCTGGCGGCGGAGAGCGGGGAGTAGGCGTTGTCGGTGGCTGCGGCTACCGTGCGGGGCATGGACGACCAGGGCGGGCTCGGGGCGCGGGAGCGGGCGATCCTCGTCCTCGAACGGCGGGGGTTCGCCGGGCCGGGGGCGAAGGAGCGGGCGATACGGGAGGAACTGGGGCTGGTGCCGGTGCGCTACTACCAGCTCCTGAACGCCTTGCTGGACGATCCGCGCGCCCTGGCCTTCGACCCGGTCACAGTCAACCGCTTGCGCCGAGTACGGGATTCCCGCAGGTCAGAGAGGTGAACCTCGGACTACAGATCCCCGCTGTCGGCCCTGAACGGGCCTCGTCCTCAAACGCCGGACGGGCTGAAAAACCCCAGCGGGGGCGGAGACACTAGGGTCGGGGTATGGATGAGTCACTGCCGACGCCTGTCACTCAGGCCGGGCGGGACGGGCTGGGCGCTCTGCTCGGGCGGCCCGGCGGCGCGGTCGTCGCGTTCGACTTCGACGGGACGCTCGCGCCGATCGTGGCGGACCCCGCGCAGGCCCGCGCCCACCCGGACGCGGCACCCGCACTCGCCGCACTCGCCCCGAAGGTCGCCTCCGTCGCGGTGATCACCGGACGCCCACCGGACGTGGCCGTCCGGCTCGGCGGATTCGACCGCACTCCCGGCCTGGACCACCTCGTCGTCCTCGGCCACTACGGCGCCGAACGCTGGGACGCCGCCACCGGCGA
The DNA here is from genome assembly GCF_013044505.1 of Streptomyces sp. S3(2020). Lineage (GTDB taxonomy): Bacteria > Actinomycetota > Actinomycetes > Streptomycetales > Streptomycetaceae > Streptomyces. The sequence goes on along the minus strand of NZ_JABERD010000186.1, from coordinate 7,708 downwards.
GATCACCGCCCCACCACCCCACCCCGGCGTCGCCGACGCCCGCGCCGAACTGCCCGGTCTCCTCGACCGGGTCGGCGCCTGGCAGGGCACGTGGATCGAGGAGAAGGGCCGTGCCCTCGCCGTCCACACCCGCCGCTCCACCGACCCCCAGGCCGCCTTCGAGGCCCTGCGCGAACCCCTCACCGACCTCGCCACCCGCCACGGCCTCATCGTCGAACCCGGCCGCCTGGTGCTGGAACTCCGGCCGCCCGGCATGGACAAGGGCGTGGCCCTGACGGACCACATCCGTGCGCTGGGCGCCGAGGCCGTGCTGTACGCCGGCGACGACCTGGGCGACCTCCCCGCCTACTCCGCCGTCGACAAGCTCCGCTCCGACGGCGTCCCCGGCCTGCTGGTGTGCAGCGCCGGCAGCGAGGAGGTCCCCGAGCTGAAGGACCGGGCCGATCTCGTCGTCGACGGTCCGCGGGGTGTCGTACGGCTGATGCGGGCGCTCGCCGCTCAGCTGGGCTGATCGACGTCGAGCGCGTGCAGCTGGTCCAGGAACCACTGGGCCGGCGGCAGCGCGGTCGCCGCGGCGGCCAGCCGTTTCGTGCGCTCGGCCCGTTCCCCGGGCGGCATCGTGAGCGCCTCGTGCAACGCGTCCGCCGTGGCCCCGATGTCGTACGGGTTCACCACGATCGCGTCCTCGCCCAGCTCCTCGTACGCCCCCGCCTCCCGCGACAGCACCAGCGCGCAGCCCTCGTCGGAGACGACCGGCACCTCCTTCGCGACGAGGTTCATGCCGTCCCGGATGGGGTTCACCAGCGCCACGTCGGCGAGACGGTACGCGGCCAGGGAGCGCGCGAAGTCGTCCTTGACGTGCAGGACCACCGGCTTCCAGCCCGGCGTCCCGTACGCCGCGTTGATCTCCTCCGCCAGCCTCCGGACCTCCGCCGTGTACTCCCGGTAGACCGCGAGATCCTGCCGTGACGGATACGCGAACGCCACATGCACCACCCGTTCCCGCCACTCGGGACGGTCGTCGAGCAGCTGCCGGTACGCCAGCAGGCCCCGGACGATGTTCTTCGACAGCTCGGTCCGGTCCACCCGGACGATCGCCTTCCGGCCCTCGCCGATCTCCGCCCGCAGCGCCGTCAGCCGCTCGTCCACGTCCGCCTGGTGCGACCGCTTCCGCAGGAAGTCCGCGTCGGCCCCGAGCCCGTGCACACCGACCCGGGTGTCCCCGAGGCCGTCGACGAGCTCCGCCGCGCACGCCTCGAACGCCGACGCCCACCGCCGCGTCAGGAACCCCAGCCGGTCCGCGCCCAGCATGCCCCGAAGCACCTGCCCGGCCACGTCGTCCGGCAGCATCCGGAAGTACTCCGGGGGCGCCCACGGCGTATGCGAGAAGTGGCCGATCCGCAGGTCCGGGCGTAGCGCGCGCAGCATCCCCGGCACCAGCGCCAGGTGGTAGTCCTGCACCACCACCGCCGCGCCCCGCCCCGCCTCCTCGGCCAGCGCCTCGGCGAAGGCGCGGTTGTACGTCTCGTACGACGCCCACCGGCGCCGGAACTCCGCGTCGAAGACCGGCTCCAGCGGGGTCTGGTACAGCAGGTGGTGGACGAACCACAGGACCGAGTTCGCGATGCCGTTGTACGCGTCCGCGTGCACGTCCGCCGGGATGTCGAGCATCCGCACCCCCGGCTCGCCCTGTCCGCGCCGCACCGCCTCGCGGTCGCCGTCGGACAGCGCCGAGCACACCCACAGCGCGTCCGCGTCCGACCCGATCGCGGAGAGGCCGGAGACGAGCCCGCCGCCACCGCGCTTCGCGGACAGCGAGCCGTCCTCCCGCACCTCGTACGAGACCGGGCCGCGGTTGGACGCGACGAGCACCCGGGCACCCCGGGCAGCCTGCGTGGAAGCCATACGCCTCAACCTAGCCCGACCCGTAAACGCTCAAACGTACGGTTCGCCGTATACGGGCTCGTGGACGCCGTAATACAGCCTTCCTCAGGCGACCTTCCGGGACGCGTACTCCACGATCTCCACCATCGGCGGCCGCTCCTCGGTGTCCACGGAGTACGTCCGCGGTTCGAAGCCGTCCGGGCCCCGCTCGAACTGGGTGAGGGAGGGGCGGATGAGGTGGCCGCGGGCCAGCCGCAGCTGGGCCGTGCGGTAGATCGCGGCGGACATCCGGCCCAGGGCCTGCCCGTCCTGGTGGCGGTGCTTGCGGACGCCCACGTCCACCTGGGCCAGCGCGTCCAGGCCCACGAGGTGCAGCGCGTCGACCAGCATGCCGAGCTCCACGCCGTAGCCGACCGGGAACGGCAGCTGTTCCAGCAGGGAGCGGCGGGCCGCGTACTCGCCGCCCAGCGGCTGGACGAAGCCGGCCAGCTGGGGCCAGTGCATGTTCAGCAGCGGGCGGGCCATCAGCTCGGTCACCCGGCCGCCCTGGCCCGCCGCGCCGCCCAGCGGACGGTCGTACATGGCCTTGACCAGGTCGACACCGGGCTCGGTGAGCAGGGGGCCCACGATCCCGGAGACGAAGTCGGAGGAGAACTCCTTCAGGTCGGCGTCGATGAAGCAGACGATGTCGCCGCGGGCCACCAGCAGCGAGCGCCACAGCACCTCGCCCTTGCCGGGCACGGCCGGCAGCCGGGGCAGGATCTCGTCGCGGTGCACGACGATCGCTCCGGCCGCGGCGGCGACCTGGGACGTACGGTCGGTGGAGCCCGAGTCGACGACGACTATCTCGTCGACGAGCGGGACCTGCTGCATCAGGTCGTGACGGATCACGGCGACGATGTCACCGACCGTCTCCTCCTCGTTGAGCGCGGGTAGTACGACACTGACCGACTGGCCCGTGCGCTGCTTGGCGGCCAGCAGCTGGTGGAGCGGGCGATCGGTCACGGACCAGGACCGGCTGGTCAGCCAGCGCTCGACTTCGTTCAGCACAGTGCGCGGCTCCTCTGCGTATCAGCTGGTGATCCATCTCGCGGTTCGGACGACTATCTCAACTGTCCTGGTCGTCGGTTACAGTCTTGAACAACGCGGATGACCATCGCATGTCCTGGGTGGCCCGCCGTTCACAACTTCATACCGCTCATCCAGAGGGGCAGAGGGATACGGCCCGATGAAGCCCCGGCAACCCTCCAGTCGGTACTCGTAGATCATTTCTGATCGCTCCGCGAGGCTCCCGACTCGGGAAGGTGCCAAATCCGTCTCACGGCGAGATGCGTCGTGAGGAAGATGAGGAGAAAGGGCCTCGCCTCTCATGGCTGCGCAGACTGTTGCAAGCACCACCGAAACCACCGTAGACCTTGGTCCCGCCGCGGCGCTCAGCTGCCGCGAGTGCGGTCACCGCGTACCCCTCGGCCCGGTCTTCGCGTGCGAGGAGTGTTTCGGCCCGCTCGAGATCGCCTATGACTTCTCGGCCTACGACACCGAGGAACTCCGTAAGCGGATCGAGGCGGGACCCGCGAACATCTGGCGCTACGCGCCCCTGCTGCCCGTCCCCGCGGACGTGGCCGGCAAGCCCAACATCAACCCGGGCTGGACCCAGCTCGTCAAGGCCGACAACCTGGCCCGTGAGCTCGGTGTCACCGGCGGTCTGTATGTGAAGGACGACTCCGGCAACCCGACGCACTCCTTCAAGGACCGTGTCGTCGCCCAGGCCCTGGAGGCCGCGCGCGCCTTCGGCTTCACCACCCTGTCCTGCTCCTCCACGGGCAACCTGGCCGGTGCCGTCGGCGCCGCGGCCGCCCGCGCCGGCTTCCGTTCCTGTGTGTTCATCCCGCACGACCTGGAGCAGGGCAAGGTCGTCATGGCCGCGGTCTACGGCGGCGAGCTCATCGGCATCGAGGGCAACTACGACGACGTGAACCGCTTCTGCTCCGAGCTGATCGGCGACCCGGCCGGCGAGGGCTGGGGCTTCGTCAACGTCAACCTGCGGCCCTACTACGCGGAAGGGTCCAAGACCCTGGCGTACGAGATCTGCGAGCAGCTCGGCTGGAAGCTTCCCGACCAGCTGGTCGTGCCGATCGCCTCCGGCTCGCAGCTCACGAAGATCGACAAGGGGCTCCAGGAGCTCATCAAGCTCGGGCTCGTCAAGGACAAGCCGTACAAGATCTTCGGCGCCCAGGCCGAGGGCTGCTCGCCGGTGTCCGTCGCGTACAAGGCGGGCCACGACGTGGTGCGGCCCCAGAAGCCCGACACCATCGCCAAGTCGCTGGCGATCGGCAACCCCGCCGACGGCCCCTACGTCCTGGACATCGCGCGCCGTACGGGGGGTGCGGTGGAGGACGTGACGGACGAGCAGGTCGTCGACGCCATCAAGCTGCTCGCCCGGACCGAGGGCATCTTCGCGGAGACCGCGGGCGGTGTGACGGTCGGTGTGACCAAGAAGCTGATCGAGAACGGTCTGCTGGACCCGACGCTGACGACCGTCGTGCTGAACACCGGCGACGGACTGAAGACCCTGGACGCGGTGGCGGGTACGGGGCTCACCGCGACCATCCGCCCCAACCTTGACTCGTTCCGCGAGGCCGGCCTCGTCTAGGCCCCCGCAACCCCGACCGGAGGTTCAACCGTGAGCGTCAACGTCCGCATCCCCACCATCCTGCGCACCTACACCGGCGGACAGGCCGAGGTCGCCGCCCAGGGTGCGACCCTCGCCGAGGTCATCGCCGACCTGGAGAAGAACCACACCGGTATCGCCGCCCGCGTCCTCGACGACCAGGGCAAGCTGCGCCGCTTCGTCAACGTGTACGTCAACGACGACGACGTCCGCTTCGAGCAGGGACTGGAGACGGCCACTCCGGACGGGGCCGGCGTCTCGATCATTCCGGCCGTCGCCGGAGGCTGACCGGGCCCGGTCGTTACCCTCGGTAAGGCCGATTACCAAGAGTTCATCGAATTGCCCCCTCCGTGAGAGAAGCGGAGGGGGCAATTCTCTATGGTTGAGCACGGTACAGTTGGGGAACCTGCTCCACCCCCCATGCCAACCGCATATGAGTTCTCGCTCCGGATGCGACGAGAAGTAGCCAAAGTGTGCGGTTCTTTTGTGAGCTTTGTTCCTTTTGTGGAGCCCGACTTGCCCAGAATTCGGGCGAATTCTCACTACATTCCGGACCCTTCGCGTCCAGAATTCTCGTCCGATTGACCTGTTGCAGACGGCAGTTGGACAGATACATTCAGCCGCGGTCGACGCGTTCCGGCGCACGCCCCCAATCCGTGGGGGGTGAGGTCTGACCCGGATCCGCGAAGTGTGGATCTGTGCAAGGGCCAGTAATAGGGGAGTTAGGCATGGCTCAGGGCACCGTCAAGTGGTTCAACGCGGAGAAGGGGTACGGCTTCATCGCGGTCGACGGTGGTGCGGATGTTTTCGTCCACTACAGCGCGATTCAGATGGACGGATACCGCACCCTGGAAGAGGGTCAGCGGGTCGATTTCGAGATCTCGCAGGGCCAGAAGGGGCCGCAGGCGGACATGGTCCGACTGGCGACCGGCTGAAGCACGCGCCGACTAGCAGCGACGTTCTTCTTCGAAGGGCCCGCACCTCATGGGGAGTCATGGGTGCGGGCCCTTCGGCGTGCCCGGACGGGCCCCGACACCCCTGTTCGCGGCTGGCGGAGCCGCTGCCCGATCCCCGGGAGGCGCTTGCACTCGCAGGGGGCGAGTGCTAATCATTGGCGTTAGCACTCTGAAGGTGAGAGTGACAATGAAGGACCGGGTCGGTGAGGCCCGCAGGCCGGGTGGGGCAAGGAACCACGAGGTGTGCGAGCCGTCCGTCGCGGGCGCGGGCGCGGTCCGAAGGAATCACCCCCAGTCCTGGAGGGACCACTTCACATGGCCAAGATCATCGCGTTCGACGAGGAGGCGCGGCGCGGCCTCGAGCGCGGCATGAACCAGCTCGCGGACGCCGTCAAGGTGACGCTCGGCCCCAAGGGTCGCAACGTCGTCCTCGAGAAGAAGTGGGGCGCCCCCACGATCACCAACGATGGTGTCTCCATCGCCAAGGAGATCGAGCTCGAGGACCCGTACGAGAAGATCGGCGCCGAGCTGGTCAAGGAAGTCGCCAAGAAGACGGACGACGTAGCCGGTGACGGCACGACGACGGCGACCGTCCTGGCCCAGGCCCTGGTGCGCGAGGGTCTGCGCAACGTGGCCGCCGGCGCCAACCCGATGGCCCTCAAGCGCGGTATCGAGAAGGCCGTCGAGGCTGTCTCCGGTGCGCTGCTCGAGCAGGCCAAGGATGTCGAGACCAAGGAGCAGATCGCTTCGACGGCCTCCATCTCCGCCGCCGACACCCAGATCGGCGAGCTCATCGCCGAGGCGATGGACAAGGTCGGCAAGGAAGGCGTCATCACCGTCGAGGAGTCCCAGACCTTCGGTCTGGAGCTGGAGCTGACGGAGGGTATGCGCTTCGACAAGGGCTACATCTCCGCCTACTTCGCCACCGACATGGAGCGTATGGAGGCGTCCCTGGACGACCCGTACATCCTGATCGCCAACTCCAAGATCGGCTCCGTCAAGGACCTGCTCCCGCTCCTGGAGAAGGTCATGCAGTCGGGCAAGCCGCTGCTGATCATCGCCGAGGACGTCGAGGGCGAGGCCCTGTCGACCCTGGTCGTCAACAAGATCCGCGGCACCTTCAAGTCCGTCGCCGTCAAGGCTCCGGGCTTCGGTGACCGTCGCAAGGCCATGCTCGGCGACATCGCCATCCTCACGGGCGGCGAGGTCATCTCCGAGGAGGTCGGCCTCAAGCTGGAGAACGCGACCCTGGACCTCCTGGGCCGCGCCCGCAAGGTCGTCATCACCAAGGACGAGACGACGATCGTCGACGGCTCGGGCTCGGCGGACCAGGTTGCCGGTCGCGTCAACCAGATCCGCGCCGAGATCGAGAACAGCGACTCGGACTACGACCGCGAGAAGCTCCAGGAGCGCCTGGCCAAGCTCGCCGGTGGCGTCGCCGTCATCAAGGCCGGTGCCGCGACCGAGGTCGAGCTCAAGGAGCGCAAGCACCGCATCGAGGACGCCGTGCGCAACGCCAAGGCGGCCGTCGAGGAGGGCATCGTCGCCGGTGGTGGCGTGGCTCTGCTCCAGGCTTCCGCGGTGTTCGAGAAGCTCGAGCTCACGGGTGACGAGGCGACCGGCGCCAACGCCGTGAAGCTCGCGCTGGAGGCTCCGCTGAAGCAGATCGCCGTCAACGGTGGTCTCGAGGGCGGCGTCGTGGTCGAGAAGGTCCGCAACCTGACCGTGGGCTGGGGTCTCAACGCGGCCACGGGCGACTACGTCGACATGATCGCCGAGGGCATCATCGACCCGGCGAAGGTCACGCGCTCCGCCCTGCAGAACGCCGCGTCCATCGCCGCGCTGTTCCTCACCACCGAGGCCGTCATCGCCGACAAGCCGGAGAAGGCCGCCGCGCCTGCCGGTGGCGGCATGCCGGGCGGTGACATGGACTTCTGATCGACCCAGGGGCTCCGACCCCGGTTGATCAACGTCCTTTCCGAGGGCGGCACTTCCTGCGAAAGCGGGGGGTGCCGCCCTCGGCGCGTTCCGCCCCCGCTGTCCTTACCCGTCCCGTCCCCGGGGGCTGCGCCCCCAGACCCGCTGTCGGCCTGAACGGCCTCGTCCTCAAACGCCGGACGGGCTGGGTTACTCAGCCCTCCGGCGTTTGAGGAGCGGGGGGTGCAGGGGGCGGAGCCCCCTGGGAGCGGGGTCGAAG
>NZ_JABERD010000185.1 GCF_013044505.1 Streptomyces sp. S3(2020) | reverse complement strand
CCGCCCCGCCCGGGCCCCCGCCTCCGCCAACGGCAACCGCACCGTCGTCAACGCGGGCACCGCGTCGATACTGAACGGCAGGTCATCGAACCCGGCGACGGACACGTCATCCGGAATCCGCAGCCCGGAGTCCCGCAGAGCGGCACACGCCCCGAGCGCGACGGAGTCGTTCGCCGCCACCACCGCCGTGAGGGACGGATCCCGCCGCAACAACTCCAGCGTCGCCTCGTACCCCGACCGCCGGTCGTACCGCCCGTGCACGGTCCACCGCGGATCCTCCGAGATCCCCGCGTCCGCGAGCGCGGCCCGGTGCCCCTCCAGCCGGTGCCGGGTGGTCGTCCGCTCCTCCGGCCCCGCGATGTACCCGAGCCGCCGGTGCCCGAGCCCGAGCAGATGCTCGGTCAGCTCCCGCCCGCCCCCACGGTTGTCGAAGGTCAGCGCGATCGCCCCGGTCTCCGGCGCCGGCGGCCGCCCGCACAGCACCACCCGCGTCCCGGCATCCTCCAGCTTCCGCAACTTCGCCGCGACCGCCGCCGCGTGCGGCGCGTCCTCCACCGCACCACCCGTCAGCACCACGGCCGCCGCCCGCTGTCTCTGGAGCAGGGTCAGATACGTCAGCTCGCGCTCCGGGGAACCCCCGGTGTTGCAGGTCACCGCCAGTCGCTCACCGCCCGCCCGTCCGCCGGGTCCGCCGATCTCCGACTGGATGGCGCTGGCCATGATCCCGAAGAAGGGGTCGGCGATGTCGTTGACGAGGATCCCGACGAGGTCGGACGTCGCCGCGGCCAGCGCACTCGCCGGCCCGTTCAGTACGTAGTCCAGCTCGTCCACGGCCCGCAGCACCCGCTCACGGGTGGTCGCGGCCACGGGATAGTTCCCGTTCAGCACGCGCGACACCGTCGCGGGCGAGACCTGCGCGCGCGCCGCCACGTCCGCCAGGGTCACCGTCATCTCGTCGTCCTCCGGTCGCGCATCGTCGTACCTCGTCGTACCCGGGCTCCGCGCCCGTCCCCGCACAGTCAGCCACGCGGGACTGTGCGGCTGCACAGACGCCGCACAGTCAGTCATGGTTCCGAGCAGACCCTAAGGCCCCAGCACCCCGTTGTTCGTCCCCTCGAACAACTCGAAGCGGTCACGGTCTTGTCCGAACCGCTGCTCAGAGGCTAGCTTCTCATCAGATAGAAAGCGCTTGCTGTGACGCTCATCAGTAGAGGCGTACGCGGCGCGCACAACCGCGTACGGAATGCGCAGGGAATGCTGCGTACGACGCCTACGAAGGGATCGACGTGACACGCAAGACGGTGCGTATCGCCATGAACGGCGTGACCGGGCGCATGGGCTACCGCCAGCACCTGGTCCGCTCCATCCTCGCGCTCCGCGAGCAGGGTGGCCTCGACCTCGGCGACGGCACCGTGCTGTGGCCGGAGCCGATCCTGGTCGGCCGCCGCGAGCACGCGCTGAAGGCGATGGCGGAGCAGCACGGCCTGGAGCACTGGGCCACGGACGTGGACGAGGTCCTCGCCGACGAGACCGTGGACATCTACTTCGACGCCCAGGTCACCTCGGCCCGCGAGGAGGCGCTCAAGAAGGCGATCGCGGCGGGCAAGCACATCTACACCGAGAAGCCGACCGCCACCGGCCTGGACGGCGCCCTGGAGCTGGCGAGGCTCGCCAACGCCGCCGGCATCAAGCACGGTGTCGTCCAGGACAAGCTCTTCCTCCCCGGCCTGCTCAAGCTGAAGCGCCTCATCGACGGCGGCTTCTTCGGCCGGATCCTCTCGATCCGCGGCGAGTTCGGCTACTGGGTCTTCGAGGGCGACTGGCAGCAGGCCCAGCGCCCCTCCTGGAACTACCGCTCCGAGGACGGCGGCGGCATCGTTGTCGACATGTTCCCGCACTGGGAGTACGTGCTCCACGAGCTCTTCGGCCGGGTGAAGTCGGTCCAGGCCCTCACCGCCACCCACATCCCGCAGCGCTGGGACGAGAACGACAAGCCGTACGACGCCACGGCCGACGACGCCGCCTACGGCATCTTCGAGCTCGACGGCGGCGCGATCGCCCAGATCAACTCCTCCTGGGCGGTCCGCGTCAACCGCGACGAGCTCGTCGAGTTCCAGGTGGACGGCACCGAGGGCTCGGCCGTCGCCGGGCTCCGCAACTGCCGCGCCCAGCACCGCTCGGCCACCCCGAAGCCGGTCTGGAACCCGGACATCCCCGCCACCGAGGTCTTCCGCGACCAGTGGCAGGAGGTCCCGGACAACGCCGAGTTCGACAACGGCTTCAAGGCCCAGTGGGAGCTGTTCCTGCGGCACGTCTACGCCGACGCCCCCTACCACTGGGACCTCCTCGCCGGCGCCCGTGGCGTCCAGCTCGCCGAGCTGGGCCTGAAGTCCTCGGCCGAGGGCCGCCGCCTCGACGTCCCGGAGATCGCGCTGTGACGATCCGACTCCCCGACAGCGGCGGGAACCTGCGGGCGTACGAGCCCCGCCAGGAGCCACTCGCCCTCACCACGGGTTCCCCCTTCACCTCTCGTACGGTGTTCTCGGCGGCCCACGTCGTCGCCGACCCGTTCGCCGACACGAGCCCCGACTCACCCGCCGCGGTCGACTGGGACGCCACCCTCGCCTTCCGCCGCCACCTGTGGTCCCACGGGCTCGGCGTCGCCGAGGCGATGGACACCGCCCAGCGCGGGATGGGCCTGGACTGGGCGGGCGCGGCCGAGCTGATCCGCCGCAGCGCCGCCGAGGCCAAGGCGGTCGGCGGGCTCATCGCCTGCGGGGTGGGCACCGACCAGCTCACCGGACCGGCGTCCCTGGCCGAGGTCCGCGCGGCCTACGAGGAGCAGCTCGCCCTCGTCGAGGAGTCCGGCGCGCAGTCGATCCTCATGGCCTCCCGCGCCCTCGCCGCCGCGGCCCAGGGTCCCGAGGACTACCTGGAGATCTACGGCCATCTGCTCCGCCAGGCCTCCGAGCCGGTGGTCCTGCACTGGCTCGGCCCCATGTTCGACCCGGCGCTGGAGGGCTACTGGGGCTCGTCCGACCTGGACGCGGCGACCGACACCTTCCTGGAGGTCATCGCGGCCCACCCGGACAAGGTCGACGGCATCAAGGTCTCGCTGCTGGACGCGCAGCGCGAGATCGACATCCGCCGCCGACTGCCGCAGGGCGTCCGCTGCTACACCGGCGACGACTTCAACTACCCCGAGCTGATCGCGGGTGACGAGAAGGGCTTCAGTCACGCCCTGCTCGGCATCTTCGACCCGCTGGGCCCGCTGGCGGCCGAGGCGGTACGTGTCCTGGACACCGGCGACACGGCGGGCTTCCGTGAACTGCTCGACCCCACCGTCGAGTTGTCCCGCCACCTCTTCCAGACGCCGACCCGCTTCTACAAGACGGGTGTGGTGTTCCTGGCCTGGCTCGCGGGCCACCAGAGCCACTTCACCATGGTCGGCGGCCTCCAGTCGGCCCGCTCGCTGCCGCACTTCGCCCGCGCCTACGAACTCGCCGACGGACTGGGCCTGTTTCCGGACCCGAAGCTGGCGCAGGAGCGGATGACGAACCTGCTGAGCCTGTACGGAGTGAACCAGTGACCACGACCGGCGACCTGTCCCGCTTCTCCATCAACCAGATGACGGTCAAGCAGCTGTCGATGCCGGAACTGGCCGACGCCTGCGGTGAGTTGGGCATCACCAACGTCGGCCTGTGGCGGGAGCCCGTCCAGACGTACGGCCTGGAGGCGACGGCCAAGCTGGTCCGTGACGCGGGTCTGACCGTCACCACGCTGTGCCGCGGCGGCTTCTTCACGGCGATCGACGCGGCCGAGCGCGCCACGGCCCTGGACGACAACCGCCGTGCCGTCGACGAGGCGGCGACGCTCGGCACGGACACCCTGGTCCTGGTCTCCGGCGGCCTGCCGGCCGGCTCCAAGGACCTGCACGGCGCCCGTGAACGCATCGCGGACGCCCTCGCGGTCCTCGGCCCGTACGCGGAGGAGCGCGGCGTGCGGCTGGCCATCGAGCCGCTGCACCCGATGTACGCCTCCGACCGCTGCGTGGTCTCCACGCTCACGCAGGCGCTGGACCTCGCGGAACGCTTCCCCGCGCATCAGGTCGGCGTCACGGTCGACACGTACCACATCTGGTGGGACGACAACGCTCCCGCGCAGATCGCCCGGGCGGGCGCGGGCGGCCGTATCCACACCTTCCAACTCGCCGACTGGACCACCCCGCTGCCCGAGGGCGTCCTCAACGGCCGCGGCCAGATCGGCGACGGCGCGATCGACATGCGCGAGTGGCAGGGCCACGTCGAGGCGGCCGGCTACACGGGCGCCATCGAGGTCGAGCTCTTCAACGACGAGCTGTGGGCCGGGGACGGCCGCGAACTGCTGGCGGAGACGGCGGCACGGTTCGTGGAGCACACCCTGAAGTAGCGAGCGGGCAACGCCTCACCCGATGCCCCGTACCGGCCCCCGTACCGGTACGGGGCATCGTCCCGTGGGTCCCTCCTACTCGCCGATCAGGGGTTGGGGAGTTGTGCGGAACAGCCCGATCAGAATGCGATGCGCGCCTCGCGGCCGTCGTCAGCGGAGAGTCCACAGGCGTGTGGCACTGCGTCCACTCCGGGCCGGGCGGCGGCCCCGTGAAAAAATCTTGAGAAACCGTGCAACCCTCCCCCCACCTCGCGGGTCGTACTTGGCATCAGGACTTCTGGGGAGGGGATCTGGGGGGATCGCGGGGGTTCTGATACGGGAGGGGAAACCCGAGGGGGCCTGGTCGACGGACCAGGCCCCCTCGAAGCTTGTCCGGCTGGCTTGTCCGGCTAGAAGAACACTCCGCAGCGCAGCAGCACATTCGCGTACGGCCGTGCCTCGCCGGTCCGCACGACCAACCGGGCACCCGCCGACAGCTCCTTGAGCCGCTCGTGCGGGACGAAGTCCAGACCGCCCTCGCCGAAGTGCCCGTCCAGCAGCGTCGCCGCCCCCGGATTCGCCTCCCGCACCTCCGCCGCGGCCGTGGCCCCCTCGACCACCAGCTCCGCCAGCAGCCCCTCCACCACCTCGGCGAAGGACGGCACCCCGGCCCTAAAGGCGAGGTCGACGACGCGCGGGCCGTCCGGTATCGGCATACCGGCATCGCAGACCAGCACCCCGTCCCCGTGCCCCAGCTCGGCGAGCGCGCCGGAGAGATGACGGTTGAGGATTCCCGCCTTCTTCACAGTGCTTCGACCTCCGCCGCCGTCGGGAAGGACACCTGGGCGCCCTCCTTCGTGACGGCGGCCGCTCCCACCCGCGCCGCGTACGCCGCGGCCTCGGCCAGAGAGGCACCGGTACCGAGCCGGTACGCCAGCGCCGCGGTGAAGGCATCGCCCGCACCCGTCGTGTCCACGGCGTCCACCTTCACGGACGGGATACGGGAGACCCCTTCGGAGGTCGCCACCAGCGCCCCCTGCGACCCCAGCGTCACGACCACCGACCGCGGCCCCTTCGCCAGCAGGATCCGCGCCCAGTCCTCGGGCGAGTCACCCACCGCCGCGTCACCGAGGATCACCTTCGCCTCGTGCTCGTTGACGATCAGCGGATCGCAGGCGGCCAGCACCTCCGTCGGCAGCGGCTGCGGCGGCGACGGGTTCAGCACGAAACGGCTGTCCGGCGCCAGATTCCGTACGACCTCCACGACCGTCTCCAGCGGGATCTCCAACTGCGCGGAGACCACCCGCGAGGCGTGGAACAGGCTCCCCGCGGCCCGCACGTCCCCCGGCGTCAGCCGCCCGTTGGCACCCGGCGAGACCACGATGCTGTTGTCCCCCGAGGGGTCCACCGTGATCAGCGCGACCCCGGTCGGCGCGCCGCCGACCAGGACACCCACCGTGTCGACCCCGGACGAGCGCTGCGAGTCCAGCAGCAGCCGGCCGTACGCGTCGTCGCCGACCCGGGCCAGCAGGGCCGTACGGGCGCCGAGGCGGGCGGCCGCGACCGCCTGGTTCGCGCCCTTGCCGCCCGGATGGACGGCCAGGTCGGAGCCGAGCACGGTCTCGCCGGCGCCCGGCCGGCGCTCGACACCGATCACCAGGTCGGCGTTGGCCGACCCTACGACCAGGAGGTCGTAGTCGTACATGAATTTGCTCCCCTAGTAAGCGACTTCGGACGGGCGGCTCCCCGAGGAGAGCCGCCCGTCCGCCCGTCTCAGCCCGTGAAGTCGGCCACGTTCTCCTTCGTGACCACCTTCACCGGCACCATCACCGACTTCGCGACCTTCTCGCCCTCGGCGGCCTTCACCGCGTTCTGTACGGCGATCCTGCCGAGTTCCGTCGGCTGTTGTGCCACCGACGCGTACAGCGTGCCTGCCTTGACGGCCTTGAGACCGTCGTCGGTTCCGTCGAAGCCGATGACCTGGACGGACTTCCCGGCCTTGGAACCCAGTGCCTTGAGCGCGCCGAGCGCCATCTCGTCGTTCTCCGCGAAGACACCGGAGACGTCCGGGTTGGCCTGGAGCATGTTGGTCATGACGTCCAGGCCCTTGGTGCGGTCCCAGTCGGCGGGCTGCTTGGCGACGACCTCGATACCCGGGTAGGCCTTGAGCCCCTCGGTGAAACCGGCGCCGCGCTCGCGGCTGGCGGAGGTTCCGGCCATGCCCTGGAGGATCACGATCCTGCCCTTGCCGCCCAGCTTCTCGGCGAGCGCCTGGGCGGCGAGCTTGCCGCCCGCGGTGTTGTCGGAGGCGACGAGCGCGGCGGTGGTCGCGTTGTTGACCGCGCGGTCGACGGCCACCAGCGGGATGTCCGACTTGTTGACGGCCTTCGCCGCCGGGGTCACCGCGTCGGAGTCCACCGGGTTGACGATGATCGTGCCGAGCCCCGAACTGGTGAAGTTCTCCAGCTGGTTGGCCTGCTGCGAGGCGTCGTTCTGCGCGTCGGTGACGGTCAGGTCCACGCCCAGCTTCTTCGCCTCGGCCTGCGCACCGGCGCGGATGGACACGAAGAACGGGTTGTTGAGGGTGGAGAGGGAGAGCCCGATCTTCTGCGACCTCGCCGCTTCCGAGGAGCCGCTGTGCAGGAAGGAGGTGGCCCCGACGATCGCGGCCGCGACCACGGCGGCGAGGAGGTAGGTGGCCGCCTGCCTGCCCTTGTTGCCGGTCCCGCCCGCCGTCACCGGGGTCGTCCCGGCCTTGCGGCGCACGGTGTCGAGGAGCACGGCGAGCGCGATGACGACACCGATGACGACCTGCTGCCAGAAGGCGGACACGGACAGGAGGTTGAGGCCGTTCCTGAGCACCGCCAGGATCAGCGCGCCGATCAGCGTGCCGGACGCCTTGCCCGTGCCACCGGCCAACGAGGCGCCGCCGATGACGACGGCGGCGATCGCGTCGAGCTCGTAGCCCTGCGCCGCCTGCGGCTGCGCGGAGGAGAGCCTGGAGGCGAGCACGATGCCCGCGGCCGCGGCGAACAGTCCGGAGAAGGCGTAGATCGCGAGCTTCTGCTTCTTCACCCGCAGACCGGAGAGCCGGGCCGCCTCCTCGTTGCCGCCGATCGCGTACATCGAGCGTCCGATGTACGTCCGGCCGAGCACGAACGCGGTGATGAGCCCCATCACCACCATCACGAGCACCGGCACCGGCAGCCAGCCGCCGAGCGTGTCACCGAGGTGCGAGACCGAGTCGGGGAACGCGATGGGGGAGCCCTGCGAGATCACCAGGGACAGACCGCGGGCCACCGACAGCATGGCGAGCGTCGCGATGAACGGCGGCAGTTTCCCGTACGAGATGAGGAAGCCGTTGACCAGGCCGCACGCTATGCCGGTCGCGACGGCGAGCAGGACCGCCAGGAAGACCGGCATGCCCTCCGAGGTCGCGCTCCAGGCGAGGACGGTGGCGGAGAGGGCGGCGACCGAGCCGACCGACAGGTCGATGCCCGCCGAGACGATCACGAAGGTCACACCGAAGGCGAGGATGGCGGTCACGGCCGCCTGGACGCCGACGTTGAGCAGGTTGTCCGTCGTCAGGAAGTCGCCGGACAGTGCCGACATCGCGATGACGAGGACGATCAGCGCGGTGAGCGCGCCGTTGTCGAGGAGGAGGCGGCGAAGCCCCGAGGCGCCACTCGCGCCCGTCGTGCTCTTGAGCGTGTCAGTGGCCACGGGAGGTCTCCGTTTCGATGGTGGTGGGGTTGCTGACGGCGAGCGCCATGACGGCGTCCTGGGTGGCTTCCGCCGCGGGAAGCTCACCGGCGATCCGGCCCTGGGCCATGACCAGGACCCGGTCGCTCATGCCGAGCACCTCGGGCAGATCGCTGGAGATCATGAGAACGGCGGCACCCGCGGCCGTCAGTTCGTTGATGAGCTGGTAGATCTCGACCTTGGCGCCGACGTCGATCCCGCGCGTCGGCTCGTCGAGGATCAGTACCTTGGTGTCCGCGAGGAGCCACTTGCCGATGACGACCTTCTGCTGGTTGCCGCCGGAGAGCGTGCGCACATGCTGCTGGAGTCCGGCCATCCGTACGCCCAGCTGCTCGGCGATCCGGGCGGCGGCCTCCCGCTGGCCCTTGAGGTCGACGAGCCCGGCACGAGAGGCGGCCTTCATCGTCACCAGCCCGAGGTTCTCCTCGACGGACGCGTCCAGGACGAGTCCCTGGCCCTTGCGGTCCTCGGGGATCAGCCCGATGCCGGCCGTCATGGCGGCCCCCACGTCATGGCCCTTCAGCGGGGCTCCGGAGACCTTCACGGCACCCGTGTCGTACGGATCGGCCCCGAAGACCGCCCGCACGACCTCGGTACGGCCGGCGCCCACGAGCCCGGCGACACCGACGACCTCACCGGCGTGCACCTCGAAGCTGACGTCATGGAAGACGCCGTCGCGCGTGAGCCCCTCGACCGACAGCAACGCGGCACCCCTCTCGGGCACTTCACGCGGGTACTGCTGCTCGATCGACCGCCCCACCATGAGCCGTACGAGCTCGTCCTCGGGGGTGGAGGCGGGCACCTGTCCGACGGACCTGCCGTCGCGGATGACGGTGACCCGGTCGCCGAGGGCGGCGATCTCGTCGAGGTGATGCGTGATGAAGACGATCCCGACGCCGTCCTCGCGCAGTGTGCGCACGATGGCGAAGAGCTTCTCGACCTCCTCGGAGGTGAGCACGGCGGTCGGCTCGTCCATGATCAGTACGCGCGCGTCGAGGCTGAGCGCCTTGGCGATCTCGACCATCTGGAGGCGGGCGATACCGAGTTCACGCACACGCGCGCGTGGCGAGACACTGACCCCGACGCGCTTCAGCAGCACCTCGGCGTCGGCCTCCATCCTCTTGCGGTCGATCATGCCGAAGCGGCGCGGCTGGCGGCCCAGGAAGATGTTCTCGGCGACGGTGAGGTCGGGAACGAGGTTGAACTCCTGGTAGATGGTGGCGATCCCGAGGCGCTCGGAGTCCTGCGCACCATGGATGCGCACCTCCTCGGCCCCGGCCAGGATCCGCCCGCCATCGGGAGTGTAGGCGCCGGAGAGCATCTTGATGAGGGTGCTCTTGCCCGCGCCGTTCTCACCGAGGAGGACATGCACCTCGCCGCGGCGCAGATCGAAGTCGACGCCGTCCAGCGCGACCACGCCGGGGAAGGTCTTCCTGATGCCCTCGATGCGCAGCAACTCGTCCTGGTTGCTCACGACTGGCTCCTGTTCTGTGCGGGGGCCGGCTCCGGGGAGGCCGACGGTTCCGGGGATGCCGGGTTCTCGCCGCACGAGCGGCGTACGACGAGACGGGCGGGGAGGGTGACGGACTGCGGAGGCCGTCCCTCGATGCGGTCGACGAGTGCGCGCACGGCGGCGCGGCCCAGCTCGCCCGTGGGCTGGGCGACCGCGGTGATCGGCGGATCGGTGTGCACGAACCACGGGATGTCGTCGAACGCGGCGAGCGCGATGTCCTCGGGAACCCGCAGCCCACGCGCGCGTACGGCGTCCAGGGCGCCGAGCGCCATCAGGTTGTCGGCCGCGAACACGACCTCGGGCGGCTCGGGCAGGTCGAGGAAGCCCTCGGTGACCCGGCGCCCGCTCTCGGCCTGGAAGTCGCCCTGCCCTATGTAGGCGTCGGGGAGTTCGAGACCGTACGCCTGGAGTGCCTCCCTGAAGGCCTCCACCCGCTCACGGCCGGTGGTGGTGGCGGCGGGCCCCGCGATGATGGCGAGCCGCCGGTGCCCGAGCGCGTGCAGATGCGCGACGAGATCGCGCACGGCGTCCCGCCCGTCGGATCGGACGACGGGCACGTCGACGCCGGGGATCCACCGGTCCACGAAGACCATCGGCGTCCCCGCGCGCGCGGCGTCCAGCATCAGCGGGGAGCCGCCGTCGGTGGGGGAGACGAGGAGTCCGTCGATACGGCGGTCGAGGAGGGTCCGTACGTGGTGGTCCTGGAGGTCGGGACGTTCGTCGGCGTTGCCGATGATGACGCTGTACCCCAGGGCGCGGGCCTCCTCCTCGACGGAGCGGGCCAGCTCGGTGAAGTACGGGTTCATCACGTCGCTGATGACCAGCCCGAGGGTGCGGGTCTGGTCGGTGCGCAGGGAACGGGCGACGGCGTTCGGGCGGTAGCCCAGCGCCTCGACGGCGGCCAGCACCCGGGTGCGCGCGTCCTCGCTGACCGACGGATGGTCGTTCAGGACGCGCGACACCGTGGCGACGGAGACCCCCGCCTCGGCAGCGACATCCTTGATGCTCGCCATCGCCGCTCCACCTCCTCGTGGAATCGATTACATCGATGTGTGTAGAGGATTGGAATCGATTACACGCAGGTTAATCAAGCCCCTGCCGGCATCCCGAGATCCGATCGTGATGAACGGTGCTCGGATGAGCGTGATCTCGCGGGCGGGATCACGCGGGGCAGGGGCCGACCCATGGCCCCGCCGCCCTGTCAGTCCCGGCCGGTACCGTCGGATCATGTCCCCACAGGCGTCGCATTCCTCACCGACCGGCGAACGGCGACTCGCCGTCCTCGAAGGCGTCCTGGAGCGGATCACGTACGCCAACGAGGAGAACGGCTACACGGTCGCCCGGGTCGACACGGGCAGGGGCGGCGGCGACCTCCTCACCGTCGTCGGAGCGCTCCTCGGCGCCCAGGTCGGCGAGTCCCTCCGGATGGAGGGGAGCTGGGGCTCGCACCCGCAGTACGGCAAGCAGTTCACCGTGGAGAACTACACGACGGTCCTGCCGGCCACCGTCCAGGGCATCCGCCGCTACCTCGGCTCGGGCCTCGTCAAGGGCATCGGACCCGTCTTCGCCGACCGCATCACCCAGCACTTCGGCCTGGACACCCTCCAGATCATCGAGGAGGAGCCGAAGCGGCTCATCGAGGTCCCCGGGCTGGGTCCGAAGCGGACCAGGAAGATCGCCGACGCCTGGGAGGAGCAGAAGGCGATCAAGGAGGTCATGCTCTTCCTCCAGACCGTCGAGGTGTCGACGTCGATCGCGGTCCGCATCTACAAGAAGTACGGCGACGCCTCCATCTCCGTCGTCAAGAACCAGCCCTACCGCCTCGCCGCCGACGTCTGGGGCATCGGCTTCCTCACCGCCGACAAGATCGCCCAGTCCGTCGGCATCCCGCACGACAGCCCGGAGCGCGTCAAGGCGGGCCTCCAGTACGCCCTTTCGCAGGCCACCGACCAGGGCAACTGCTACCTCCCCGAGGAGAAGCTGATCGCCGACGCGGTGAAGCTCCTCCAGGTCGACACCGGCCTCGTCATCGAATGCCTCGCCGCACTCGCCGAGCCGTCGGAGGACGGCGAGGACCCCGGTGTCGTACGGGAGAAGGTGCCCGGCGAGCACGGGGAACCCGTCACCGCGATCTACCTCGTCCCCTTCCACCGCGCCGAACTCTCCCTCTCCGCCCAGCTGCTGCGCCTCCTGCGCACCGACGAGGACCGGATGCCGGCCTTCCGTGACGTGGCGTGGGACAAGGCGCTCGGTTGGCTCAGGGCCCGCACCGGCACCGACCTCGCCCCCGAGCAGGAGGCCGCCGTCAGGCTCGCGCTCACCAAGAAGGTCGCCGTCCTCACCGGCGGCCCCGGCTGCGGCAAGTCCTTCACGGTCCGCTCGATCGTGGAGCTGGCCCGCGCCAGGAAGGCCAGGGTCGTCCTCGCCGCCCCCACGGGGCGTGCCGCCAAACGCCTCGCCGAACTCACCGGCGCCGAGGCCTCCACCGTCCACCGCCTCCTGGAGCTGAAGCCGGGCGGCGACGCGGCGTACGACAAGGACCGCCCCCTTCAGGCGGACCTGGTGGTGGTGGACGAGGCGTCGATGCTGGACCTGCTGCTCGCCAACAAGCTGGTGAAGGCGGTGCCTCCCGGGGCGCACCTGCTGTTCGTCGGGGATGTCGACCAGCTCCCCAGCGTCGGGGCCGGCGAGGTCCTCCGCGACCTGCTCGCCGACGGCGGCCCCATCCCCGCCGTGCGCCTCACGCGCGTGTTCCGTCAGGCCCAGCAGTCCGGTGTGGTCACCAACGCCCACCGGATCAACTCCGGGCAGCACCCCCTCACCGACGGCATGAAGGACTTCTTCCTCTTCGTCGAGGACGACACCGAGGAGGCGGGCCGGCTCACGGTCGACGTGGCGGCCCGGCGAATTCCGGCCAAGTTCGGACTCGACCCGCGCCGCGACGTCCAGGTCCTCGCCCCCATGCACCGCGGCCCCGCCGGCGCCGGAAACCTCAACGGCCTGTTGCAGCAAGCCATCACGCCCGGTCGCCCCGATGTCCCGGAGAAGCGGTTCGGCGGGCGGGTCTTCCGCGTCGGCGACAAGGTCACCCAGATCCGCAACAACTACGAGAAGGGCGAGAACGGCGTCTTCAACGGCACCGTGGGCGTCGTCACCTCGCTCGACCCGGTCGAACAGCGGCTCACGGTGTTGACGGACGAGGACGAGGAGGTTCCCTACGAATTCGATGAACTGGACGAACTGGCCCACGCGTACGCGGTGACCATTCACCGTTCCCAGGGCAGTGAATATCCCGCCGTGGTGATCCCCGTCACCACGGGAGCATGGATGATGCTTCAACGGAATCTGCTCTACACGGCGGTCACCCGGGCCAAGAGGCTGGTCGTCCTCGTCGGTTCGCGCAAGGCGATCGGTCAGGCGGTGCGCACGGTGTCGGCGGGGCGGCGGTGCACGGCCCTCGATTTCAGACTCAGTGGAAAAAATGATCGATCAAATGAGTCATGAAGGTCACAGAGCCCTTCCGGAACCGGGCGAGGAGGGGCAGGATGGGCAAGCTGGCGGCACTGAGTGCCGCCAATTAGCCCAATGGCCGACCCCGAGTGCACTCTCCTGCGCCAAATGGGGGATGGTAGAGACAGTCAGGGCAACCTCGAAGATGAGGCACAACGTCGGGTGAGGGAAGACGTGAGCGACAACTCAGTAGTACTGCGGTACGGCGACGGCGAGTACACCTACCCGGTGATCGACAGCACCGTCGGCGACAAGGGCTTCGACATCGGCAAGCTCCGCGCCCAGACCGGTCTGGTGACACTGGACAGTGGCTACGGGAACACCGCGGCCTATAAATCCGCCGTCACCTACCTCGACGGCGAGGCGGGCATCCTCCGCTACCGCGGCTACCCGATCGAGCAGCTGGCCGAGCGCTCCACCTTCCTGGAGGTCGCCTACCTGCTGATCAACGGCGAGCTGCCGACCGTCGACGAACTCACCTCGTTCAAGAACGAGATCACGCAGCACACCCTGCTGCACGAGGACGTCAAGAACTTCTACCGTGGCTTCCCGCGCGACGCCCACCCGATGGCGATGCTGTCCTCGGTCGTCTCCGCGCTGTCCACCTTCTACCAGGACAGCCACAACCCCTTCGACGAGAACCAGCGCAACCTCTCGACGATCCGCCTCCTCGCCAAGCTTCCGACGATCGCGGCGTACGCGTACAAGAAGTCGATCGGTCACCCGTTCGTCTACCCGCGCAACGACCTCGGTTACGTCGAGAACTTCCTGCGGATGACCTTCTCGGTCCCGGCGCAGGAGTACGAGCTCGACCCGGTCGTCGTCTCGGCCCTGGACAAGCTCCTCATCCTGCACGCCGACCACGAGCAGAACTGTTCGACGTCGACGGTCCGTCTGGTCGGGTCCTCGCAGGCGAACATGTTCGCGTCGATCTCCGCAGGCATCTCCGCCCTGTGGGGCCCGCTGCACGGTGGCGCCAACCAGTCCGTCCTGGAGATGCTCGAAGGCATCCAGGCCAACGGCGGCGACGTCGACTCCTTCATCCGCAAGGTGAAGAACAAGGAGGACGGCGTCCGCCTGATGGGCTTCGGCCACCGGGTGTACAAGTCCTTCGACCCGCGCGCGAAGATCATCAAGGCTGCCGCGCACGACGTCCTCTCGGCCCTCGGCAAGGACGACGCGCTGCTGGACATCGCGCTGAAGCTGGAGGAGCACGCGCTCTCCGACGAGTACTTCGTCTCGCGCAACCTCTACCCGAACGTCGACTTCTACACCGGCCTGATCTACCGCGCCATGGGCTTCCCGACCGAGATGTTCACGGTCCTCTTCGCCCTCGGCCGGCTCCCCGGCTGGATCGCCCAGTGGCACGAAATGATCAAGGAGCCCGGCTCCCGCATCGGCCGCCCCCGCCAGATCTACACGGGCGTCGTCGAGCGAGACTTCGTCCCGGTCGAGGAACGCTGACACCTGCCGGTGGGGGGCGCCGCTTCGGTGTGTGCCCGTCGCCGGAGGAGTATCCCTCGGTGTCGCGGTCACCGCTTGGGCTCGTTTGCATGCGGGTCGCGGTGGCTACGGCCGGGGGTCCGGGGGTTTGTCCCCCGGGTGGACGCTGCCGCGGGCGTCGTCGAGCGAGACTTCGTCCCGGTCGAGGAACGCTGACACCTGCTGGTGGGGGCGCCGCTTCGGTGGTGTCCCGCTGTGTCCAGGCGTGATGTCGCAGGGCCCCGTACGCCTGAGGGTGTGCGGGGCCTTCGTGTGTCCGTTGTCCGCATATGAGCGCAGATGGGAGAAGGCGCCCCAGCGCCAGTCCCCCCACGGGCCGACGACCAGGGCGCCTTCCCATGTCCCGGTGCGGATTCCCCCCACGGGATCCGGCCGGGCGTCTGAGAGACGAGCGCCTGAATTCGCTGTCTTTCGGTACTGCCAGGTGTTGCCAGGTACTGCCGTTGAGCAGAACGAGCAGAATTTGCCGTACTACTCCTGTGTGCGATCTGCCGGGACACGGTCGGGAGGGCCGCTCAAAGCTTCCCGAGGGACGTGCCCCGGCAACGCATCTCTGAGGAAGTCCCCCAAGACATCCCCAGATGCCAGGATGCGCCCCCCAAGACGCGGTCCTGACATCGTCAACTTAGACCTTCGAACCCCTTCGATGGTTACCTTCACATCACTGTGATCTGCGTCTCTCGCATATGTCCGTTAGATACGCAAGAGGGCCGATACGTCGATCGAGGCCCAAGCGTAAGGATGATGCGCGAGCCTTGTGAAGAGCTTATGTGAGTGGCGCGCCGGACTCCAGAGGGGTCCCTCAACGGAATGCGCGCAGACGCAGGCTGTTCGTCACCACGAAGACCGAGGAGAACGCCATGGCGGCACCCGCGATCATCGGGTTCAGAAGCCCCGCCGCGGCCAGCGGCAGCGCCGCCACGTTGTAGCCGAACGCCCACACGAGATTGCCCTTGATCGTGGCCAGCGTCCGCCGCGACAGCCGGATCGCGTCCGCGGCCACCCGAAGATCCCCGCGCACCAGCGTCAGATCACTCGCCTCGATCGCCGCGTCCGTCCCCGTCCCCATGGCGAGCCCCAGATCCGCGGTGGCGAGCGCGGCCGCGTCGTTGACCCCGTCCCCGACCATGGCCACGACCCGCCCCTCGGCCCGCAGCCGCCGTACGACGTCGACCTTGTCCTCGGGCAGCACCTCGGCGACGACCCGCTCGATCCCGACCCGCCCGGCCACCGCCTGCGCCACCGTCCGGTTGTCCCCGGTCAGCAGCACCGGTGTCAGCCCGAGCGCCCGCAGCTCCCGCACCGCCTCGGCGCTGGTCTCCTTCACCGCGTCCGCGACGGCCACGACACCCCGTGCCACCCCGTCCCAGCCGACCACCACGGCCGTACGGCCGCCGCTCTCGGCCTCTTCCTTGATCCGGGCCAACTCCTGCGGCAGCACGTCGTAAAGACGCCCCACGGCCACGTCACGGCCCTCCACGCGCCCACGCACGCCCCGCCCGGGCACGTTCTCGAGCCCCTCGACCTCCGGCAGCGGCCCGACCCGCTCCTCGGCACCGGCCGCGACCGCCCGGGCGACGGGGTGCTCGGAGGCGTGCTCCAGGGCGCCCGCGAGCCGCAGCACCTGCTTCTCGTCGGTGCCCTCGACGGCGTGCACCTCCTGGAGGGTCATGCGTCCGGTGGTCACCGTGCCGGTCTTGTCGAGCACGACGGTGTCGACCCGGCGCGTGGACTCCAGGACCTCGGGCCCCCTGATGAGGATGCCCAGCTGCGCCCCGCGCCCCGTCCCGACCATCAGCGCGGTCGGCGTGGCCAGTCCCAGCGCGCACGGGCAGGCGATGATCAGCACGGCTACGGCCGCGGTGAACGCGGCGACCGTGTCCCCGGTGAGGCCCAGCCAGGCCCCGAAGGTGGCGACGGCGATCAGGACGACCGCCGGTACGAACACGGCGGAGATCCGGTCGGCTAGCCGCTGCACCTCGGCCTTGCCGTTCTGCGCCTCCTCGACGAGCTTCGCCATCCGCGCGAGCTGCGTGTCGGCGCCCACGCGCGTGGCCGCCACGACGAGCCGCCCGCCGGCGTTGACGGTGGCCCCGGCGACGCTGTCGCCGACGGTCACGTCCACCGGTACCGACTCCCCGGTCAGCATCGACGCGTCCACCGCGGAGGTCCCCTCGACGACCGTGCCGTCGGTGGCGACCTTCTCCCCGGGCCGTACGACGAACCGGTCCCCGACCGCCAGCCGGCCCACCGGGATCCGCGCCTCGCGCCCGGCCCGCAGCACGGCCACGTCCTTGGCGCCCAGCTCCATCAGTGCCCGGAGCGCCGCCCCCGCGCGCCGCTTGGAACGGGCCTCCAGATAGCGCCCGAGCAGGATGAACACGGTGACCCCGGCGGCCACTTCGAGATAGATGGTCGAGGCGCCCTGCGCGCGGGAGACGGTGAACGTGAACTCGTCCTTCATGCCTGCCATGCCCGCGTCCCCGAAGAACAGCGCCCACAGGGACCAGCCGAACGCGGCCAGCGTGCCCAGCGAGACCAGGGTGTCCATGGTGGCCGCGGCGTGCCGGGCGTTGGTCCAGGCGGCCTTGTGGAAGGGCAGTCCGCCCCAGACGACGACGGGGGAGGCGAGGGTGAGCGCGAGCCACTGCCAATTGTCGAACTGAAGGGCCGGGACCATCGAGAGCAGGACGACGGGGACGGCGAGCAGGGCGGCGACGACGAGACGCTGCCGTAGCGACGTCAACTCCGGGTCCTCGTCCGTCGCTTCCTCCCGGGGCGGCGCCGGTTCCTGCGCGGTGTACCCGGTCTTCACCACCGTGGCGATCAGATCGGCGACCCCGACGCCCTCGGTGAAGGTGACCTTCGCCTTCTCGGTGGCGTAGTTCACCGTGGCGGTGACCCCGTCCATCCGATTGAGCTTCTTCTCCACGCGGGCCGCGCAGGAGGCGCAGGTCATCCCGCCGATGACGAGCTCGACCTCGGTGGTGGTCATATCCGTACTCCATGGAGCTGCGGCCCGCCGGTGTGCCTAGGGGCGCGGGGAACTGCGCGACAAGCCACGATGGTGCCGCAGTCGCTCGACGGCCCATCGTGGCACTCCCTGCCGCGACCTTCTCTGCCGCGACCTTCTCAGGCGCGACCGACGAGCTCGAACCCGGCCTCGTCCACGGCCGCCCGTACCGCCTCCTCGTCGAGCGCGGCCTCGGACACCACGGTGACCTCACCGGTGGACGCGACCGCCTTCACCGAGGTCACGCCCGCGATCTCGGAGATCTCGCCGGACACGGAGCCCTCACAGTGTCCACAGCTCATCCCGCTCACCTTGTAGACGGTGGTGACGGAACCCTGGGTGTCGGTCTGGGCGCTCATGTCGTTCTCCTCGTCGAGGGATGTGGTCCGTAACCCACACTATACCCCTAGGGGGTATTTCTCCAAGAAGGGTCCCGTCGCGCCAGCGCCCGCACCCACGCGACGCCGAACAGCGACACGAGCACCATGAGCCCGACC
Organism: Streptomyces sp. S3(2020); assembly: GCF_013044505.1. Lineage (GTDB taxonomy): Bacteria > Actinomycetota > Actinomycetes > Streptomycetales > Streptomycetaceae > Streptomyces. Next base: position 848 of record NZ_JABERD010000185.1, on the reverse strand, counting down.
GAGAGCACCATGAACAGATGTTGCTGCTGGTCGGTGGGGTGCGGCAGGTACCCCTCGGCGAACAGGTCCCTGTCCGGACGGGTGCTCGCCAGCCGCGCCACCAACCACAGCGCGATGCCGTGTGTCGAGTCCCACAGGGCGTGCAGCAGCGAGACGCCGACGTACGTGCCGATCACGGGCCCGGCGAAGCGGAAGCGGCCGCTCGGCCTGCGGTACGACAGCAGCACGCCACCGGCGATCGCCGTCCACAGTCCGTGTCCGAAGGGGGCGAGCACCCCGCGCAGGAGCTCGGTCTGCAACAGGGCCCGGAGGTCGATCCCCTTCGTGGAGACGGCGGCGTTGAAGGCGTACCCTGCGCTCTCCAGGGCCGCGAAGCCGAATCCGACGGTCGCGCCGAGGACGAGTCCGGCCCGCATGCCGCGCAGGCGCGGCTGTCGCCGCACCAGGAACATCAGCGCGCCCAGCTTCACCGCCTCCTCGATGAGGCCGACGCCGACGAACATCCACAGGGACGGGTGCAGCAGGTAGTACTCCATCACCGACGCGCCGAGCACCCCCAGCGTGCCGCCCGTCAGGAAGCAGCCCAGGATCACGCCGACACCGAGGTCCCGGCCGTGCCGCTCGTACGCCCACAGCACGAAGGTCACCGGCACCAGGAAGCTGCCGAGCAGGATCAGGGTCGGCAGCAGGGTCGTGTTCCTGGTGGCGTACGTGACGAGCGCGGTCAGCGCCCACAGCGCGAGCCCGCCCCACAGGCAGCGGCTCCACAGGCCCGGCCGGATCCGGGGGTACGTCGGCGGGGGCTGTGGAGCCGCTGCCTGTGGGGCGGGCTCGCGCTGTGGGCGCTG
>NZ_JABERD010000184.1 GCF_013044505.1 Streptomyces sp. S3(2020) | reverse complement strand
CCCCCGCAACCCACCAGCGCGGCCAGCATCACCCCGACGACCCCCGCTCTACCGATCCCACCCTCCATCAGCACCCCTCCCGTACCGCGAACCCACCCCGGACAACGCGAGAGGCCCCGGATCTCTCCGGGGCCTCTCATTTCATGTGCACTCGGCAGGATTCGAACCTGCAACCTTCTGATCCGTAGTGATCTGAAGGACTTCCGGGGATTCCATACAGCCCGGAACAGTCGCCAGTAGATCAGGTTAGAGGCTCCTTTTCCCGTCTCTTCCGCGCAGTTTGTGAGACGCGCGTGAGACGCGGGCAGCGCCGTCCGGTGCGGTAACACCGAACGGCGCCTTGATCCAGACCCATCCTGATCAAGGAGTCCAGACCATGAGCACCACCGTACAGACCTTCCCCGCGTCCCTCGGCGAGGTCCTCGCCAGTGCGGACGCGGCCGTGACCAACCCGGACGTGACCCGTACACGGGCGAACATCACCGTGGGCCAAGCCCTCGAGGCTGAGGAGCGGGAAGCCGTCCGCCGGTCCGTCGACGCACAGTTCCCCGTCGTGTCCGCGTTCCTCGCCGACAGCGAGCGGCCCGCCGCGCACCCGGTCTCGGATGACGACACCGGCCACTTCCCGTTCTGCGCCCCGGGCTTGTGCGTTGAGCGGCGTACCGCGGACAGCACGTTCACGGAGCACTCGAGCGCTCCGGCGACGCTCCCGGTACCGGCAGGGATGAGCGGCACAGGGCCGCTGTTGTCCGCCGAGCTGTACGCGAACAGCGAGTCCGTGGGCGTCAGCTTCGGGTTCGATGCGGGCGGGGAGGGCGTGGCCCTCGACTCCGCCGGCGCGGCCCGGGTCATCGAGAGCGTGGCTGACTTCCTCGAGCACATGCGGGCCCTGCACGCGCAGATGCTCGAGGGCGCCTCGCCCAAGCTGACGGCTTGGGTCCGCGACCTCGAGGCCTACGTCGAGGGCGAGGCGGACCCGAGAGCCGCGTACGCGGAGGTGGCGGACGCGATCCACGCCAAGCGTCGGTGCCAGGCCTACGCCTGGTGCATCGAGCGAGGTGAGCACGACGACCACCAGGGCGTGGCCCTCGAGGTCACGGTGCCCGGAGGAGAGTCCCCGTACGTGAACGCGCGACTGCTCGCCTTCGAGAAGCGCTCGGAGGTCATCGGGTTCTGCGAGTCGGACCTCACCCCCGGCCAGGCCCGCCAGGAGGCGGCGAAGCTGCGGGAGTTCGCGGACCGGCTCGAGGGCTTGGCCGCGGTTGCGGAGGCGGGACGATGACCGCGCCCCGCACGATCACCCTGTCCACCGTCGACCACGGAAACGTGACGGTCCCCGAGCCGTCATGGTGCACCGGACACGACGGCCAACAGCCCGGCCACCGCGTCGACATCGTCCACAAGGGCCCGGACATCGTCCTCGGCTTCCTCGGCGCCGAGGTCCTCGCGGCGGGCCTGGCACAGTGCCCGTTCACGACGGTCGCCGGGCCCGAGCTCGGCGGCCCCACGGTCGGCGTCTCGGTGTACCCGCCCGGACGGGTACTGACCCCGGTCGCTCTGTACGACCTGGCCGCCACGCTCGACACCTACGCGGACCGGCTGCGCGCCCTCGCCGACGAGCTGACCGCGATCCTCGCCGGGGGTGAGCACTGATGGACGCCCGCGAGTTCCTCCGCAGCCTCCTCCCCGGCGACGACCGCGAGCTGGCCGTGCGGCAGTACGCCGGCCGCGAGTCGGCAACGGACGAGGCCGCACGCAAGCAACGCATGGCGTACGGCCTCCTACTTGCGAAGACGACCAACGGCCCCCGCCGCGCCGGGGGTGGTGCGTGATGGCTGCCATGTCCCGCGAGGTGCGCCGCATCGTCGTCGCCCACCTCGCCAGCCTCCACATGCCCGTGCCGAAGATCGCCGATGAGCTCGGTGTCTCCCGCGAGACCGTACGCAGAGACCTCCTCGACGCGCCCCCGCCGGCACCCACCGCGGCGACCCCGGATGCAGCGCCCGATGTGGCAGGCGGCAAGGCCCTCGTGTTGCGGCTCGATGCGCCAATGCGCGCATCGCTCGCCGTCCTCCGCGAGGTCTGCAACGGCCCCGACACGGAGGCGCAGAACGTGGCCGCCGCTCGCGCCGCGATCCACGCGACCGCCGACACCATCCGCGAGCGCACCTTCGCCCGGACGTAGCCGTGCGGGCCGCTGTGTTCTTCGCCCTCGCCGCGCTCGCCAGCCTCTCCGTGCTGGCGGGCGTGGCGCCCCGTGCCGTGCCACCCGTCCTCGGCACGGGCGCCCTCATCCTCACCCTCGCCGCGCTCGGCGCGGCCATCGTCCGCTGAAGGACCACCCGTGAACTACGTAACGCTCGGCGGCGTCACCGTCGGAATCTGCCTCCTCGTCTGGGACATCACCAAGTGGTGGCCCGGCCGCAAGCAGCTGCTCAAGGACCCCGTGAAGCACGCCGCGAAGCTGCTGCCGTGGCTGCTGTCCTGGTGCTACGGAGCCCTCACCACCCTCGGCGTCGCCGGACTCATCGGCACCGCTTCCAGCGCCGTCCTCGGCCTGTCCAACTGGCTCGGCGACGCAGCCCTGCTGTGGGGCGTCGGCGAGCAGACCGGTCAGCTCTCGGCGGCGAAGACGTTCGTCCCGCTGTCCACCCCCGGGAACTGCGTGGTGCTCATCCTCACCGCCGGGTTCCTCGCGGCCGTGAAGAAGGCCAGCGACGAAGAGCGCAGCGTGCTGAAGCGCGGCGCCTGGTGCGGCATCACCCTCGGCACCTCGGCCGGGGTCGCGGGCTTCGCCGCGGTGCCACTCGCGCTCGCCGCGAACTGGATCGGCGACACCGTGTACCGGGCCGTGTGATGGGCCGGAAGAAGCGGGCCCCGGCCGAACAGCCGGAGGAGTCATCGCGGGCGGCCGGCGCATGCGTCCTGATCGTCCTCGCGGGGGTCGTGGTCGCCGTGGCGTTCGCCGTCGACGAGGCGGTCGGCGTGCTCCTCGTGGTCGTCGCGGGGACGGTCGCACTGTGGCGGTCCGTGCGCCGTACAGCTAACCCCGCTCCCCCACCGGGGGAAGAGCGCCCCTCCTGCCGCCAATGCGCAGGTCACGAGCTGTTGAGCGTGACCCCTCTCAAGGGCGCCCAGAAGGGGATGTTGATCTACACCAGCGCCGCCCCCGACACCCCGAACCGCACCCACATCCACATCACCGGGGAGGTGACCAAGCCATGATCCGACGCCTCCTCGCCGCGACCTACGACTACTGCGCCACGTGCGGTTGGTGGGTCAAGGACCGCGGCCACCCGCAGAACTGACCGCGGCAGACGGCCCCCGAGGAACACTCCTCGGGGGCCGTTCCCGTTCCCGGCCTCGCCTGGGGAGCGTTATTGGCCGGTGCGGGGTCTACGGGGACGCTATGCCAGGCCACGCCGGGCGCGCCGGTACGCCTCGTACGCCTGAGCGCCTGCGCCGCAGTGGAGATTGGCATTCTTGCCTGCCTCGTCCACAGTCAGGCATGTGGGGCACGACGCCCCGTGCACGATCAGCCGCCGGTACGCGGCCTGCGCAGCACCCTCGCCGGGCCTCACCCCGGCCGTGCTCCTCACGACTGGTCGTCCAGCGGGACCAGGTCGTACGCCATGCGGCACGACGGGCAGGCGAACAGCGCGGGGCTCGGTCCGGAGCCTTGCTCGATGACCCGGATGAGCCGCACGCCTCGGGCGTAGTTCTCGTGCCACGCGCACCAGCCGTACGCGGAAGGGTTGCGTACGGCGGCGGGGGTCTGCGTACTCTCGGCCATGTCGACTCCAACCAGTCGGCCAACGCCCCGGGGCCGTTAGCGCGGCTGCCGGGGCTTTCGTCACTGGTCACGTTCGCCTCGTTGCGCCGCGTTGCGCGACGACGGATGCGACGTCATAGCGACGACGCTAGGGGCGTCATTTCGGTGTCATTCCGCGGCTTGAGCGTCTACCGTTGATCACATGACGACACCGAACAGCACCCTTCGGGCGGTCCGTATGGGGCTGCTCCTGAGTCAGGACGAGTTCGCCCGCGCGATCCGCGATGCCGGAGAGCGAGCGGGTTCCCCCAACGACGCCAGCAAGCGGCTCGTACAGCGCTGGGAGAGCGGCGCCACCGGAGCCCCCCGCCCGGTGTACGCGCGCGCCCTGGAGGCCGTGACCGGGCTGCCGATCGACTCCCTCGGCTTCCCCTCCCCCGTCCTCGCCCGCGTCGCCGACGACGGCCACGGCGGACACGACCTCGAGGACTCGCCCGTCGGCATCCCCGCGGCCGGCCCTGCCTCGAGCACCCAGGCCGCGCCGCACGGCAACTACTCCGGCGTGTGGCTGTCGACGTACGAGTTCGTCTCCAGCGGCCGGGGCAACGAAGTCTTCACCGGCAAGCACTACGTCGTGCTCCTCCAGCACGGCAACCGGATCACGGGCCGGAGCCTGCCGAATGCCTCCCTCAACCCGGACAGTCCACTGACCCTCGATCTCCAGCTTGAGGGCGGCACCGTCACGGGCACCTGGACCGAGCAGACGGCCACTGAGGGCTACTACCGGGGCGCCCGCTACTTCGGGGCGCTACAGATGCTCGTGGAGCCCACCGGGCGCCGCATGGCAGGCAAGTGGGTCGGGTTCGGGAAGGAGTTCGACGTGAACACCGGACCGTGGGAACTGCGACTCATGGACGCGTCGACCGCAAAGGCGACCCTCGACAGCTACAACCGGCCCCCGGAGTAGGCGGGAGGGACGGATATCCGCCCCTCCCGCCCAGCGCACGCCCGGCCCTTTCCTGGCCTGCCGTTAGCGCGGCCTCCCCACCCGTGCTCTGGCCTCCTGGACGCGTTGTACGCGCTCGAGGTCGGCCACCGTGAAGTCCGCCGTGCGGGCGTTGATCTCGTACGTGACGGAGCTGCCCTGCCCGGCCGCGACGCCGACCGCGGCCGCGCCCTCGAGGGTGCGCAGCTGGTGCGGGGTGAGGACCGGCTCGGGGGTGCCGAGGCCGTTGAAGTTCCAGCCGGGTTGCAGCCAGCCGCCCTGGTCGTACTTGCCGGGCTGGAAGCCGTACCAGTCGGTGAACAGCGAGCTGTTGTAGCCGCGGGCGCCCTTGCCGATGACCACGCCGTCGCCGCCGCGGCTCTCCACCGCGGTCTTGCCCAGCGTTCCCGCCGTGTGGCCGACACCCCGGTTGGTGATGCCGACGCGGAACGCCGAGTCGCCGTGATACACCCAGCCCGGCGGTGCCGTCTTGCCGCTGAACGCGCCCGTCGCCCAGCGTCGGCTGTTCGGCGTGACGCCACGGATGACGTTCTCGATCGCACCCATGAGGCCGGAGCAGTCGAATCCCTGCGGGCCGACGCCGCCCCACAGGTAGGGCTTGCCGTCCTGCTTCTTCGCCCATGTCAGCGCGGCCTGGATCCGCGGCCCGCCGATGCCGCCCGCACCCTTCTTGTCCGCGCTCTCTGAGTATCCGAACAGCGCGTCGAGGATCTTGTCGGGGATGTGGCGGATCAGCTGGCCGATCGAGGTGTCCATCCCGGGGAAGGACTTCAGGATCGGGTCGACGACCGCGTTGACACCGGCCCGGGCCGACGCCTCGAGCGTGTCGGCCAGCCAGCTTGCGCCCTCCTTCACCTTGTTCCAGACCGCCGACCCGGCGCCGGCCACCGTGGATGCCGCGTCGCCGATCCAGCCGAAGATCCCGCCGTCGGCGAACGCCTGGTGAGGGTAGATCCCACCGCCGGCGTAGCGCAGTGAACGGTCGGTCGGAGTACGAGGGTTGCCGCCGAGGACGGGCGCGAGCGCTTCGCGGATGCGGGCCGCGCCGCCAGAGCGGGCCAGGTAGTTCATGCCGTTGACGAACTTGCTGCCGACCGCCCTCGTGAACTCAGGACGGAAGATCGACTCACCGCCCGAGAGATCGAGGGCGCCGCCAGTCGGGCTGACGAAGCGGTGGACGTCCCGTCCCGGGGTGTAGCCGGGCAGGATGCTGTTCCACACACCGCCGCGCGCGAATCCCTTGGGGTGGAACTCCTTGAGCTCCGGAGCACCGAAGGCACTCGCGATCTTGTTCCAGACCGCGACGATCCCGCGGTTGTACACAGTATTGATCACGAAGGAGACGGGCTTCTTAGCGATGCCCTCGAGCTTGTCCCACGCGGTCTTGATCGCCTTGCGTGCGTCGTCGAAGGCGCCCGACACCTTGCCGACCGCCGTCTTCAGGGCGTCGAACGCGGGCCGGATGCCCTTGTCGTAGGCGCCGACCACGATGGAGACGATCGCGTCCCAGACCGGCTTGATCACCTTGTCGCGGGCGTTCCGCATCGCCGTGCCGACACCGGCCACCCCGTCCCGGATGAAACGGAACACGGGCCGGATGCCCTGCTCCCACGCGACCCGGATGGCCTCCTGGATCCCGCGCCAAACGGGCTGGATCACCTCGTCGTTGAGCCACCGGAACGCCGGCCCCAGGTTCTCTCGCAGCCATGTCACGAGCGATGCCACCCAGCCGACGACCGCCGAGATCCCCGAGGCCAGACCGGACACCAGGAACCCGGCGAGGTTGATGAGCGGCGGCAGGATCACCGGCAGCACCGCAACGGCCAGCTCGAGCAGCAGTGTTGCGAGCCCGGCGAGGGACGGCAGCAGCGGCAGGAACGCGTCCAGCAGTTGCAGGCCTGCCCCGATCAGCTCGTCCAGCGACGGCATCAGCGCGGACAGCACTTGCAGCGCCAGAGTGACGACCAGGCCCACCAGGTCCGTGAACACCGGCAGCAGCGGCACGATGACCTGGATGAACGTCTGCACCATCTGCACGTACAGGCCGGCGAACACCTCGGCGAGGTAGCCGACGATGTCCACCAGGGGCGCGATCAGCGGCTCGAGGGCGCCGAACACCTGCCCGATCACCTCGCCGAACAGCTCGGCGTAGGGGATGAGTGCCTGGATGATCTCGTTGAGGGGGCCGACGAGGACGTCGACGACCTGCACGACGATGTCGAGGAGCGGCTGTAGCGCGGGCAGCAGCGCCTGAACGATCAGGCCGATGTACTCGCCGAGCGGCTGCAACAGGGGCGTGATCGCCTGTACCACCTGCACGATGGCGTCCATTAGCACGGACAGAATCGGGTTCAGTGCCTCGACGATCGGCAGCAGGGCGGCCCCGAGCGCGGTCGCCAGCTGCGACAGGGCCGGACCCAGTGCCTGCGCGATCTGTGCGATCACCGGGGCGAGCGCGGCCACCAGGGGCAGGACGGCCTGGAGGATGGAGCCGATCACCGGGGCGATCGCGGCGGCGATCTGTGCGATGGCGGCGAAGGTCGTGCGCAGGGCCGACTGCACCTCGGGCATGGCCGTGATGCGGCGCAGTTCCTCGAACAGCGAGCCGACCACGGCCAGGGCCTGGCCGCCCGCGTCGGAGGCGGCTTTCATGATGTTGCCGACCGCGCCCAGGGCGTCGCCCAGGATGCCGCCCAGCTGCGACAGCAGATCGAACGCGGTGGTGATGGCCTGCTCGAGGCCGCCCGACGCGAACGACTTGGCGATGCCGTCCGTGAAGGACTTGATGGCGCCGGCGGCCCCCGTCATCAGCTGGTTGAACGCGGGCTGCGCGGCGACCGCCAGCTGACCGAATGCCGTGATGATCTGCTTCGGGGTGTTCTCGAAGACCTTCAGGTTGGCCGTGGCCCCGGCGAGGATCTGGTCCAGGAGCCCGGTCTTGGCCATCTCGGTGATCCCGGCGGCCGCGTTCTTCGCGATCTGGTTCCAGACGCCTGCGGTCTCGGTGAGGTTCTCCCGAAGAATCGGGATCGTCGTACGGCCCAGGCCGGTGATGGTGGAGTCCAGGCCCTCGAACAGCTGCTGCTGGACGCCCAGCTTCATCGCATTCCACGCTGGCGCGAGGCCCTGCACGGCGGTGACGAAGCTGCGCGCGTTCGGGGCGAGCTTGGCCATGGCCTGGTCGAAGGCGGAGGCCTGCGCGGCGGCAGCGGTCTGGGCGTCGGCGACTGCCTGGGCGGCGTCCGCAACGGCCCGCTGTGCGTCCTCGATCTGCCGCTGTCCCTCGGCGCGCGCCTGGTCGACACCGGCCTGTGCCTCGGCCAGCGCGCGCTCCTGGTCGGCGACGCTGCGGTTGGCGTCGGCGATCCGCTCCTTGGCGGCGGTGACCTGGTCGCTGCCCTCGATCCCGGCCTTGTTCGCCTTGGCGGTGTCGTCGGCCAGGCGCTGTGTCTCGGTGCGCTGTGCCTCGAGGTTGAGCTTCGCCCGCTCGTAGCGGATCTCGAGCTCCTCGAGATCCTTCGGGTCCGTGCCCGGCTTGGCCTGCGCGGCCTTCAGCTCCTTCTCTGCCTCCTCGAGGCGCTGGACGGCCTCGCGCTCGTCGAGGCGCGCCCCGGCGAGCCGCTGGTTCATGTCCTCGAGGGCCCGCGTCGCCTCGAGGCGTGCGGCGGTCAGCTCGCCCTGGACGTCGCGCGCCTCGCGCTGGGCGTCGGCCAGGTCCCGCTCGGCGTCGGCGACTTGCTCCTGCGCGTCCCGTACGCGCTCGGCTGCTTGCACCTGGGCATCGGCGAGGGAGCGTTGGGCGTTGGCCAGGCCGCGCTGTGCGGCCTCAACCGCCTTGGTCGCGGAGGCTGCCGATGAGGCCTGCGCGCCGCTGTTGGCGAAAGCGGCCTTGAATGCGTCGCCGACGCCGGACAGACCGAGCTTCAGCGCGCCTGCCGCGGCCCCGGCTGTGGTCAGCGCGGGGACGATAGCGGCGGCGCCGGCGGCAGCTGGTGCCAGGCCGGCGGCGAGCGCCGTGCCCAGGCCGCCGACGATGCCCTTCATCCCGGCGCCGATCGCCGTGGAGAAGGCCTTGGAGAATGCCGACCCGCCTTGTGAGCCGGACCGCGACGCGCGGGCACTGATGCTCCGCGACCAGTCGCCTTCGAATTCCGGCCGGATCGACACGTAGCCGCGTCCGACCATCACACCCGTAGCCATGTAGAGGTGCCTTTCAACACTGTGAAGTTGGCTGCGGGTTGGTCTCGGAAGGCCGTCCGAGGGGCGGGGTAGTGCCAGGTCAGAGGGTGTTTCGAGCGCTGATGGGAGTCACAGCGCTCGAGGGGGCTTCTTGCCAGTTAGGAGGGGGTTCCCGGGGCCTTGCCGCGCTGCGGCCGGGTATCGGCCGTATGGCTTGCAGGGCCTCGAGGTTGAGGAGTCGTTGCAGGTGGGAGCGTGTACCGGGCGGTTGGCGGACGGTCGCCGGCGCCGAGTAGCGCGGCCCGGTTGACGTCTCGTGCGGGGTCTCCCAGACCCGTACACATTCCGAGCGCCCTCCCCCGCGGTCTCCCGTGCGCGCGCCCGCGCGGGTGCTCCCCCGCCCGGGAAGGCGGCCGGCGCGGCGCACAGGAAACACCGCGCCGGCCGCCGGTCTGGTCACCGGATCACCAGCTCCGGGTTGTTCTCGATCCATGAGGTCGTCTGCTCGGTGGCTGTCGGCGCCCAGACCTGCGCGTCGTGGTCCAGCAGCCACTTGAGGCGCAGGTGGAAGACGCCTTCGCCCCACGGACTGGCGAGGCGCGAGTAGGGCGAGTGCGGGTCCCAGATGGGGCGCAGGGTGAGCGTGTTGCCGATCTCGGCGTGAATGCTGTCGAGGCCTGCGGGGTCCTGGATGGGGGCGAGGCTGAGGCCGCGCAGGATGCGCCAGGAGGTGCGGATGGACGTCCACCTCAGCGTGCTCTCGGCGAGGCGTGTGTAGGCCTGCTGGATGCTGTCGGGTTCCTCGAGCATGGCGAGTGTGGGCTTGGGTGCGGCGGCGTACTGTCCGGCCGCCGTGGCGTCGGACTGGAAGTCGGTGAGGAACTGGGTGAGCGCGGGCTGGATGTGCTGGGTGATCAGTTGGTCGGCGTTGCCGCCGCGGGTCGCGGTGCGCATCTGGGCGGTGAGCTCGGCGGCCTGGGTGGCGGTGCCGGGTTGGGGGTCGTTCTCGTACTGGGTGGCCAGGGTCTCGAGGGTGGTGAAGTCGTCCAGCAGGGTTTGCGGGAGGGTGTGCCATCCGGCACGGGCGGCCTGCACGAGGCTGCTGATGCCGTGCCTGGTGGCGTCTGTCATGAGGGTGAGGGTCACGTGTCCTCCGGGGAGGTAGGGCGCCCGCGGGGTGCGGGCGCCGTGGGTGGGTCAGCCGCGGGCGTGGTGGACTGCGCCGGTCGCCCGGAGATGTCCGGCCTTGACGCGGTCGGCGTCGCGCAGTTGCACGTACAGCTGGTCGTGCTCGAGAGCGGTGGGAGCCCAGAACTCGGCGCCGTGGTCGATGAGCCAGCCGAGCTTGATGTGGATGGGGGCCTGGTCTCCCCAGGGCCAGGGCTTGGCGCCGACGTTGCCAGCGTTGACCCACTCGGGCTCGAGGTCGGCGATGTTGCGGACTTCTCCGAGAGGGCTGAGCGCGCCGCGGGGGTCGACGCCAGTGTTGGTGTTCGCGGCCGCTGCGCCGTAGAGACCGCCGCGCAGGAGTGCCCAGGCCTGCCGGATCTGGCCGTAGTAGTGCGTTGACTCGAGCAGGACCACGATGGCTTCGCGGACGTCCTGGGGTTCGAGCAGCATCGCGGTGTGCACGACCGGCGAGTAGGCATACTGGCCGGCCGTGCGCCGGGCCTGGGTGAAGCGCTCGATGTAGGTGTCGAGGGCGGGTGCGATGTGGTCCGTGATGAGGCCGTCGCGGCCGCCGTAGTTGCCGAGCCTGTGCAGCCGGATCGCTGCCTTCTCCGCGGTGTTCTCCGCTCGCGGGCTGATCCAGCGGCCTTGGGCGTTCTTGCCCTCCTCGATGAGGCGCAGCAGCTCGTCGTAGTCGTCGAGCAGGGCTTGGGGGAGGGTGTGGGCGCCGGCTCGGTGGGAGCCAACGAGGGTGTGCGCGATGAGTTCCTTGTAGCGGTCGGCGTGCTGCATGAGGTGTCGTGTCCTTTCGGCCCTACGGGAGGGCGTGGCCGTGGTGGTGGATGCCGTGCTCGCGCAAGCCCACGTGGAGTTCCTCGCGCGAGCAGGAGGCGTAGTAGCCGGGCGGCTTCGGGCTTCCGGGCTCCGCGGGGGTGGGGTCCGGTACGGGGGCTGGTGGCTCGGCCTGGTCCAGGTCGGCCAGGGTCTTGGCCAGCGCCTCGCGCGTGGCCTTGGGGAGGGTGTGGCGCAGCATGGGTCATGCCTCCTGTGCGTGTTCGGCTGCGAGGGCCTGCATTTCGGCGATCACCTCGTGCCAGTCCTTCGGCGGCACGATCTGGCGGAAGCCGTTGCAGAGGTTGAGGAGGGCGACACCGCAGGCGTTGCGGACCTCGTCGTCGTCCAGGTCGACGAGCAGGACTTCGAGGCCCTTGGCGTCGTTGCGGAGCGCGGCCAGGGCGAGCGCGGTGATGGTCTGCGCGGGGGTCATTCGGGGTGTCCTTCCGAGGGCTGATCGGGAGTGGCGGGAGCGCTATCCGGAATGGGGTGAGCACCTTCGCCGCCGATTACAGGCAGTGAGCCCTGACCTGATGGCGCCTCAGTCGCGCCACCAGTCGCGCCATTGGCGCCAGGCTCTGAGGGTTGGCGCGACTGGCGCGACTGTGGCGCGACTGCCGATGCGGCATCACTCTGTGTGTCGGTGAAGTAGTCAGTGATTCGCCAAACGGAGCCCTTGCCGAAGCCTGCGCGTTCCGCCTTGACGCCGGCCTTTCGCATGGCGCGCTGAAGGGTGCGTTCGGAGATGTCGTCGGCGGCCGCGGCCCTCTTCACGTCCTTGCTCGAGGCCTCGCCGCCCTGGCTCTCGAGGTAGCCGCGCAGCCAGGACACCGCGTCGTCGCGGTCGCCTCGGTCGGGTTCCTGGCCGGCCGACAGGATCTCGTCGACCGTGCGGTCGGCGCGGCCGGTGAAGACGAACCGGCCCACGTGGGCATCGCCCAGGCGCGTGGGTACGGTCCTGGTCTCGATCGTGTAGGCGAGCGAGGGCAGATCGGCGCGGCCCAGGCTGTTCTTGGCCTGGGTCATCACTCGGCACTCGTTGTCGTCGTCGCGGGCGAAGCCGAAGACTGCGCGCGGCACGTTCTTGAAGGCGCCGGAGCCGGTGATCAGGGAGGCCGGGTCGGTACTGCTTCCCTTGTTGAAGTGGGCGATGCCGAGCAGCACAGCGCCCGTACGGTCGGCCATCCTGGCGAGCGGATCGAGAGCCGTGCGCACGTCCCGTTCGCGGTGGGTGTCGATGCCCTTGCCGATGCAGGACATGAGCGGGTCCAGGACGACCAGGGCCACGTCATGCTCGGTGATGGCCTTCTCCATCAGCGAGTTGTCCTGGGGCAGGCTCAGTGTGGTCTCGCCGTACTCCGACTCGACAGCCTCGACGCGATACACGAGGTCCAGATCCGCGCCCGCGCCGATGAGGCGCGGGACGATCGTCTGCCGCCAGGAGTCCTCGACGGCCACGTAGAAGACCGCGCGCGGCCGTCCCTGGAAGGAGCCGGGCAGGGTGCCGCGGGTGATGTGCGCGGCCATCCACATGCCGAACGAGGACTTGCCGGTTCCCTCGCGGCCAGCTGCGACGGACAGAGCGCCAGCGGGCACGCGTCCCTCGCCCTCGTCGAGCCAGGCCCACACCACAGGCTCCGGCTCGATCTCGGATGCGCGCGTGATCCTCAGCGTGCGCGTACCGGCGAACGCGGCCTCCGTGATGCCGTTGCGCTCGAGGATCTCCCGGGCCTCGTCGTGCGAGTCGTTCCCGTCCGTCACGCTGCCGCCCCCGCTCTGCCCGGGGCGCGCTCGGCACCCCGCAGCGTCCTCGACGCCTCCGCGTCCGACAGGCCGATACGGGCGGCCGCGTCCATCAGCGAGGCGAACACGGCCTGTCCGTCGGCCTTGCCCGCGCGCACCAGCTCAAGGCCGCGGCAACCGGCCCAGAACAGACGGGAGTTCCGCTCTCCCTCGCGCGCCTCGAGGACGAACGCGACCAGGCCGACCAAGCCATCGATCGGACGCATCGCGGCGAGCGCTGCGGAAGGCTGTGGCACGGCGGGGCGTGTGCCCAGGAAGGCCGGCCACGGCGCGGGCAGGTGCCAGAACTGGCCGTCGCCCGACCAGCGATAGCGCACCCGCGTGTCCGGATGGACGGAGGGCGCGGCGACGATGTAGCCGTTGGCCTTCACGTCGATGCCGGGCCCGAGCTTGCCGGGCAAGTCCGCGCCGGGGTGGGCGTACAGCAGGTGAAGGCCGTCGCCACCGGTGATCTGCATGAGGGTGCCGGGCATCGGCCCGTGCTCGGCCTCGAGGGCGCACAGCGTCGTGTGGCCGCCGTTGCGCGGGTCGACGTCGACGACCGCCAGGCCGTTGGGCGCGCACGGCAAGCCGATGCCGGCGGACGGGTAGCGGTCCCACCATGCACGGATCTGCTCGAGGTCACACGTGGCGTCGTGGTAGCCGTGCCCGTGCTGCCCGCACACGCCGTGGCAGGGGTGCCCGGCCTCGTGCACGCGCGGGATCGCCGGCGTCTTACCCGCGAGCGGGAAGACCTTCCAGCCGTGCCCCGCGTAAGCGAGCGCGTGGCGCAGCATCAGGCTTCCTCGCTCGGGTGGTCCGGCGGCGCCGGAGCGTGTCATCATCTGGGGGTCCGTTCTGTGTTGAAGCCCTGGGTCGCTGGCGAGCGATGAGCCCGGGGCTTCGGCGTTTCTGGATCGGATGGGCCCCTGCCGAACCGGTGCTGAATCACCGGTGGTGGGGGCTCGATCTACGGGGTCTCCAGGAGAGAGACCAGCGAGGCTGTGACCACGCGGTGGCGAGTGCCGAAAGGGATCGTTCGCACCGGCGCTTCACCGCGCTTCACCAGCTCGTACAGGTGAGACTTGGAGATCCCGAGGCCCTCGGCGGCCTGAGGGATGCTGACGGTCGCCGGCCAAGAGCGGATCTCCTCAAGGGTCGGGGTGCCGGTCATGCGGCAACCTCCCGCCCCGCCTGTCGCAGGTAGGCCTCGACATCGCCGCGCTTGTACCGCACGGGCGAGTTGGGGGCGGCCGACAGCTTCGTGTACTTGGGCCCGAGCCCCTGGTAGCGCCAGTTGGCCAGCGTTCCCGGGTGGACTCGAAGCTGTGCAGCTACCTCACGGGGGGTGAGTAGGTCGATCTTCACCGCCACTCCTTTCGAGATTTTCTCGATGAAGACTTGCATCATCGCGTGATGTCGCGTGATGATGGCGAGCGTAAGCCCAAGGCGGAGGTTCCACAAGATCTTGGAGATTATCGAGAAGATCTCGATAGATAGCATCGAGATCATGACGACAGGACGTATCGAATTGGGTGCCAGTGGACGAGCCGTTGCCGCGAACGTGAAGCGGCTTCGCAAGGCGCGGGGTTGGAGTCTCCGAGCCCTGTCTGAAGCGCTGGCCGCGGCAGGTCGCGGACTGAGTCAGGACGCCATCAACAAGATCGAGAACGGCGCAGAAGAGGACACGAAGAAGCAGATCCGACGGGTCGACGTCGACGACCTTGTGGCGCTCGCTGTCGTCTTCGGCGTGAACCCGTCGACCCTGCTGCTGCCGGATACCACCAGCGGCGATGCCGAGATCACCGGCGTTGAGGGCGCTGTGCCAGCCACCGATGCGTGGAAGTGGGCCGATGGAAAGCGGCCGCTGCGCATCCCCGAGGGTGACGATGGGACAGCCACTCTCGACTTCACTCGGTGGGCCCGACCTCAGGGCTTGCGGAACACGTTCTTGATCACGACCCCGGCCGGAAAGGCCGCGGCCCTAGGCATCGAGGGGAAACACGAGGGTGGCTGATCCGATCAAGAAGGTCACGTTGTCGGGCGGGAGGGTCCGATACCGGTTCGTTGTCGACGTCGGCTACGAGCCGAAGAAGGACAGGACCACTGGTGATGTGCTCACCAACCCGGAGACGGGCGAGCCTGTGTTGCAGCGCAAGCAGCTGACCGTCACCAAGGACACACGCAAGGAGGCGCTCGCCGAGTTCGCGCGCATCCAGCACCAGAAGGCCAGCGGAACCTTCGTGATCCCGTCGAAGACGACCGTGGCCGAACTGGTCGACATGTGGCTGAAGGCTGCGACGCGCGACGTCGAGCGGGCCACCGCTCGGTCGTACGAGGATGCGATGCGATACGTCCGCACACACCTCGGGCACAAACTGCTTCAGGAGTTGAGCGAGGACGACGTTGACTCGCTGGTCGACTGGATGCTGACCAGCGCGCGACGCATCGGCGGGAAGCCCGGGACCGGACTCAGTGTCCGGACGGTAAGCCTGACGCTTGGTCGGCTACGGGCAGCGCTGAACCTGGCCATCCGCAGGGGCCTGGTCGGGCGGAACGTCGCCGAGCACACGGTGATCCCGAGGCAGGCCCGCAAGGACGACAAGGCCCGGAAGAGGGCCCGTACGCCGTGGATCGAGGACGAGGTGAAGGCGTTCCTGGCGCACTGCGCGGGCGATCGCCTGTACGCGGTGATGCTGCTGTCGCTGATCGGCATGCGTCCAGCGGAAGTCTGTGGTGTCCGTTGGTCCGACGTCGACTTGGAGGCAGGCACGATCCGCGTGGAGGCGACGCGCACTCTCGTCGCCGGGGAAGTGATCGAGAAGGACACCAAGTCCGAGGCGGGCGAGCGGTGGCTTCCGCTTCCCACTGTCGTGTTGCAGGCGCTGAGGGCGTTCCGTGCTCGCCAGGCAACGGAGAAGCTGAAGGCCGGCCAGGGCTACGAGGCGTCCGGTCGTGTCGTGGTCGACGAGCTGGGGCGCGCAGTGAAGACGGATTGGCTCCGGCGCCGGGCGTACGAGCGCATGCAGTCGGCGAGCGTGCGCAAGGTCCGGTTGTACGACGCGCGACACGCGTGCCTGTCGTGGATGGCGAACAACGGCGTGCCCGACACGGTGGTGTCGGCGTGGGCCGGTCACTCGGACCTTGGCTTCACGAAGCGCACCTACGTGCACCCCGATCCGCAGTCTCTGAAGGCGGGTTCGGAAAAGCTTGCCGAGCTGCTCGGTTGAGCGTGATCAACAGGCGAATGTGAGAAATTGTGAGACGCCACAGCAAAGGCCCCGATCCTCCGAAGAGGAATCAGGGCCCTGGCCTGGTAGTTCTGGTGCACTCGGCAGGATTCGAACCTGCAACCTTCTGATCCGTAGTCAGATGCTCTATCCGTTAAGCTACGAGTGCTTGTTTTGTTTTCCCGCCGTTCCTTGCCCTTCCGGGCCGCTCGCGGCGACAGGAAGAACATTACATGACTGCCGCCGCCATGTGAAATCCGTTTGCCGCACCCCTTGTGAGCTGCGGAAACGGCCTGTCAGGGCCTTGGTGGCAACGACGAAGCCCCGGCCGATATGACCGGGGCTTCGTGATCAAGCGCGGAGGCGGAGGGATTTGAACCCTCGATGGGATTTGCGTCCCAAACCGCATTAGCAGTGCGGCGCCATAGACCGGACTAGGCGACGCCTCCAGCACAGCCGCCCGCGCGAGCGCGAGTGGTGCGTGCAGATGATGACACAGTCGAGCGTGGTGTCACCAATCGCCTCCCACGGTACTAGGCAGGCGGGCCGCAGGGCAAAGCACTACCGGCGGTGCGCGAGGAGTGGCGCAACCGGCCGGGGCGGGGCGCGTTAGTCAGGTCATGCTCCAGTCCTCCCGGCTCGCCCGGCTCCTCGTCCTCGGCGCCTCCACTCTCGTCGCCGCCGGTTCCGTCACCGCCGTACCCGCCTCCGCCCACACCTCGATGCCCCCGCCCGCCCGCGACGACGACCGCGCAGGCGACCACCTCACCGTCACCGTGCGCAACGCGGGCGGCGCCAAGGACGGGACGTTCGAGCTGTACTGCCATCCCGGCGGCGGCACGCATCCCGACGCCGGCAGCGCGTGCGCCGCGCTCGACCGCGGTACGCGCTGGGGCAAGGACACCTTCGCCCCCGTACCGGAACGGAGCCTGTGCACCATGCAGTACGGCGGGCCGGCCACCGCGCATGTCACCGGGACCTGGGCCGGACGGCCCGTCGACGCGCGGTACGACCGGAGCGACGGCTGCGAGATCGGCCGTTGGGACCGGCTCGTTCCCGTACTGCCCGACATGGGCCGGTAGGCGGGACGTACCTCGCACAGGCATTTCATGGCGGAAACAGGGCGCCCATAAAAGTCCTGCGAAAGTCCCGCGCCGGTCCCGCGGAGGTCTCACGGAGGAGAAGCAGGTGGTCGCGCGTGCGGTCACACGTTCTACGTCACTTCGTCGTGCGACCTCCCTCTCATCCGGCGCCCCCGGCACAACCGGTGCCCTTAGACTCCCTCGCGTGACACGTCGCGGGCCGGTTGGCAAGATGGCCCGAGCGGTCGGCAAGGTGCGGTAACAGGGAGGAAGCGTCTCGTGAGCAGCAGGCCATCCCGAGGCGCTGCTCGCCTCGCAGCCATACTCGACGCGCTGCCCGACGCGTTGGTCCTGGTCAACGCCAACGGGACCGTCGTCAACGCCAACACCATCGCCCTCGAGGCCTTCGAGGCGCCGGGTACGGCGCTGGTCGGGCGCGGGCTGCTCGATCTGCTGCCCGAGTTCGACTCCAAGCTGATTCCGGGGTCCATGCGGCGGCCCGATCACATGGACCCGCGCGGGCAGACCAAGCCGACACGTATGATCGCGCGCCGGACCGACGGGGCGGAGTTCCCGGTCGAGGTCACCAGCGCCAATCTGGAGAACGGCCAGCAGGCCTACGACAGCTACGGCTACGGCGGCGACGAGCTGCTGATGCTCGTCGTACGGGATCTCACCGGGACCGTCGACACCGAGGCCGAGCTGGCGCGTTCGCAGCGGCAGACCGAGATGATCCTGCGGGCCGCCTCGGAGGGTGTGGTCGGTACCGACACCGACGGGCGGATCGTGCTCGTCAACCCGGCCGCCGCCCAGATACTGGGGTACCGGGCCAGCGACCTCGGCGGCCGCGAGCTGCACGAACTCATGCTGCACTCCCGCACGGACGGCACACCGTTC
This sequence comes from Streptomyces sp. S3(2020), assembly GCF_013044505.1. GTDB lineage: Bacteria > Actinomycetota > Actinomycetes > Streptomycetales > Streptomycetaceae > Streptomyces. Next base: position 1,104 of record NZ_JABERD010000184.1, on the reverse strand, counting down.
CCGTACGAGGAGTCCCCGCTCGCCGACACCCTGCGCTCCGGGCGCAAGCACCGGGTGCGCGGGCAGGTGGTGTGGTCGAAGAAGGGCGACAAGGTTTCCGTCGACCTGACGACCGCGCCGGTGCGGGACGGGGACCAGCTCGTCGGGGCTGTCATGACCTTCACCGACCGGCGGCCCTACGACCAGCTCGCCGAGGAGAAGGACGCCGCCGAGCAGCGGCACGCGCAGGAGCTGGAGCGGCTGTCCGAGGAGCACGCCTCCGAGCTGACCGCGCTGCGCCAGAAGCACGTCACCGAGGTCGAGGCGCTCCAGGAGCAGCACGAGGAGGAACTCGCCGCGGGCGAGGAGCGGTACGCCGCGCTCGGGGAGCGGGAGAAGGACCGCTACGAGGCGCTCGCCGGACGGCACGAGCAGCTCCTCACCCTGCTCGGGACCTCCCTGCGCGGGCCGCTCGACGAACTGCGCCGCGAACTGGCGGCGCTGGCCGCGGACGACGCCGGGCAGTTGTGGCCCGAGGCCAACCAGGTGCTCCATCACCTGTCCGCGGGGTACTCGCGGATCACCCAGCTCATCGACAACGTCCTCGCCTACCAGCGCCTCGACACCGGTGCCGACGGCATCACGCGGACGAAAGTGATGCTGGACGCCGTCGTCGCGGCGGGTGTCGACGGGGCCGTGGAGCTCATCGGGCCGGGGCGCGTGCAGTTCGCCGTGCACGCCCCGCCCATCGAGGCCGAGGTCGACCCGCGGCTCCTGGCCCGGGCCCTCGCCCACCTCGTCGCGGACGTCGCCGGCGTCGACGCGACCGGCAACGCGCCCGTGTCGGCGGGCGGTTACATGGACAACACCGTCGTCGTGGCGGCGGCCCAGCGCGGCGAGGTCGTACGCATCGAGGTGCGCGGGCCGTACGCCGGGGGAGACCCGGTGCACGAGCCCATCGTGCGCGGGATCGTGCGCGCCCACGGCGGTGTGCTCCAGACACATGAAGTGCCGGGGATGAGCGGTAGCGCGTACGTCCTCGAAGTGCCCATCGGCGGCGGGGCGGGGGCCGTCGCGGCGGCCGGTCCGGCCGCTATCGAGGCACCTGCCGGGACGGACGGCGGG
>NZ_JABERD010000183.1 GCF_013044505.1 Streptomyces sp. S3(2020) | reverse complement strand
CCAGTTTCCACCCCACCCCCCAGCGCTCCCGCAGACCTTCGTACCTCAAGGAGTCGATCCACCATGGCGAGCGAAGCGCCGACCGGCCATGTATCCGATCTCGACTGGCTGATGAGCGGCCTCGTGCAGCGCGTGCCGCACACCACGAGCGCGGTACTCCTGTCCTGCGACGGGCTCGTGAAGTCGGTCCACGGTCTCGACACCGACAGCGCCGACCACATGGCCGCCCTGGCCTCAGGCCTGTACTCCCTCGGCCGCAGCGCCGGAGTCCGCTTCGGTGACGGCGGAGACGTCCGCCAGGTGGTCGTCGAACTGGACTCGACCCTGCTGTTCGTGACCACCGCGGGCTCCGGCACCTGTCTCGCGGTGCTCGCCGGCCGCGAGGCGGACGCCGCCGTCCTCGGCTACGAGATGGCGATGCTGGTCAAGAGCGTGCGCCCCTATCTGGTGACCGCACCCCGGCAGCACGCAGGCGAACCGACGGCGATGAGGCCTTGAGCGTGGCGGCGGCCGGCGACGGGCCCTGGCTCGACGACGCGGCCGGACGCCTGGTGCGCCCTTTCACGGTCAGCAACGGCCGTACCAGGCCCACCATCGCGCTCGACCTGCTGTCCCAGGTGATGGTCACCGGAGCCACCCCCCTCGGCTATCTCGGCCTCGAACACACCCAGGCACTCGACCTGTGCCGCGCGCCCGTCTCGGTCGCCGAGGTCTCCGCCCATCTGAAGCTGCCGGCGGCCGTCACCAAGGTGCTGCTGTCGGACCTCGTCGACTGCGGGGCGCTCACCACCAAGCCCCCCGAGTTCACCCACAACCCGACTGACCGGGCCCTTCTGGAGGCAGTGCTCGATGGACTACGACGACAGCTCTGACCCCTTCCCCACCGCACTCAAGATCCTGGTGGCGGGAGGGTTCGGAGTAGGCAAGACGACCTTCGTGGGCGCGGTCAGCGAGATCGCGCCGCTCAGCACCGAGGAACTGCTCACCACCGTCAGCGCCGCGACCGACAACCTCGACGGGGTCGAGAACAAGGTCGAGACGACCGTGGCCATGGACTTCGGCCGCATCACCCTGGACCCGGAACATGTGCTGTACCTGTTCGGCACACCCGGGCAGGAGCGGTTCTGGTTCATGTGGGACGAACTCTCCGAGGGTGCGCTCGGCGCGGTCATCCTCGCCGACACCCGCAGGCTGGAGGACTGCTTCGCCGCCGTCGACTTCTTCGAACAGCGCGGTCTCGGCTTCATCGTCGCGATCAACGAGTTCGACGGCTCCTACCGCTACGACCCGGAGGAGGTGCGCGCCGCCATCGACCTCGCCCCGGAGATCCCCATCGTCCGCTGCGACGCCCGGATCTCCAGCTCCGGCGTCCAGACCCTGCTGACCCTCGTACGGCACCTCATCGCCCACGCCCCGGCACCCGCGCCGAGCCACGGCGCCCACATGTGATCCCCGCACCCGACGCCACGGAGCCGCATATGACCCACACCCACAGCGACGGAACCCGCCGATGAGCTACGACCCGGTGCGTCCCGCCGGTCGTCTGCTGCTCACCCCCGAGGACAAGGAGGCGCCCGCACGGGCCGCGCGACTGCACGGGCTGGGTCTGGGCGAGCGCCCGGAGCCGGTCCTCGACGCCTTCGCGGACCGGCTCGCCGAGCTGACCGGGGCGCCGTACGCGATGGTCAACTTCATCGACGAGAACCGGCAGTTCTTCGCCGGCCTGCACACCCCGGACGCCCGGCCGGTGGTGCACGCCGACGAGACCAAGCCGGAGCTCGGCCGCCATCTGGAGCGCGACCACGGCTTCTGCCCGCATGTGGTCGTCCGCCGCAAGGCCCTGGTCCTGGAGGACGTCTGCGACTACCCGCGGTTCGCCGGGAACCCGGTCGTCGACGAGTTCGGCATCCGCTCCTATCTGGGCGCGCCCCTCATCGACAGAACCGGGATGGTCCTCGGCACGGTGTGTGTCGTCGACGTGGAGCCGCGGCCCTGGGGGCGGCCCGGCCTGGAGACCATCAAGTCGTCGGCGGCGGAACTGGTGGCCCGGCTGGAACGGTGCGAGGCCGACGGACTCCCGCTGCTGTGACGGCGGAACGGCCGCGGCAGCTCCGACGAGGCCACGGAGGCCGGCCCGCCCGCTGGCTAGAAGCCGCGCCAGACGTTGTCGAACGCGGAGTTCTCGATCGCCTTGCGCTGGCGCACGCCCTCCAGTTCCATCACCGCCTCGCCGACGGCGGCCAGCACGGCCGTGACCGTGTCTCCGTCGAGGCCTTCGGCGGTCTCGGCCGGCTCCTCGCGGATCCCGGCGGCCGCCGCCAGGGCGGCGAGAACGGGTTCGTCCGCCGCCAGACGCTCCTCGGCCCGCTGCCGGGCCGCCGAGTCGACCGGCTGCGTCCGCCCGCTCAGCAGCGGGATCCGGCGGCCTCGCGGCCTGGTCGTCAACCCGATCCGCTCCAGGTCGTCGACATAGGCCGCGGACAGTCCCTCGCCCCGGCGCCACAGCCAGTCCTCGACCGACTCGTACGGCTCCTGCCGTACGACCGAGTCCGCGGCCTCGTCCAGCAGCCGGTCGCCGGTGGGCGCCTGGGCGGCCGGCGCGATGAGGTCGTCGTCCACGACGAGGGAACCGGCCTCGACGAGGTCGAGCAGCTCGGCTCCCGCGAGGGCGAGCGACAGATCGCCCTGTTCGACCGGACGCTTCGGTGCCGCGTCCAGGGCGACGATCGCGAGGTCCCTTGCGGTGTTCATGAGCGGCTCCAGGTCAGTCGGCCGAATACGGGGTGACAGCGTCGGGACCGGCCGCTGCGGGCCGGGTCCCTCCGTCGATTCTCGCTCCCGCCGCGAGTTCGTGTGGCGTACTACGACCATGTGGTGCGGGACGACGATCCGCAGCACGGCGGCGGCAGGGCGACCGGGGAACGAGGGGTATCGGGAGCGGCCGACTCCCATGTCCGCCGCGAGCGCCCCCCCACGGGCGCGTACCGCGTCCTGGGGACCCCGCCACCAGGCGTGAAGCGGAGCTGCGGCGCGGGTTAAGAAAACCTCGATGGACCTGGGGTGGTGCCGTGCGGCAGATTGCTACGCGATCCCACCCCTCTCCCCGGACGCGGGCTTCCTCGGTATGCCCGTGCACGGGGATCGCACCCACAGGAGCCGTAGCGTTGAAGGCGCTGGTCAAGGAGAAGGCGGAACCCGGGCTGTGGCTCGCGGACGTCCCGGAGCCCGCCGTCGGACCCGGCGACGTGCTGATCAAGGTGCTGCGCACCGGCATCTGCGGCACCGATCTGCACATCCGTTCCTGGGACGGCTGGGCGCGGCAGGCGATCCGCACGCCACTGGTGCTCGGGCACGAGTTCGTGGGCGAGGTCGTCGGGACCGGACGGGACGTCACCGACATCGCCGTCGGCGACCGGGTCAGCGGCGAGGGCCACCTCGTGTGCGGCAAGTGCCGCAACTGTCTCGCCGGGCGCCGCCACCTGTGCCGGGCCACGGTCGGGCTCGGCGTCGGACGGGACGGCGCCTTCGCGGAGTACGTCGCCCTGCCCGCCGCCAACGTCTGGGTGCACCGCGTCCCCGTCGACCTCGACGTCGCCGCGATCTTCGACCCGTTCGGCAACGCCCTGCACACCGCGCTGTCGTTCCCGCTGGTCGGCGAGGACGTCATCATCACGGGTGCCGGTCCGATCGGACTGATGGCCGCCGCGGTCGCCCGGCACGCGGGTGCCCGCAACGTCGTCGTCACCGACGTCAGCGAGGAGCGGCTGGAGCTGGCCCGCAAGATCGGCGTCAGCCTGGCACTCAATGTGTCGGAACGTCAGATCGCCGACGGCCAGAGAGAGTTGGGGCTGCGCGAGGGCTTCGACATCGGCCTGGAGATGTCCGGCCGCCCGGAGGCGATGCGCGACATGATCGCCAACATGACGCACGGCGGCCGGATCGCCATGCTCGGCCTGCCGTCGCAGGAGTTCCCGGTCGACTGGGCGCGGATCGTCACCTCGATGATCACCATCAAGGGCATCTACGGCCGTGAGATGTTCGAGACCTGGTACGCGATGTCGGTGCTCCTGGAGGGCGGCCTCGACCTCGCCCCGGTGATCACCGGACGGTACGGCTACCGCGACTTCGAGGCGGCCTTCGCGGATGCCGCGAGTGGCCGTGGTGGCAAGGTCATCCTCGACTGGACCGCGTAACTCACTAGGAGCTTCTGTCATGTTCGACTCCGTGCGCGACGACCTGCGCGCCACCCTCGACGAGATTCGCGCCGCCGGTCTGCACAAGCCCGAGCGCGTCATCGGCACCCCGCAGTCCAGGGCCGTCGCCGTCACCGCGGGCGGCCGCCCCGGCGAGGTCCTCAACTTCTGCGCCAACAACTACCTCGGACTCGCCGACCACCCCGAGGTGGTCGCCGCCGCCCACGAGGCCCTCGACCGCTGGGGCTACGGCATGGCGTCCGTGCGCTTCATCTGCGGGACGCAGGAGGTGCACAAGGAGTTGGAGGCGCGTCTGGCGGCGTTCCTCGGCCAGGAGGACACGATCCTCTACTCGTCCTGCTTCGACGCCAACGGCGGTGTCTTCGAGACGCTCCTCGGCCCCGAGGACGCGGTGATCTCCGACGCCCTCAACCACGCCTCGATCATCGACGGCATCCGCCTGTCCAAGGCCCGCCGCTTCCGCTACGCCAACCGTGACATGGCGGACCTGGAAGCCCAGTTGAAGGACGCGTCCGACGCGCGCCGCCGACTCGTCGTCACCGACGGCGTGTTCTCGATGGACGGCTATGTGGCGCCGCTGCGCGAGATCTGCGACCTCGCCGACCGCTACGACGCCATGGTCATGGTCGACGACTCCCACGCGGTCGGCTTCGTCGGTCCCGGCGGTCGCGGAACTCCCGGGCTGCACGGCGTGACGGACCGCGTCGACATCATCACCGGCACGCTGGGCAAGGCGCTCGGCGGCGCGTCCGGCGGCTATGTGGCGGCCCGCGCGGAGATCGTCGCCCTGCTGCGCCAGCGCTCCCGCCCGTACCTCTTCTCGAACACCCTCGCCCCGGTGATCGCCGCGGCCTCCCTGAAGGTGCTCGGCCTCCTGGAGTCGGCGGACGACCTGCGGGTCCGGCTCGCCGAGAACACCGCGCTGTTCCGCCGCCGTATGACCGAGGAAGGCTTCGACATCCTGCCCGGCGACCACGCCATCGCACCCGTGATGATCGGGGACGCGGGCAAGGCGGGACGCCTGGCGGAACTGCTGCTGGAGCGCGGTGTGTACGTGATCGGCTTCTCGTTCCCGGTCGTACCGCAGGGCCAGGCGCGTATCCGCGTCCAGCTGTCGGCGGCGCACTCCACGGACGACGTGAACCGGGCCGTGGACGCCTTCGTCGCCGCCCGGGCTGAGCTGGAGGGCTGAGCCGGAGGGCCGGAGCCCACGGGGCATTTGAGACAATCGATCTCATGATCGAAGCGCGGCGGCTCCACATCCTCCGTGCGGTGGCCGACCACCGCACGGTGACGGCGGCTGCCGCCGCGCTGTATCTCACCCCCTCGGCGGTCTCCCAGCAGCTCTCGGCCCTGGAGCAGGAGACCGGGCACCGCCTGGTCGAGCGCGGTGCGAAGGGCGTACGGCTCACCCCGGCCGGCGAGATCCTGCTCAGCCACACCAACGCCGTCCTCGCCCAGCTGGAGCGGGCCGAGGCGGAACTGGCCGCGTACGGCTCCGGCGAGGCCGGCACGGTCACCGTCGCCTCCTTCGCGACCGGCATCGCCCTGGTCGTCGCCCCCGCGGTGGCCCGTCTCGCCGACACCGCGCCCGGCATCCGCATCCGCGTCCAGGACGCCGAGGGCGACGCCAGCCTGCCGATGGTGCTGGACCGGCAGGTCGACGTCGCGGTGGCGGTGGAGTACCGAGGGGCGCCGCCCGCCGACGACCCCCGGTTGTCGCATGTCCCGCTGTACGCCGAGCCCTTCGACGCGGTCGTCCCGGTACGCCATCGGCTGGCCGACGCGGGCGAGGTGCCGCTGGCGGAGCTGGCCAAGGACGCGTGGATCGGCCCCTACCCCGGCAACCCCTGTCACGACGTGGTGGTCCTGGCCTGCGAGAGCGCCGGGTTCCAGCCCCGCCTGGAGCACTCCTCGGACGACTTCCGGGCCGTCGTCGCCCTGGCCTCGGCCGACGCGGGCGTGGCGCTCGTACCGCGGTCGGCGCTGATCGGCATGGATCTGACCGGCGTGGTCGTCCGGCCCGTCGACGGGGTTGCGCCCACCCGCCGGGTCTTCGCGGCCGTACGGCGTGGCGCCGAGGAGCACCCGCTGATCCGCCCGGTGCTGGACGCCCTCGGAGAAGCGTCCCAGCCATAGGGGACCAGTCGCCGACCACTGGTGTGATGAGGATCCTCTCGCCGCCGTCCCATATCAGGGATAGCATCCCGAATATGAAACAAGATGTCGTCGTCGAGACCGGACCCGACCCCGTCGACACCCGGCTCGGCGCCCGCCTCGCCGAGCTGCGGGCCGAGCGCGGCTGGTCGCTCGGGGACCTGGCGGAGCGCAGCGGAGTGAGCAGGTCGACGCTGTCGCGGGCCGAGCGGGCGGAGATCAGCCCGACCGCCGCACTGCTGAACCGGCTGTGCGGGGTCTACGGGCGGACCATGTCCCAGCTGCTCAGCGAGGTCGAGGCCGAGCCCGCCCTGCTGGTACGGGCCGCCGAGCAGCCGGTGTGGGAGGACCGGGCCTCCGGGTTCCTGCGGCGGTCCGTGTCGCCGCCGCACACCGGGCTGCGCGGCGAACTCGTCGAGGGCCGGCTCGCCGCGGGCGCCGACATCGCGTACGACCGGCCGCCCGTACCCGGCCTCGAACAGCACATCTGGGTACAGGAAGGGGCGCTCGGCGTCACCGCTCAGGACGTCGAGCACCACCTCGACGCCGGGGACTGTCTGCGGCTGCGGGTGTGGGGGCCGACACGGTTCCGGTGCGCCGGGTCCGAGCCGGTGCGCTACCTCCTGGCGGTGGTGCTGCCGTGAGCGTGACACGCCTGGACGAGAGCGAAGTCCTCGACCGGCTGGCGGCGTTGGCCGATCTGATGGTGGACACCGTGGCCGGCGGCGCCTCGATCGGCTTCCTCGGGCCCCTCGACCACACCGAGGCCACCGCCTGGTGGAAGGAGCGGGCCGCCGGTGTGGCCGCCGGATCGTTCGCGATCTGGGCCGCCCACGACGGGGCGCGGGTGGTCGGCACGGTCGGCCTCGCCTTCCCGGACAAGCCCAACAGCCGCCACCGCGCCGAACTGGTGAAGCTGATGGTCCACCGCGACGCCCGGGGCCGGGGCCTCGGGCGCAGGCTCCTGACGACGGCCGAGGAGGCGGCCGCCGCGGCCGGCGTCACGCTCCTCCACCTGGACACCGAGACCGACAGCCCGGCGGAACACCTCTACACGACGGCCGGCTGGACCCGGGCCGGTGTCATCCCGGACTACGCGGCCGACCCCGACGGGGTGCTGCGGCCGACCACGCTCTACTTCAAGCACCTGGGAGCAGCCGCTCCCACCAGGTGATTGTCAGTGGGAGCGGCTACGGTGCCTGCCATGCCGGATGCCGAAGACGTACGCCGTATCGCCCTGTCCCTGCCGGACACCACGGAGAAGATCGCCTGGAACATGCCCACGTTCCGGGTCGCGGGCAAGATGTTCGCCACGCTGCCCGAGGAGGAGACCTCCATCGCGGTGCGCTGCCCCAAGGAGGAGCGGGACGAACTGGTGCTGGCCGAGCCGGAGAAGTTCTGGATCGCCGAGCACGAGGCACAGTTCGCCTGGGTACGGGCCCGGCTCGCCGCGCTGGAGGACGAGGACGAACTGCGGGACATCCTGGCCGACTCCTGGCGCCAGGCCGCCCCGCCCCGACTCCTGGAGAGCCACCCCGAGTGGGGACGGCCGGCCGCGGACTGAAATTCCCCCGGACGTCGCCGGTCCCCGTGGCATGATCCGGAGCCGTGAGAGCCGGGCGGACCTGTCGGGGAGGGCGTGAGAGGTGACCGGGACGTCGTCGCACGCCGATCGCGCGGTCGGTGACCAGGGGAGAAAGCCGACGGGTCCCGCCGTCTGGTCGCGGGACTTCGGCCTGTTCTTCGCCGCGCGGGCCGTCGCAGGACTCGGCGACACCATGCTCCCCGTCGCCCTGGCCGCGGGCCTGCTCCAGCACGGGTACGGGGCGGGTGCGGTCGGTCTCGCCATGGCCGCCACGGCGGCGGCCTTCGCCGGGTTCGTCGTCTTCGGCGGGGTCATCGCGGACCGCTTCGACACCCGCAGACTGATGATCGGCGCCGACCTGGTCCGGGTGGGCACCCAGGCCCTGGCCGCCACGCTCTTCTTCTCCGGGCACGTGGTGCTCTGGCAGATCTGCGCCATCGGATTCACCAACGGCGTGGCCGGCGCCCTGTTCCAGCCCGGCGTCGCGAGCACGGTGCGCCGCCTCGCCGACGACGTCCAGGGCGCCAACGGCGTGATACGCGTCGCCGAGGCCTGCGCCCAGCTCGCCGGCCCGGCCGTCGCCGGGGTGCTGGTCGGCTTCGCCTCGCCCGGCGGCGTCTTCGCGACACACGCCACCACCTACGCCGTGAGCGCCCTGTGCCTCCTCCTGCTCCGCCTGCCCCCGCGCGCCCCCGACGACGGCCCCGCCCCGCACCGGGTCAGCACCTTCGGAGCCGATCTGGTCGAGGGCTGGCGGGAGTTCAGATCCCGCACCTGGCTCTGGGGCGTGATCGCGATCTGGGGCCTCTACATGATCGCCGTCTCGGGCCCGACCGTCCCGCTCGTCGCCACGGAGGTGGTCCAGGAGCACGGCCCACGCGCCTACGGCCTGGTGAACTCCGCCCTCGGCGCCGGCACGGTGATCGGCGGACTGCTCGCACTGCGCCTGCGCCCCCGCCGCATGCTCCGCGCCGGGGCGATCGCCCTGGTCGGCTTCGGGGCCTTCCCGGCGAGCGTCGGCGCCGGCCTCGGCGTACCCGCGATGGCGGCCGGCGCCGCCGTCGCCGGGGTGGGCATGGCGTTCTGGAGCGTGATGTGGTCGACCAGCGTCCAGACGCAGGTCCCGGCGGAGGCCCTCAACCGCATCCACGCCTACGACGTGGCGGGCCCCCTCGCGCTGATGCCCGTCGGCCAGGCCCTCGCCGGCCCCTCCGCCGCGGTCCTCGGCGCCGACCACGTCCTCCTCGTCGCCGGTGCGACCAGCCTCGTCGTCTGCGCCGCCCTGCTCTCCGTCCCCGCGATACGCGACCTCGTGCGCGCCGACGCCCGCCCTCGGACCGGCGGCCCCGCATAAACGGGTGCGCGACCACCGACCCGAGTGCGGTATTGTTTCCCTGCACGTTCGGCCGGGGGAAAGCCCAGGTCAGACGGACACCGGGACGTGGCGCAGCTTGGTAGCGCACTTGACTGGGGGTCAAGGGGTCGCAGGTTCAAATCCTGTCGTCCCGACGGTGTGAAGGGTCTTCACAGGCGAGAGCCTGTGAAGGCCCTTTCTCGTTCTCCCCGCCTCGCCGCCGATACGAAGATCAGCGGCGAGGCGATCCTGCGACAGAGCAGGAGGGGTGGCCGAGGACCCTACTGGCGGATCTTCCGGCGCCGTACCACCAGCACGGCACCGGTTCCGACGGCCACGGCCGTGGCCGCCGCACCCGCGAGGGGCAGCGTCGAGGAGGAGCCGGTGCTCGCCAGGTCGCCGTCGACGGAGGAGGAGCCGCCCGTGCCGGAACCGCCGGTGGACGACGTGGAACCGCCGCCGTCGGTGGAGTCGTCGCTCGGCGTGGCCGTGGCATCCCCGCCGCCCGTGGAGCCCGTGGAGCCGCCCCCGTCCGCGGAGCCGCCGCCCGTCGATCCGCCGCTGCCGGCGACGTCGAGCAGGATGGCGGCGGTGTCGTTCGCCGTGTTCTCGTCGAACGGCCTGGGCTCACCGGCCAGCTTCACCGAGCCCTCGGCTCCGGCCACCGCCTTGTCGATGCGCAGCTTGAAGTCGTAGCGCTCGCCGGCACCCGGGTCGACCCAGGCCTGGCTGGTGCCGCACTCGTAGGTACGGGTCGCGATCTTGTCGCAGAAGCCGTGGGCCTTGGTCACGGTCGTCCCGGCGGGCATCTTCACGACGACCTTGGTCGCCCCGCTACCGGACTCCCTGCGTACCCACGCGGGTCCGGCGTTGGTGAACTTCACCTCGAAGGACAGGGTTTCGCCGACCTTGCCCTTCAACTGCGCACCGGTCACCTGGAAGTCGGCCGTGTTGACCGCCTGCACCGGCACGTCGGCGGCGTCCCAGCCCTCGTGCTCGCCGGAACCCGGGGCGGCCGGGGTGGCGTCGGGCCGCTCGACCAGCTTCACGGCCGGCCCGGTCCCGGGCACCGGCCCCTCGTCGACGCCCTCCGAGGGCGTGGGGTCGTCCACGGCCACGGCGACGCGCAGCGCATCGGTGTAGGCCTTGCCGAGGGCCTTGAACTCCTGTGACGTCTCGGGTGCGTAGACGACCCCGGGCTCCACGCTCTGGTCGAACTCGCAGATCGCGTAGGAGTAGCTGGGCGCCTCGTCGAAGGAACCGACCTCGTAGCGCGCGCAGTTGGAGGGAAGCTCGGTGTGGCTCAGCCCCTGGGTGAGGGAGTACGACAGCCAGACCTTGCCGAGCGCCTCGGTGCCCGTGTTCGTGAAGGAGACCGGTACGTCGAAGGAGTTGCCCGGCTTCAGCCCTGTCACGGGCGCGATCTCCCCCAGCACCAGTTCGGGCGTGGCGTCGTCGGCGACGGCGGGCGCCGCGCCCAGTGCCATCAGCGCGACGGCGCCGAGCGCGCCGGTGGTCTGTCGGAGCGTACGAGAGCCGGGAACGGCCTGGAACATGCGAGTCCCTCTGCGTGAATCGACGGTGGCGGACGGTCGAACTGCGGGGAACGCGAGTTCCCGGGAGTGAGACGTCACCGGTCGCCGAATGGTTGTACTCCCCAGGGGCCCGTGAGGCCTCGGGTGGCCCGGGTGAAACGCGCGACCACCCGACGGCCGGGGAATCCAAAGCTTTCGGTGCCGGACGGCCGGGCGCGGCGCGCATCCGGCACTATCGACCCGTCGGCATCCGCCACCACAGCTGGAGTACCACCATGCCCCGATCGGAAGCCCGAGTCGCCACCGACCGCCCCCACCGCTACGCCAAACAGCTCGCCTCCCACCTGAGCCGCCGCAGCCGCACCAGCTGGGACGAGGAATCGGGGGACGGCACCATCGAGTTCCAGAACGGCACCGGCACGCTCACCGCGACCGAGGGCGCCCTGCTGCTCGCGGTGGAGACGGATGCCGAGCACCTCGCCGTCCTGGAGGACGTGGTGGGACGGCATCTCGTCCGGTTCGGCACCAAGGACGAACTGGTCGTCGAGTGGAAGCGGGACACGGGCGAGCCGGGCACGACCCAGCGCAACGCCGAATAGCGCCGGTCGCTCAGACCGCGCAGCCCAGGTGCGCCAGCGCCTGCTTCAGCAGCACCCCGTGCCCGCCGGGCATCTCGCTCTGCACCGCCTCCGACACGGCGTCCTGGGGGCTGAACCAGACCAGGTCCAGGGCGTCCTGGCGGGGGCGGCAGTCGCCGGTCACCGGGACGACGTAGGCCAGCGACACCGCGTGCTGACGGGGGTCGTGGTACGGCGTGATGCCCTGCGTCGGGAAGTACTCGGCCACCGTGAAGGGCTGCGGGGCCGACGGGATGCGGGGCAGCGCCACCGGACCGAGGTCCTTCTCCAGGTTCCGCATGAGGGCGTCGCGGACGCGCTCGTGGTGCAGCACGCGGCCCGAGACCAGCGTCCGGCTGACCGTCCCGTCGGGGCCGATGCGCAGCAGCAGGCCGACGCTGGTGACTTCGCCGCTGTCGTCGACGCGCACGGGCACGGCCTCGACGTACAGGATCGGCATCCGGGCGCGCGCCTGCTCGAGGTCGTCCGTAGTCAGCCAGCCGGGCGTGGTTTCGGTCATGTCAGACATTGCTTGATCATACTTTCAGGAGGGGCCGGGAAGGCCGTAGACCCGACGGGCATTGTGTGCTCCCGCCCACTCGGCGAGCCGCAGCGCGTCGGACGGACTCAGCTCGTCGTCGTCCACCCGGTCCTGGAGCAGCTCGCCCAGGCCCTTGCGGAAGGACAGCGCGCCGAGCGCGTAGAACTCGGACAGACCGTACGCGTCGGAGCTGTACAGCAGTTTGCGGAACGGTGTGATCTCCAGCGCCTCCTCCAGTACCGCCCGCGCCCGGGCCGGGCCGACATGGTGCAAGGTCAGGCCCACGTCCAGGTACACCTGCTCGAAGACCGCCGCGAGATAGCCGGCCTGCCGCTGGTAGGGCCAGCAGTGCAGGAGCAGTACCGGGATGGTACCGGCGGTCAGGTGCAGCCAGTCCGTGAGGTGGGTGGGGTCCACCCGGTGCAGCCGGATGTCGTTGTCGCCGAACCCCGTGTGCAGCTGGAGCGGGAGGCCCAGGTCGACCGCCGTCCAGAGCAGGTTCCGCACCAGGACCGGGTCCTCCAGCCGGCCGCCCACCGTCAGCCGGTGCCGGGCCGCCCGCTCGACCTCCGCCGCCGACGGACGCGCCGGATCGAGGTCGAAGCCCGTGCGGTACGCCGCCACGGACTTCACCGCCACCACTCCCGGCCGCCCCACCGCCTTCCGCGCCGCCGAGAGGAAGGCCCGCGCGTACGCGTCGGGCTCCACGCCCTCGGCCGCCATCGCCTCCTCGACGCTCTCCAGCCGCACGACCTCGTACACGTCGTCCGCGGCGAGCTCGGCCGGCCCGAATCCGGTGTCCACGCAGTAGGTGCCGGTGCCCGCGGCGGCGAGGAAGCGCCGGTTCACCTCCCGCCAGCCCAGCTCCGTCCGCCGCGCCAGGTACTCCCGCGGCGGGGCGTGGCGGTCCAGGTCCAGCAGCGGTGCGCAGTGGCGGCGTACCGCCACGCCCACCGGGGTGTCGAAGGGCGAGCTTCCCGGCCAGCGGTCGCCCTCGGTGAGCAGCTCCTCGAAGGCGGGCCGGTCCAGGTCGGCGGTCATGACACCGTGGCAGTGGTGGTCGACCAGGCTCAGGGCGGCGAGCGCCTCGTGGACCGGGCCCATGTCAGTACTTCCAGCGGTAGGCCGCCGCGACCTGCTCGTCGTCCAGCCCGGCCACGGCCGCGATCTCGCCCTCCCGTACGGCGATCACGGCGTCGGCGAGGAGCGGGCCCAGGGCGTCGCGCAGCACCCTGTCCTCGCGGAACTCCGCCACCGCCTCGGATAGGGTCGTCGGCAGCCGCCGTACGCCGCGTGACCTCGCCTCGTCGGCGCCGAGCCGAGCGGGGTCCCCGACGGTCTCCTGGGGCAGCTTCGACGACCCTCGGACGCCCTCCAGGCCCGCCGCGATCACCGAGCCGAGGGCGAGATAGGGGTTGGCGGCCAGGTCGACCGGCTTGACCTCCAGGTTGGCCGCCTGGTCGCGCAGGCCCAGGGTGCCGGTGACGACGCGGACCGCTGCCTCGCGGGTCTCGTGGCCCCAGGCGGTGAACACCCCTGCCCACTGGGAGGGTTTGAGGCGCAGACAGCTGGCCGGGCTGGGCGCGGTGACGGCGGTGAGGGCCGGGAGACGGGCCAGGATCCCGGCCGCGAAGGACTCCGCCTCCGCCGTCATGCCGTACCGGCCGTCGCCGCCGGAGTGCAGGTTTCTGCCGTCCCGCCATGCGGAGAGGTGGAGGTGGCCGCCGTTGCCGACGCCCTCGGCGAAGACCGCGGGGGCGAACGACACCACCAGGCCGTGCCGTTGGGCCACCGCGCGGATCGTCTGCCGTACCAGCACGCTCCGGTCGGCCGCCGCCACCGGGTCCAGGGCGCCCACCGAGACCTCGAACTGCCCGGCCGCGTACTCGGGATGGAGCTGGTCGACGTCGACTCCCTGTGCCGCGAACGCGGCCAGCAGGTCGGCCGTGTGATCGCTGAGCTCGACCTGACGGATCGCGCCGTACGCCGGACCCGACAGAGCCGGTACGAAGTCCCCCTCGGCCGACGGGCCGCGGCCGACCGCCCACTCGATCTCGACGGCCGCCTTGAAGGTGATCCCGAGCCGTTGCTCCGCGTCCGCGACGAGCCGGCGCAGGAAGGTGCGGGTGCAGCCAGGGTGCCGCTCGCCCTCCTGGGTGACGCGGTCGACCGGCGCCCAGGCCCAGCCGGGCTGCCCGGCCAGGACCACGAGCCGGTCGAGGTCGGGGTAGAGGCGCAGGTCGCCGTCCGGGGAGCCGAGGACGTCGGTGGTGACGATGGAGTCGTTCGCCAGGAACGTGTCGAAGACCGGCGACATACCGACGCCCCAGGCCGCGGCCGAGGCCAGCTTGGCCGTGGGGATCGTCTTCACCCGGCCGACGCCCGCGGTGTCGACGTAGGACAGCACGACGCCGTGCACGCCTCTCCCGGACAGTTCGCCGCTCAGGGCGGTGGCACGGTCGACGTCACCGGGACGTCCGCCGGGTACGGGGTCGGCAAGGGTGCTCATACGTCCTCCACGACGGGCTGGCCTTGCGCGTCAGGGTTTCACGGCCACCGCGCCGAACTGCGGTACCGCGCCCGGGGAGTCGGAGTCCGCGTGCCACTGCGAGCACGAGACCAGGCCCGGCTCCAGGAGCTCCAGGCCGTCGAAGAACGCGGCGATGTCGGTGCCGCTGCGGGCGGTGATCGGCGGGGTGGCGTTCTCGTTCCAGAACTTCATGGCCGGGATCTGGCCCGCGCCGCCGAGGGCGTCGTCGAAGGTGGGGTGGGTGAGCACCAGGAAGCTGCCGGAGGGGACCGCGGCCAGCACCTGGCGGACGATGTCCCGCGCCTTGTCGTAGTCGAGGACGAAGTTGAGGATGCCCAGCATCATCACCGCGACCGGCTTGGTGAAGTCCAGGGTGCGCGTGGCGCGTTCGAGGATCGCCGCCGGGTCGTGGACGTCGGCGTCGATGTAGTCGGTGACGCCCTCGCGGGTGCTGGTCAGCAGGGTGCGGGCGTGGGCGAGGACGATGGGGTCGTTGTCGACGTAGACGATCCGGGCGTCCGGGGCGATGCGCTGGGCGATCTCATGGGTGTTGTCCACCGTCGGCAGGCCGGTGCCGATGTCCAGGAACTGCCGTACCCCGCGCTCGGCGGCCAGGTACCGCACGGCCCGGCCGAGGAAGTCACGGTCCGCGCGGGCGATGGCCCGGATGATCGGGAACATCCCGGCGACATGCTCGCCGACCTGCTGGTCGACCTCGTAGTTGTCCTTGCCGCCGATCCAGTAGTTCCACACGCGCGCGTTGTGCGCGACACCGGTGTTCAGCCTCGACGGCACGTCCGGGGTGTCACTCACGTCTCGTCCTCTCCTCGCCCCGACGACCGCGGCGCCGCAGGCCGTCGTCGCCATTGTGCCGCCGGATGATCAAGCTGTCCCGGAATCGGCTCAAGTGGACGGTGGGGAAGAGGGGTTGTCTAGCTCACCACGTCGTCGAGGCGCTTCGTGCCCGCGCGCACCGCGTCCTCGACCGAGTCGTCCTCGTCGCCGTCCAGACCACCGGCCGTCACCGTGATCGCGTCCGTGCCGACGCGTACGGCGGCGACGTCCAGGGTGAGGGTGGCCGGATCGCCGCCGGACGTGCCCTGCACGGTCACCCGCAGACCCTGCCGTGCGTCGCCCTCCTCGGGCAGCGAGGCCTCGGTGACCTGGACCGTGCGCCTGTCGCCCGCGGAGTCGATCGCGGTGAACTGGTCGCACGTGGCCGGCAGGGACTTCAGCCAGGCGAAGGAGGTGTCCAGGCCCGCCTGCCGGTAGGTGCCCACCTGGTAGAGCAGCCGGGAGTTCTCCTCCTTGAAGCCGGTGAGCGCGGAGGCGCCGGACGGCTCGCCGAGCAGCGTGTCGCTGTAGAGGCCGTCGAGGAGCTGCTGGCAGTCGGCGGCGTCCGCCTTGGCGGTGAGGAAGTCGGCCACGTCGACCTTGCCGACGAGCAGGCTGTCGCGCCAGGTCGCCGCGTCGTCGACCTGCGTCCAGTCGTCCTCCAGGTCGGTCTCGGTGATCAGCGCTTGGCGCGCTCCTGCCTCGGTGAGGCGGGCCGCGGCGGAGGCGGTCGGGGAGTCGGCGGCCAGCGGGGAGGCGCCGATGGCCGAGGTGCTGGAGTCCTTGTCGTCGTCCGAGCAGGCCGCGCAGGTCAGCAGCACGGTCGCGGCCAGGGCCGGGGCGAGGACACGGGCGGGTCGGGACGGACGGCGGGTCATCGCGGATGCCTCCTGGGACGTGGGTGTGCCCTCAGCGCATCACCGGCCCGTGCGGCTCACCAGCTCACTCGGACCGTTCGGGTGAGCGGTGGGGCGGACGCGGGCGGTGGGTGTGACGGGCCGCTGGTCCGGGCTCGGCGGGCCCGGCCTGCCCCACGTGCACCGTGCGGCCGCCGCACCGGGGGCAGACCGCGTCCGCGAGGGGCGACCTGATGGCCTTGCCCGCCTCGTCGACGTACTCCTGTGTGGTCAGGCCCGAGGCGTCCAGGGGGTCGGTGAAGAACATGAGCTCGAAGCCGGCCTCCCAGGTGTGGCCGCAGTCCCCGCAGGCGAACGCGAAGGTCTCCGGCACCGATCGGGGCTCCTCCGCCATGGGTCCTCCGTCGAGTGGGGGCGTCGGTCCCAGCAGATGACGGCCGGTGGTGCGCGGCAACTCGAACGACCCGCCCGGCATGCCCGCCCGGGCACCGCCACCGACACTGGCTCCAAGTGCCCGCGCCCGAAGGAGCCGCCATGCTGCCCGGATTCCTGACCAGGGCCGTCGAGTTGCTGCTGGCCCGGGAAGGGCGCTCGCTGCATCTGAAGGCGGCGGGCGGTGCCACGGCCGTCCTCGTGGTGGTGATGCTGCTCGGTTCATGGGCGGTGGTGGCCGCCGAGGACGGGGCGCGGGGCGCCAATCTGACGTCGTACCCGAAGGCGCTGTGGTGGTCGATCGAGACGGCGACGACCGTCGGATACGGCGACTTCTACCCGGTGACGCCGTGGGGCCGGGTCGTCGGCTCGGTGGTGATGGTCGTCGGCATCACCACGTACGGCATGGTCACCGCGGCCCTGGCCACCTGGTTCGTCGGCAAGGAGCAGAAGCGCCGCCACCGGCTCGGCCACGAGACGGTCCAGGCCCTGCACGAACGCTTCGACCGGCTGGAGCAGTTGGTGACCGGGAAGGGCGAACGGCACTGACGGCTACCGGTCAGTACCCCGGGACTTGACGCCTGTCACGCCTCGGGTAGGGTCCCGTGCGGTCTGTCATGGGCGGGTGCCGGAGGGGGCGACAGCACGATGGAGTTCCATGTGGTCGACGAGGAGGAGTCCACGTCGCGGGGGGCACGGCTGGAGGACCTGGCTCCCGAACCCCTGCTGACCCGGGACTACGAGACGCGCCCCGCGCTCGTCTACGAGCGGCTGCGCGAGCGCCACGGTCCGGTCGCGCCGGTCGACCTGCTGGGCGTGCCCGCCTGGCTCGTGCTCGGCTACCGCGAGTCGCTCCAGGTGCTCCAGGACGACGCCGGCTGGCCGAAGGGACTGGAGAACTGGCGGGCCCGCAGCGAGGGCCGGGTGCCCGCGGACTGGCCGCTCGGCCCCTCCCTTGAGGTCAACCACGTGCTGATCCAGGGCGGTCCCGGCTACCCCCGGCTCCGCGGCGCCTGGGACACCGCCCTGCGGCCCTTCCAGGACCCCCGCCACCCGCAGGCCAAGCGGCTCAAGGCCGCCGTCACGGGCTACGCCGACGAACTGATCGGCCTGCTCGCGCAGGGCGGCCGTACGGGGCACGCCGACCTGTCGGCACAGTTCTCCCGCCCGCTGCCGCTGATGGCGGCGAGCCATCTGCTCGGCTTCCCCGGCTCGCAGGGCGACGACGCCCTGATGGACATGTGGCGGGTGCTGGACGCCGGCCCGGACGCCGAACCCGCCCTGGCGCGGCTGCTGGTGACACTCTCGGAGCTGGCCGCCGCGAAGCGGGAGAAGCCGGGCGACGACTTCCCCTCCCATCTCCTCGCCGCCCACCCGGACCTCACGGTCGACGAACTGGCCCGCGAACTGTTCATGCTGCTCGGCATGACCTCCGATCACGTCGGCATCCTCATCTCCAACACCGTCGTCGAGGTGATCTCCGGGGAGGGCGACGGCGGGGTGCGCCACACGCTGTCCGCCGGCATGGTCCGGGAGACCATGAACCGGGTGGTCATGCGCAAGCCGCCGCTGGTCAACTTCGTACCGAGGTTCGCGGCCGCGGACACCCCGCTCGGCGACTACACCATCCGCGCCGGCGACCCCGTGTGGGTCTCCTCCGCCGCCGCCCACGCCGACCCGCTGTTCGCCGGGCAGACCACACCGGGCTCGTCCAGCATCAGCAGCCGGGCGCATCTGGCGTGGGGCGCGGGCCCCCGGCAGTGCCCGGCCCGGGAGCTGGCGTCCACGATCGCGGCGGCCGGGGTGACCCGCATCGTGGAACGGTTCGGGCATCTGGAGCTCGCCCTGCCGGTGGACCAACTGCCCTGGCGTTCCTCGCCGTTCATGCGGGGGCTGCGGTCCCTGCCGGTGCGCTACGAGCTGTCCGGGACGTTCGTGCCGGAGCCCCTGCCGGCCGCGACGCCCGCCGCCGACGTACCCGAGGCACAGGACCCGGCGGTCAAGCGGCGGTCGTCGCTGTGGCGGTATCTGACCGGGCTCATCCGCTCGGGAGACTAGGCGGGTCGGGGGAAGTCCGCCGCGGTTCGGCCGCGCCCCGAAGCGGCGCGGGGCTGTGTCGATGTGCGGCTCCGCCGCGTGGGCGCCGCAGCCGAACGACGGCACCTCACCGCTCATCCAGCGGAGCGTTCAGGCGCCCGGCGTGACCTGTCCGTGCTGCCAGGCCCACGCGGCGATCTCCACGCGGTTCCGGGCCCGGAGTTTCAGCTGGACGCTGGACAGGTGCGTCTTGACCGTGGACAGGGAGACATACAGTGCGGCGGCGATCTCGGCGTTGGTGCGGCCCTGTCTCTTATACCCCTCTTCCCCTGCCGCCCCCCCCCCCCGGGGAGGTCCCGGAGGTCGCCGTCTACGTATAAAAAACAAAAACAGAAGAACAAAAGAAAAGGGAGAAG
>NZ_JABERD010000182.1 GCF_013044505.1 Streptomyces sp. S3(2020) | reverse complement strand
ACCCACGCCACCTCCATCGCCCCCGCCCTCCCCGCGCTCTCGGCGGCCAAGACAAGCCAACTGATGGGCCAGGGCGCCCAGATCATCGACGTACGCCCCGTCCCGGACTTCGCCCACGGCCACATCCCCGGCGCGATCTCCATCCCGTTGCGCGACCAGTTCGCGACCTGGCTCGGCTGGCTGCTGCCCGACGACACCCCTCTGGTCTTCGTCACCGCACCCGGCCAGGACCTCGCCGAACTCACCTGGCAGGCCCTGAAGATCGGTTACGAGCGGCTGGCCGGACACGTCGAGTGGACCGTGTGGCAGGCGGACGGGGGACAGCAGCAGACCATCGACCTGCTCACCGCCGACCGCATCGCCGACCGCCCGGTCCTGGACATCCGGCAGCGGGCCGAGCACGCGGGCGGCCACATCCCCGGCGCCGTCGGCATCGAACTCGGCCAACTGGCCGCCCGCAGCGACGAGGCGCCCTCCGGAGCCGTGGTCGCCTGCGGGCACGGTGAGCGCGCCATGACCGCCGCGAGCCTCCTCGCGCGCGCTGGCCACGACGACCTCGCCGTCCTCGACGGCGGACCGGCCGACTGGGCCAGGGCCACCGGCCGCCCCCTGGAGGAAGGCGCGTGACCGCCACTGCAACCCCCAGCGGCATACGGCTCGGACTGCGCGCCAACCTCGCCCAGTTCACCCTGCTCGTCGCGGTCAACGCCCTGGTCGGCGGCATGCTCGGCCAGGAACGCACCGTCCTGCCGCTGCTCGCCGACGACGTCTTCCACCTGTCCGCCTACACGGCCTCCCTCACCTACATCCTGGCGTTCGGCACCACCAAGGCGATCACCAACTTCTTCGCCGGCACCCTCTCCGACCGGCACGGCCGCAAGCCGGTCCTGATCGCGGGCTGGCTGATCGCCCTGCCCGTGCCCGCCATGCTGGCCTGGGGCCCGAGCTGGGCCTGGATCATCGCCGCGAACATCCTGCTCGGCATGAACCAGGGCCTGACCTGGTCCACCACCGTCATCATGAAGATCGACCTGGTGGGCGCGGAACGCCGCGGCCTGGCCATGGGCTTCAACGAGGCCGCCGGATACATCGCCGTCGCCGCCACCGCCATGGCCACCGGCGCCATCGCCGAGCACGCCGGGCTACGGCCCGAGCCGTTCCTCCTCGGCGCCACCTACCTAGTCCTGGCCCTGGCCCTGTCCACCCTCTTCGTCCACGAGACCCGCGACCACGCCCGCGCCGAGGCCGCGCTCCACCCCGTCCAGACAGCCACGGAGCTGACCACGGCCCAGATCGCCCGCCGCACCAGCCTCACCGACAAGGCCCTGTCCGCCGCCAGCCAGGCCGGCCTGGTCAACAACCTCAACGACGCCCTCGCCTGGGGCATTTTCCCGCTGCTCTTCGCCGCCCACGGGCTGTCTATCGCCCAGATAGGCGTCCTCGCCGCGCTCTACCCCGCCGTATGGGGTGCGGGCCAGATGCTCACCGGCTGGTGGTCCGATCACATCGGCCGCAAGCACCTCATCACCGCGGGCATGCTCCTCCAGGCGGCTGCCATTGCCCTCGTCGCCGCCGGAACCACCTTCCCCGTCTGGGCAACCGCCCAGATCCTGCTCGGCATCGGCACCGCCCTGGTCTACCCGACCCTGCTCGCCGTCATCGGCGACGTCGCCCACCCCGCCTGGCGCGCCCGCGCCGTCGGCGTCTACCGGCTGTGGCGCGACGGCGGCTTCGCCGTCGGCGCGCTGGTCGCCGGCGTCCTCGCCGACGCCTACAGCCTCACCACCGCAATCTGGACCGTCGCCGCCCTCACCGCCGCCTCCGGCCTCGTCGTCGCGGTCCGCATGTACGAAACCCACCCGCGACCCACTCCGACGGACACCTGAGACCAGAGATGTGCCTGTTTTCCCTGGTCGGGCACCATGGAGCCGACCGCCTCAGAAGCGGAACCCGAACAGCCCCCCGTCCTCATACTCGTCGTCCAAACGAACCGAAAGCATGATTCCCGATGCGTCGAACCCTCGGCGCTGAGCCTTCTGCAGGTCGTCGGAGTTGAGCGTGGCGATGTACTGCATGCCTTCCCGCTCCATGACCTCTGCCGCCAGATCCAGGGCGTCGCGGAGCTGTCGGTCATCGACACCATCGAAGAGATGGCTGTCGTGAACGAGGAAGTCGGGGCCCCGACTGTGCCTATGGGCGACGACCGCCATCGTGAGGTCGAAGCAGAAGATCACCATGTTGCCGATACCGCGGCTGTCATCGCTGTCGACGTGCGGGACGATACGCAGGCTGCTGGGGCCGGCGTCGAACTCCAGATATGCCTGGCGTCCTGAGCCGTACAGCCGTTGCGCGAACTCGGAGAAGAGGACCGTGGCCTCGCTGGTCTGCGTGGCTCGTTCGTCCAGGTCATCTTTGAGGGCACGTTGAAGGTCGAGGCGCTTGGCCTTGATCTCCAAGGCGCTGGCTTCCAGCGTCTGTGCCGCTTCGTAGCGGTGGCGCAGTGCCTCCACTGAAGCCTGCTTCTGGGCGAGGGCCTGCTGGAGAGCGGTGAGGGCCTCCAGGGCACCGCCTTCGTTGAGGGTGCGCAAGACCTGCTGTAGTTCGGCGCCCAGTCTTTCGCGCTGTGTGGCGCGGTCAGCGAGGTGGCTTTCGAGGGAATCGACCTCTTCGGCGAGGTATCGCTGCCGGTTGCGGATGATCGACCTGTGGAAGTCCTTCACGTCATCGAAACGTCGTTTGACTTGGTCACCGAGCAGGATGCCCAGCTCCCGGTAGACGGGTTCCAGGTACCTCACATCTCCGTCGGTGGTATCTCGTACCGCGGCCCGCAGGTCCGAGAGGTTCCGCTGATCGATTGAATCCTGGGAGTTGAGGGATCGAATCTCGCGGTCGATCTCGTCAGCACGGCGCTTCAGCTCTTCGTACTGCGGCACGACGCGGAATGCCTTGATCTGCTCCTCAAGCCGCCGTACCTCCTCCTCGGCAATGGTGATCTGGCCTCTGAGCTCCGCTGTGCTGCCTACGATGCGTCCCCACACCGGGTCGTTGACAGCCTGGCGCAGTTGGCGGCGGGTCGCCTCGCGGGCAGAGATCTCGCGATACCCACCAGCGAGCTTCCAGTCCAGACCGAGGAGATACGCAAGGTTGGTGGCCGCGTCGGCTTCCGACTGCTGGCTGTACGTGCGGGTCGAAGTGTTGAAGGCGTGACTGGCAATCCGGCGGATCAAGAAGGACAGCATCGTCCTGCCACTCAATCCGGGGTGTTCTCCACGTAGTCCGAAGAGTTCCGCCTCGATCAGCTTCGTCCACCGCGCCGCTGGGATGTCTACGGGACCAGCGATGTCGATGTCGAAGAGCGATTCATGCCCGGGCCCGTCGGTGTCGACGTCCTGGCTCAGCCGCACAACCTCTGGACGAGCCCCACTTCGGGTAGCGGTGAGCAGCCCACCGTCGGCACTCGGCCAGTCCAGTTCGAGGCTGAAGGCAATTTCCCGAAGGGCTTTGCGCGCGGGCAGGCTCCTCTTGTCGGCACGGGCGCCGAGGAGGAAGTGGAGGAGTTCCACCATGCTGGACTTGCCGGTGCCGTTGCGGCTGTCCTTGTCTCCAGAAACGTCTGTGGTGTCGGCCACGAGCAGGTTGAGGCCGGCAGAGAAGTCGATGCGGCGGAATCGCGGATCGTCGGCGCTCAGGCGGCGCAGCATCAGGGCCTCCTGGGCATCAGCAGTTCGTCACGGATCTCAACCGCTCCGAGGGCGTGCAGGACATCTAGTGCGAGCACGAACCAGCCGAAGGAGACAGGCGAACCGTGGCCGAGCTCGGTGCGCCGGGCTTTGAGTCGGGCCCATGCTTGGCTGACGGTGAGGGGGCTGTCGAGTTCCTGCAGGATTTGGGCGCCGACGGCGAGCAGGGCCCGGTCAGGGGCAATGCCCTTGGTGGGGGTCAGCATGTCAGCTGCTCCCCGATCCGTTGGGCGACCAGCCTTCTGGCGCGTTCTCGAAGATGTGGCAATGCTCGAAGAAGTGAGCGAGGACGACCCAGCCAGCGCTTAACTCTCGAGAGCTCTGGAGGCGGTTGCCGTGGATGTAGTGCTGGAGGTCCAGCAGGACCAAGTCGGGGTCCGTGCTGCGCTCGCGCGCGACCAGATACTCCTGGGTGAACGCGGCGGCCACTTCGTCGTGCTCGAACGGGTCGTACACGCCGGCGTAGTACTGGTCTACGAGGTGGGTGTACCGCATCCCGTTCACCAGATCCTCGCGTACTTCTCCAACGATCCGGTTGAAGTCGAGCTTTCTGTCGCTGACCTCCGCGAGGCTCATCAGCGGATCAGCGGTCAGACGCTGTTCCTTCAGCCGACCGAGCAAAGGGGCAAGGTCGCCCATGCCCACCCCGTATATCTGTTCCTCGATGGGTATCTCGCAGCCAAGAATGTACTCGACTGTCTCGCACGGCAGGGGCAGCAGCTCAGTCCATAAGCGCCTGCGGCCCATCTGCTCGAAGCGGAGCGGGGCGTGTGCGGTGCGCGCTTCGGCCAACATGGTGGCGACCTCGGGGTGTATCCCGCGGAGGTCGTTGTGGACGAAGACAAAGGTGCTGAATTGGCCCGGACGCTGCCGCCGGGAGGAATCCAGGTCGTCGTGGAACTTCTTGCGGACCTTGGCGATGTCAAAGGTGGCGGGCGCATAGCAGGCATACAGCTTCTCGGCATGTAGGCTCAGGCCATCGGAGCCCTGGTCGCCCAAGTTGCCGTGGGTACGCACGTCGAGAAAGTCCGGGTACCGGGCACACATAACGTCATGGAAGAAGCCTTCGAACGCTTCCCCGTGTAACTCGGCCAACTTCTCCATGAACTTGACATACGCGTACATACGCTGCGCGCCGTTCACGGTTCTCCTCCCCCTTGAACCGCAGGCCACCCTCCCGATAGCCCGTGATCACAGTAGCCGCGAAAAGCGGGGTGCTGAATACCCCGTGTGCCCACCTGTTCCCAGACTGTCATTGCCCAATGACGGCACTGTGTACTCGATCGCGCCAATGACGATGGGGCTTCGCTAGAAGCTGGCTGAGGAGACTTGCGGCTCGGCGCTGGGCGGTGAAGGCGGCGAGGCGGTCTACAGCCTGCCGATCGCTGCTGGTCAGCCCCTCTTGGATGGGGCAGGAGTCCCGTTCCATCGGGCCGCTCAGTCGTGGCTGCGGCCCTCTCTCAGGGCAACTAATGGTTCAGGGTGGGCGGAACGACTGGCGTGATTCGACTGCCTGCCGACTGGCTCGCCGCCTCCAGCAGGTCCTCCCAGTCTGTGTCCGAGAGCCACGCCTTGCCCATGAGGTGGGCCGTCCACAGGACGAGGTCTGCCCAGCTCCGACAGCGGTGGACGTCGATCGCATATGCGTTGGCGTCAGGAGCAGGGTCACAGGCCACGTGGTGGACTTGCCAGCGAGCAGACTTCGGGTACGTCATGAGGCTTTCCGCGGAGTAGCCGTGGATTCCGGGCGCCAGCTGTTCAGTTGCGAGCTGTTCCCAAGCACGTCTGTTGACCGTTGCCTGGTCGACTTCCGTCATATCGACCCAGAGACTGCCCTCGCCATCAGCGACGGGCTTCTTGCATGTGTCGCAGATGGCGAGAAGCTCGTGCGTCAAGGCGTTCCCTCCAGCGGCTGTGCAGCTACTTCGAGGCGTCTTCGATGGCCTCGAAGATGTCGGCGTCGGTTTCCTTCTGCCAGTCGGGCAGGTCGGCCCAGTCGGCGACGTAGCCGGGCTTGGGGTCCTCGAAGTGCCGGAACATCTGGGCGGTCCAGCAGGTGGCGACGAAGCGGCTCTTCTGCTCGCGGGTGAGGCGGGAGGCGTGGTGGTCGCTGAGGTCGAGGAACTGTCGCACCTGGTCGTGGACGGCGCCGGCGGCCTGACGCTCCCACTCCGGGGTGTCTTCCCAGGGGGTCACGTAGCCGGGTTTGGGTTCGCCGGGGAAGTGCTTGCGCACTCCGGTGATCCAAGCCTCGCGGAACAGTCGTGAGCCCTCGGACTGCGACATGCCTTCCCCTCTCGTCACGTCGTGCACAGTGCGTCGATCTCGGCGCCCAGTTCGACCACGCGAGCGTCGCGGGCGAGGGGGCCGAGGTCCGTCTGCAGCCTCTGGAGTCTACGGGCGACATAACCAGAGGAGGTTTCCCGGGCGAGGTGCAGTGCCTCGCGGCCGTAGGCGAGGACCTGGTCCGGGTCGTGGCGCTTGGCGCCGATGGAGGCGAGGTCGGTCAGGACGGCGCCTCGGCGTCGAAAGGACTGGCCGGAGGCGAGGACGTCCTGGCCGAGGGCGGCGGTGAGGGCCTTCTCGGCGAGGTCGAGGCGGCCGAGCTGGAGGTAGCGTGCGCCGCGTTCCTCGGCGAGGCGGGAGCCGTCGAAGCGCAGCCAGCCGCCGTTGTGGGCCGGGGCGTTCAGGTCCGTCACCTTCTCCGCCGTGTCGAGGGCTCGTTCGCAGGCGGAGAGGTTACCGAGGCCGGCGTATGCCTCTGCCTGGACGGAAGCGACCCAGTAGCGGGTGGCCAGGGAGCCGTCCCCGTGCCGGGCCACCCGCTCCGCGGCTGAGAGTGTGCTGGCGGCGTCGGCGTAGCGGCGCTCGTACAGGTCGACGTAGGCGTGGCGGACCAGAGCGCAGGCCCACAGGTCGTACGACTTGGCTTCCTTGCTGGCCGAAGCGGCCAGCGTGTAGGAGGCGGCGGCGTCGGTGTAGCGGTTGCCGTCGAAGGCCAGCTCGCCGGCGAGCTGGAAGAGGTCGCCGGCCGCGCCGCACAAGGCTCGTGTCTCGGTCTCCTGCTGTCCGCTGAGGGTGTTGTTGAGCGTGGTGAGCTGGTCGTGGACGATCGGGTACACAGAGCTTTTGGCGCGGGCGAGTTGGTAGACGTGCCACAGGTGGCTGTTCATGCGCAGGAAGTCGTCGGATGCTCCGCGAAGCGTGCCCTCCGTGAGGGCTTCGCTGTCGTCGGCGGGCAGGGCCACCAGGGCGCTGGTGACGGCTATTGCACGCAGAAACTGGCGTCGTATCATGTCGTCGAGGTCCCCTGGGCGGTGGTCGCGAGGCGGCGACCCTGCCGACTCCGAGCGGGCTGCTTGTGGCGGTCCCACCAGGACGTCGAGTTCATCAAGGTCGAGGTTCAGTAATTCAGCCAGTCGCGGCCGGAGTTGTGGCTGTGGAGTGGTCTTGCCGGTGTCCCAGCGCCCGACCGTGCGTCGATCCACGCCGAGGGCGTGCGCGAGCCCTTCCTGACTGTAGCCCTGCGCCCTGCGTCGCTCCGCCAACCCCATACCGCCCCCTTTCCACGCTACGACCCGTGTCTATCCCGGCGGTGCCCGTCTGTCCCAGAAGTGTCCCAGGAGTGGCCCGCGGACGCCGTGGTCTGTGCCAACGCGAGCCGGTTTTCTGGACGTTGACAGCAACGGCAACGGTGGACATCGGAGAAGGGGTGTGGTCATGGGCAGCCAGAGCGCCACGACGCCGACCGACTCGGCGCAGTTTCCGATCCTCCTGGACGGGGTCGACGAGTCCGTGGAGACGGCGCTCGCCGTGGGGCTGGTGATGCCCGAGCGTTCGGTGATCGACGCGACGACCCGGGACCTGATCGGTCACCTGAGGGTGCTGATGGGCGAAGACCTCGGCTTCGAGGAGGACCCCGCCGTGCAGGCGCTGTTCCAGGAGGGCTACCGGGTCCTTGACCTGACCCGCCGGCCGACGGCGGAGTCCACCCACTTCGGCGCCTACCAGTACATGCGCGAACTCGGTCTGCTCACCCGGCGCTTCGCCGATGTCTACCGCGAGACACAAGAGAAGAAGGACGAGGCCGATGGCTAGCCAAGCCCCCACCGATCTGCCCGCGCGCCAGCCCGGAACAACCCTGCCCGATCAGAAGCGAGCACGGCGCCTGTTCGTTAGCCCGCCCGGCCTTGCGCCCATCGTCCGACAGCCTGAAGCGAAGCCGGGCGAGCAGTGAAGAACCAGATCACCGCCCAGGTCATGTACGTCGCCTCGGTGCTCACGCTCGGCGGCACCATCGGGCTGGCGGTGCTGCGGGGATGGTGAACCGCTGGCAGAACAAGCGTGGTGAGCCCTACGGCTGGCGGCAATGGCTGCTGTCGGCCTTGATCATCGCCTCCACGACGCCGGTCGCCTGGGCCTTCTGGTATTTCGCCTCCGACTGACCTCTCCCAGCCCGCTCGACGGGCACCTACCGACTCCCGCTCTGGCCGTGCGAGCCCCCAGGAAGACCCAGTTCCGCGCACTGGGACGGGCTCACAACTCCCCTTCGGCCGGAGCGGGCTTCCCGCCACGGGACCAGTCTGCTGGTGCCGTGGCAGTCGCACCACCGACGAGCCCCCGTCCCGGCCGCCAGGTTGTCGGCGGCCGGGACGGGTCCAAGGGCTCCGCACTCCGCGGGGCTCGTCCACCCACTCCTCAGGAGGAGAAGCCATGGACATCGACGAACTGTTCACCGGCGACCTGGTCACCGGCGTCCCCAGCATGGACGCGGCGCTGCGCGACAAGATGCCGGGCGGCGGCGACAACAACGGCGACCACTGCAGCTGATCCACCGTGAGCGCGGCGGAGCAGGACCAAGTACCCGGCTCCGCCGCCCCATGAGAGAAGGGAGGTGCGGTGTGCTCTCGTTTCGCCTGCGGCTGTCGGACACCCACAGCTCTGGCTGGCGGTGGGACACGGATCGTTGGGTGTTGGGCGAGAGCTGGATCAGGCCCGCCCACGCGACCGTACTGAACGCAGAACTTGAGCTGGGGCACGGCTCCAGCGCATGCGTACTGGTGCGGGAGGACAAGGACGGGGAATCGGACCACACCTCACTGCTCGTCCGCACGGGACAGATCCAGGTCTCGTCCGGCGTGTTCGGGACCGCCCCGCTGTATCTCGTATCGGTCGCAGAAGACCTCTACGGCTCCTGGGACTTGACCGACCTCCGGCCCCACCTGCGACCCGACCGGCTCACTCCGCGGGCCGTGGCACGCACCCTGAGCAGACGACACCGCTACAGCGCCGACACCCTCTTCGAAGGGGTGCACCGGCTCACGGAACGGGCGACGGCCACCTTCACGACCACCGGCCTCACGATCCACTACCCCGAACCCGCCCAGCACGTGCTGGAACCCCGAACGCTGCGCGCCGGAGTCGACCCTGTGGGCACCTTCGATGCGCTGCTCACCGAGGTCGTGGCGGAGTGGCGCCCGGCGGCGAGTTGCATTGGGGTCGAAGTGTCCGGCGGGGCGGACTCAAGCAACGTGGCGCTCTCCACCGCCGCAGCCGACTTCGGCTCCGTCCACACCTTCGGGTTGCTCATGGGAGGGCGGATCGGCCGTCTTCAGCAGGCGCGGCGCCGCGAGCTGGTGGAGCGCTTGGGGCTGCGGGACACTTCTGTGCCTGCCATGCAGCACCCGCCGTTCGTGCCGGGCGGAGTCCGGGAGTGCAGGGTGCCGCATGACCCGGCCGGTGCCTTCTACCAGGAGGCATTCGACGTCGTACGACAGCAAGTGGCCGCCCGCGACTGCGAAGTGATCTTCACGGGCGGCGGTGGGGACGAGATCAACGCCCATCACTCGCGTACGCACGCCGTGCTCCCCGCGGCTGCCCCGGTGCCGTGGCTGGGGGAGAAGGCCATCGAGGCGCTGGACCAGGTCGACGAGAACCTCGCCCCTATCTCCGTGCTCCCGGTACCCACGCTCATGGCCTTCGGCCTGCACAACCCGGCCTACCTGAAACTCGGCATCTGGCCGGTCGCTCCCCTCGTCCACCCCCGGATGGTCCGCTTCATGGAACAGCTGCCGCACGAGCTCAAGCAGGGCAAAGCGATGTTCCGTAACCGCCTACGACGCGCGGGACTGCCCGAGTCCGTCGCAGCCCCGACCGAGCCGGAGAACTTCCTCGCGGTCATGGAGTCGGGCCTGCGAAGCTATGGTCTTCCGCTCCTGGACGGCATGCTCCGCGAGTCACTGCTGGTCGACCTCGGCTACGTTGATCCCGTCGCCCTGGCGCGAGCCCGGGAGCACGCCGAGCATGCCCCCGTGGTGCCCGACCTGCTGTGCGACACGCTCGCCCTGGAAGTCGGACTCCGGAGCCTTGCATGAACAGCCTGGACATCGCGGAGGCAGAACGCCTCGAAGCGTCCAACCTCTTCTACCGGGAACCCGCGCTGTACGACAGCGTGCAGGCCGACAGCGACAGCGCGAGCGTCTGCCGGGCGCTCATCGACCAGCATTTCCCCGCGGCCCGCACGCTGCTGGACTTCGGCTGCGGTACCGGCAGGGACCTGGAGCTGCTGGCCCAGCGCTTCGACTGCGTCGGCGTGGATCTCCAGCCCCGCCTGGCCGACTACGTGCGCCGCACCCACCCCGAACTGGACGTCAGAGTCGGCGACATGCGCACCGTCCGCCTCGGCCACACCGCCGACGTCCTCACGTGCCTGGGCAACTCGCTGTCCTACGCGCACGGCAACCGGGAGGTTCAAGCAGCGTTCGAAACCTTCGCCGCGCACGCCCACCGAGACACCCTGCTCGTCCTGTGCTCCCCGGTAGCCCCGATCGAGTCGCCGAGCCCTCAACAGGCCCGCGTCGAGACACGCCTCGGGACGGCCACCGTGACCATCGCCTACGAGTGGGACCTGCGGACGCAGATCAACACCATGCGCCGCCACTGGGCCTTCGACTCCGGTGAGGAAGCCAACGACACCATCCGCCGACGCATCGTCGGGCCACGGGAACTGGAGCTGTACGCCACGCACGCCGGGTTCGACGTCCTCGCGATCACCGACGAATCCGGAGGAGACGCGCTGATCGGTCCAGGTGCCTACACGGTGGCCCGCTACGAGAATTGAACCGACCGTCGGCACTACACGGCGCCTGCAGGACCACATTCGGAACATCCCGCTCCGCTGTGGCGACCTGTCCCGGTGGCACGCCGGCCAAGGGGAGGCCGTTTTCCCGGTCCGGGCCCGGGGCTGGGGTTCAGCCTGAGGGGAGCGGGCGAAAGGCGGGCTGTGGCGTTTCCTTGGAGGAGCGCGACTGCCGCCGGACGTGGCTTGTGGGGCCTAGGCCGTCCAGGACTTGACTCAGCTCCCTGAGGTCCCGCCCGTCGGGTGTGGCGTCCAGGACTGTGATCGTGGCGGCGTCGATGTCGTCCGGGCGCAGGAGGTCCAGTGTCGTCACGGCGCGGACCGGTAGGGGGATGCGGGTCACCTGGGTGATCGCCGCTCGGGTTACGGGGGTGGTGTCGCGGCCGACGACCAGGAGCCTGTCGGACTGGGCGAGTGCTGCTCCGACCGTCGTGTGCAGGTCGTCCATGGTGTAGCACCACTCATGTGGGTGCTGGCCTCGCAGGTGCTGATGGCGACGGCGCAGCACGTTGAGGATGTCCGCCACCTCGGAAACGACGGCACCGGGAGCGACGACGAACGCGAGGCGGTCGGGGTCGGTGACGGCGAGGGCCTCGGCCTGTTGCGGAGTGCTGACGGTTCTGGGGTTTCCGTGAACGAGCCGGCCCGCCCAGGCGCCGGATCCAGCGGCGGGCGTGCCTACGACGACCACGTCGTCCCCCCGCTCCAGGAACCGGTGCAGTTCGCGTTCCGCGTTCTCGACAGAGGGGCACCTGACGCTGACGGGGCAGCCGCAGATGCGCCACCGGCTGCCGGGGTCTCGGAGAGTCTGTGCCGGTACCGAGGCGCTCGCCGGACTCGGGGCGACGTCGTCTGGCGCGGTTACGTAGAGCACGCGCCGGGTGCGCAGGACCGCTCGCCAGGACTCGATCTGACGGCGGGCGAAGGAAACTGCGGTGGTGTCGTCGCTGTGGGTCGCGAGGGCGAGGCCGCGGTGTCCGCCTTCGGGGCGTTCGTAGGAGACGGTGAAGACGGTGGTCGGCGCCGTCGTGAGGCCGTCGCGGAGGTCTTCGTTCGGTAAGGAGCGGGGGTCGGCGGTGAGGCCGGACTGCCGGGCGTGTGCGGTGAGCAGGCGATGGGCCGGGCAGTCGACCAGGCCGCGCGAGGGGTGCCGCCAGGACGTGGCGACGGTCAGGCTGCCGGGGGCGACGTGGAGGGTGGTGGAGTGGAGTACTTCCGTGAGGACGCTTCGGTTCATCTTCCTGGTGGGGTTGCAGGATCGCTGGAACGGCAACGACATCCAACACGTCCGCGCGGCTCTACCCCTCCTCGTGCCCGCGGTTGTCACTCCGATGGACCCCCGCCTGGGCTCCGTGGGCGCGTCTGGCGTGCTCGTGCGAGGAGCGTGGCGGCAGCGGGGTTCGTGGCGTTCGGGCGGAGGGCTGCGGTCAGGGTGCGCAGGCGGTCGTCGGCGCGGGCGCTGCGGATGGCCGGGAGGATGTCGAGGAAGTCGTGCCAGGTGTGGCATGCCTGTTCCAGGTGGCCGGATGCCAGCTGGGTCTCGGCCAGTTCGGCGAGTCCGAGGGCCCGGGAGCGGCGTTCGTCGGCGGGCCGGTGGCGCAGTGAGAGGGCGAGGGCCCGGGCGGCCGTACGGTGCTCTCCCCGGCTCTTGGCCACGGCCGCCTGCTGGAGCGCGAGTGAGCCGGCGTGGAAGGCGCCGACGGCGGAGGCGCCGTCGGCCGACTTCTCCAGGCACCGCTCGGCCGCCAGGAGGTGGCGGGTGTGGCGGTGGTCGCCGAGGCCGGCCTGAGTGACGGCCAACTGGCCTAGGAGGAAGGCTTGTTGATGGGGCGGCGCGTGACGCGCTCCGGTCCGTACGGCGTGTTCGGCGAGCTGATCCGCCTGCGTGAGGTGGCCCAGTTCGTGGGCCTGCACGCTCAGTCCGCGCAGGGCGAGCGCCTGACCGATGGTGTCGCCGGCCTCGCGGGCGAGTTCGAGGCTCGTGAGGTAGAGACGCTGCGCCGCGGCGTGGCGGTTCATGTCGAAATGGGCGAATGCGCAGAGGTAGGTGAGCTGTGCGGCGACCGTGAACAGGTCGCGCCGGACGGCGGGTTTCATGTCGTTTCTGAGCCAGGGAAGCAGGGTGGTGGACAGGTACTGGCGCAGCGGTTCGCGCACCGATCCGGCTCCGAAGACGATGTCACTGCGGGAGAACACGGTGAGCAGCTCCCGGGCGGAGGCGACATGTGCCGCACCGACGGACGCCGGTGGAGCGGACGCGGCAGCCCTGCTTTCTCCGGCACCCGTCGGACCGGACGGAATTGCCAGTGCCGCCAGCGAGTAGGCGCCGACGAGGGCGAGACTGCGGCGGTCGGTGTCACGCAGGATCCGGTCGAGGCGTTCCACGGCGCTCCCTTCACCGGGCGGCGCCCCGGCGCCGTGTCCCGGCTGCCTGGTGTCGAGCAGTCCAGTGTCCTGTAATCGGACCGGTCTGCCGAGACGTCGGGAGAGGGCTTCCGCGACGAGGTCGGGCACGGGTGGACGGGGGCGGCTGCCGGCCAGCCAGTGGGCGACCGTGGTGCGGTCGTAGTGCAGCGGGGTGCCGCGCTCGGCGCCGAGTGCGTTGACCCGGCGGGCGAGTTGGGCCCCGCTCCACCCGGCCTCGGCCAGAAGCAGGCGCAGGGCCTGGTTCGGCGTACGGGGCGATCGCACACCCCTCTCCTTGTCCCGCTCATCCGTTCGCAAGTACTGGTGTTCAACGTCCGCATGTGTTCAACACGCTTGCCTCCCGCATAGGCGGTGGAAGCGCTTTCGCTCAGGCAGGCTCAGGGTGCGGCCCTGCTCGGTGCGGCACACAGTGCGCACCGCGGGCGCATCCGGATCGGCCGTACGCCCCTTGTGCACCACTGAGCTGTCCGAACGGAAGGACGAGATGCGCACCAGACCCTCGCCTACACCGCAGCCGTGGCCTTCCTGGCGGCGGACGGTCCATCTGTTCCCGGGGCAGGGAGACTTCTCCGTCGGATCCCTGATCCGTGCCGCCCAGGCCGGCGGCATGCTCGCGGCCGTCCGTGAGGTCTTCGAGCAGATCGACGAGGTGGCGGTCGAGCGCGGCTTGCGGCCCCTGAGCCCCTGGCTGCTGGGGCAGCGGCCACCCAGCGGGCGGGAGTTGGCGCAGGCGGCCACGGGCACTGCTCAACTGGCCCTGTTCGGGGCTTCGGTGGCGGTACACCAGGCTCTGTGCGCGTCCTACGGGGTGCCGTCGGCGGTCGTCGGGGTGAGTTTCGGGGAGATCGCCGCGCTGACCGCCGCCAAGGTTCTCACCGTCGGCGATGGCGCACGGGTGGCCCATGACCTCGCCGTCGTGCTGGCTTCCTGTCCCGGCGGGCTGTCCCTGCTTGGCTGCTCGGAGCAGTCGGCCCGCCGGCTACTGGAGGGGGCCGGGGCGCCGGACGCGGTGGTGGCGGTGGTCAACGACGACCGCTCCGTGGTGGTCGCGGGCCCCGTGCAGGCGCTGGCCCGGATCGAGAAGGTGGCCGGTGATGTGGGGGTGAGTGCCGTGCGGCTGCGTCTGCCGTTCTCCTCCCACCATCTGGCGCTGGCCGACCAGGCCGAGGTGTTCGCCACGTCGGTCCGCGCCTATCCCCTGGCCGAAGCGCGTGTGCCCGTCTACTCGGCGGTGGCCGGACGCCGCTATCGCCCCGACGACGACCTGCCCCGGCGCCTGGCCGACTGTCTGGTACGGCCGGCCGTGGTGCCCACTGTGCTGCGCCAGGCGGCCCTGCACCGGCCGGACGTCTTCTTCGAAGCGGGTACGGGCCACGCCCTGACCGTAAGCGCCCGCAGAGTCCTTGCCGCGAGCCCTGTCGCACCCCCCGTCCACGCCCCTCTGGCCGAACCCGACTTCCCCTGGTGAAACCGCCTTCCGGTCCTGGAGGACCAGCGATGCCCCTTGCTCCTCTGCCGATGGTCACCCGCGACGAGATACAGCGACTCGTCCACGGCCCCTGCGACCCCGTCTTCCTCTCCGAACTGCGCCAGGCCCTCACCACCGACGTCCCGGACGACAGCGGAGGCAGACAACTGCTGCACCGCCTGGGCCTGTTGGGCGACACCTTGCCGCACGACCTCTTCGAGGACCCGGCACGGCTGGCCGCCGTCCACGCCTGGGCGGCGGTCGCCGACCCCTCCCTTTGCCTGGCGGCGCTCGTCCACCACCTGCTCTGCCTGGGATCCATCGTCCAGCTCGGCGACGGATCCGACGAGGTGATGTCCCGCGTCAAGGCCCTGCGGTCGGGCCGGGCCAAGGGCGTCTACCTGATCACGGAGGCCGGCGGGGCCAACAGCCACCTCGCGACCCGCACCCGGGCCGAACTCGACCCGGAGACCGGCGAGTTCCTCCTGCACACCCCGGATGTGCGGGCCGCCAAGTTCGGCAGCGCCGGCACCCTGGACGTACCGCAGACGGCGGTGGTGCTCGCACGGCTGGTCACCGAGGGCACCGACCGCGGGGTCTTCGCGTTCGTGGCCGACCTCACCGACGACGCAGGGCTGCTGCCGGGCGTCGAGGTCTCCGCGCCCATCGGCCTGGGCGCACTGCCCCTGGACTACGTACAGGTGCGCTTTCACCAGGTCCGGCTGCCGCACGCGCACTGGTTGGCCGACGGCGCCTCCATCGCGCCCGACGGGGCCTTCCACGACCAGGCCGGGTCGGCGGAGCGGCGCCTGCAGCGCACCCTGCGCGTGGGCCAGGGGTTGTGGGCGAGCATGCCCGCGGTCGCGGCCGCCACCAGCCGCCGGTCCGCCGTCCAGGCCGTCGCCTACGCACAGGGCCGCAGCACCCAGGGGAGACTGGCCCCTGGCGTGCCGCTGCTGACGTACCGGACCCAGCAGCGCGCCGTGCTGGGCGCCCTGGCCGACGCGTTCGCCCTGACCTGCGCCGCTCACGGCGCCCGCGCCCTGTGGGAGGAATCCCGCGCGGCCCCCACGGACCACAGCGGTGCGGAGATGGGCTTCAGCCCGTGGACGGCCGTGCACCAGCCGCTGGCCGCGTACAAGGCCGCGGCGGTACGGCTGGCCGCCCGCGTCAGTGCCGAATGCCAGCGCCGCTGCGGCTTCTCCGGACACCTGGACGCCAACCGGCTGGCCGCCTACCACGGCTTCCACCACGCCTTCGACGCGGCCGGCGGGGACAGCCAGCTCATCTTCTACGACATCGGACGCGCCCTCGCCGAGGCCGGAGCGGCCGGGCAGACAGCAGAGCTCCCGCCGCCGACCGGCACACCGCCCACGTCCGCGCACTGGTGGCCGGCGGTCGTACGACGCCACCAGCACGACCTGACCCGGCACCTTGCCGAGCGGTCGCACGCCACGGACCCCGGCACCCCCTTCGAGCGGTGGAACCCCCTGCTGGAGGATGCCGGTCTCCTGGGCGAGATCTACGCCAACTCCCTCGTCGCCGAGGATGTCACCCGCACCCTCGCCGGGATCCGGGACCACGAACTGGCCGACGCGCTGCGGGCGTTGGCGGCTCTGCACGGCGTCACGGCGGCCCGCCGCTGGTCGGGCTCCCTGCTCGCCCTCGAAACGCTGCGCCCGGCGGACATCCAGGCGCTGTCCGATGCCGCCGACGAACTGTGCGACGAGATCCTTCCCCATCTGCCGCTGCTGACCGAGGCGTTCGCCCACCCCGACGACCTCGCGCCGACGACCTGCGACCCCGCGCTTGCAGCCGAGGGCGCCTGGACCCGAGGAGGCATGGCATGACGGGCGAGCGCCCTATCGGGATCCTCGGCATGGGCACCCACCTGCCGCCCACCGTGCGCACCAACGACGAAGTGGCGCGCGGCGCCGGCGTGACAGCCGAATGGATCAGCGAACGCACCGGAGTCCTCAAACGCCACGTGGCCGGACCCGAGGAGGCCGCCTCGGATCTGGCGGCGCATGCCGTCAGGGCGGCGGCCGACGCCGCGGGCATCGACGTGGCCGACATCGGGCTGCTGGTCTGCGGCACCTCCACGCCCGATGAACTGGGGCCCTCGACTGCCTGCCGGATCCAGACGGCGGTGGGCGCCGCCAACGCGGTTGCCCTCGACGTCGCCGCCGCCTGTTCCGGCTGGCTGTTCGCGGCCAAGGTGGCGCACGACTGGCTGCGCGGCAGCAACGAGATCCGGTACGCCGCGGTGGTGGGCGTCGAGGTGTACTCGAAGTTCCTCGACCCGGCCGACCGCGCAACCGCGGTCCTGTTCGCCGACGGGGCCGCCGCCGCCATCCTGGGACCGGTACCGGACGGCCAGGGCTTCACACAGTTCAGCCTCGGCTCCGACGGCACTCTCGCCGACCGCGTCCTGATCCCGGCCGGCGGCAGCCGCCGCCCAGCCAGCACGGCCACTCTCACCGACAACGGCCACCGCATCCACATGGACGGCCGCGCCATCGGCCGGTTCATCACCGACACCTTCCCCCGCCTCATCACCGACGCCCTCGTCCGCGGCGGGCTGGGCATCGAGGACGTCGGCTGCGTCGTCGCCCACCAGCCCAACCCCGTGCTGCTCCGGCGCATCGGCGCCGACCTCGGCATCCCCGCCGACCGCCTGGTGGTCGTCGGCGACGAGGTCGGCAACATCGGCGCCGCCAGCGCACCCTATGCCCTCGCCCGCGCCGCCACCGGAGACCGGCTGCGCCCCGGCGACCGCGTGCTGCTGGCCGTCTTCGGCGCCGGTATGACCTGGGGCAGCGCCCTCCTCACCTGGAGCGGAGCGCCCGCCCTCACCTCGGCACAACCCGCTGCACGTCCCGCGTCTGAAGGAGTGCTCCGATGAACGCCCTGGACCTGTTCCGCCTGGACGGTGCCCGCGCGCTGGTGACCGGCGCATCCCGTGGCATCGGCAAAGCCGTCGCCGAGGCCCTGGCCGACGCGGGCTGCGACCTGGCCGTCACCGCCCGCACCCTGCCCGCGCTCGACCACACCCGCAAGGCCGTGGAGGAACGCGGCCGCAAGGCGGTCGCCCTAGACGGGGACCTCGCGCTGCCGGGCGCGGCGGCCGACCTGGTCGACCGGGCAGCCGCCGCGCTCGGCGGCCTCGACGTCATCGTCCACAACGCGGGCACCCTGCCCACAACCGAGGACGGCAGCCCTCAGCTGGCGCCACTCCAGCACGCCCACCAGCAGGACTGGGACGCCGTCGTCACCGTCAACCTCAACGCCACCGCCGCCCTGTGCCGGGCCGCCCACCCGCACCTGGCCGACTCCGGCCGCGCCAGCCTGATCCTGATGTCGTCCGTCGCCGGACTCGTCGGCACCCCCATGATGGAGGCGTACGCCGCCACCAAGGCCGCGCAACTCTCCCTCACCCGCAGCCTCGCGGTGGGCTGGGCCCGCCAGGGCATCCGCGTCAACGCCCTGTGCCCCGGCTGGACCCGCACCGACATGACCGCGTTCGCCAGCGGGACGGGCCCGCTGTCAGACTGGCTCACCAGCCATGTCCCGATGGGCCGCTGGGCAGACGCGGACGAGGTCGTCGGCGCCGCGCTCTTCCTCGCCTCTCCGGCCGCGTCGTTCGTCACCGGACACGCGCTGGTCGTCGACGGCGGACTCGCCGTACCGGACGGCGGCCTGGCCGGCCACCCCAAGCCCGCCTCCCCCTTTGCCACCACATGAACAGCCCTGTGTCCACCGGCAATTCCACCGCGGTGATCGCGGGAATCGGCGCCTGCCTGCCGCCACACGTCGTCGACAACGACACGATCGTCGTACGCGGCGCCCTGCGCACCGACGACACCTGGATCCGTGACCGAACCGGCATCGCCCGCCGCCGCCACGCCGAGCCCGGCACCAGCACCGGCGACCTCGCCGTCGGCGCCGGACGGGCCGCACTCGCCTCCGCCGGGGATCTACGCCCCGACATGCTGCTGCTCGCCACCACCACGCCCGACCACCCCTGCCCCGCCACCGCTCCCTCCGTGGCCCACCGGCTGGGCCTAGGCACCATCCCCGCCTTCGACCTCGCGGCCGTCTGCTCCGGTTTCCTGTACGCGCTGGCCACGGCGACCGCGCTCATCCGCAGCAGCGCCTGCACCACCGCCCTGGTCATCGGAGCCGACACCTACACCACCATCGTCGACCCCACCGACCGCGAGACCGCACCGATCTTCGGCGACGGCGCCGGGTTCGGCGGGGGGGCGGGGGGGCAGCAGGAGGGCTCCGGCGCCGGCGCGGGAGGGCGGTGGGGGCTCGCGGTCGGTGGGGTCGACGATGGGGGTGTAGGGGTCGGCTCCGAGGGCCAGAGCGGTGGTGCAGGCGGGGCGGCGGACGGGCGCGGGCGCCGTGGCCGGCGCGCAAGGGAGACCGGCGCAGACGCGCGGGAGGCTGGCGGCGGGGCAGGTGCATAGGCCACACACGTGTG
>NZ_JABERD010000181.1 GCF_013044505.1 Streptomyces sp. S3(2020) | reverse complement strand
CCCCCGAGGAGACCCCGATGACCCCCGGCTCGGCGAGCGGGTTGCCGAACACGCCCTGCATCAACGCGCCCGCACACCCCAGCGAGGCCCCGACGAGCAGCGCGAGCACGATCCGCGGGAACCGCACGTTCCACAGCACCGACTCGGCGACCCGGTCCAACTCGCCGCCCCCGAGCCCGAGTCTGTGCTGCACGGAGCCGAGGACATCCCCGACCGGGATCGGATAGGCCCCGACACCGGCCGCAACCGGCACGAGGACGAGCAGCCCCACGACCAGGGCGACGGTCAGCACCCAGGCGGCCGAACGCCGTCTCCGTGGCGGCGATTCGGCCGTGCCGTCCGCCTGCGTCTCGGTCTTCTCCAGTACGGTCACGCCCCACCGTCCTTCTTGTACAGCTGCTCCACGACCGACTTCAGCACCTGGTCGGTGCGCGGCCCGTAGTTGAGGAGGACCCCGTCCTCGACCGAGACGACCCGGCGGTCCATCCCGGCCGGGGTCTGGGCGACTCCGGGGATCCTCACCAGTCCGTCGATGCCGCCGACGGACTCAAGTCCCTTGGTCATGACGAGAATCGCGTCGGGTGCCGCCTTCACGAGCGCCTCGCTGGTGATGGCGGTGAAGTCCTTCTTCAGCCCCGATCCGGCCCCGGCGTCGATCGCCCCGGCCGCCTCGATGAGGGAGGTGGCGCCGGAGCCCTGGCCGCCGATGAGGTACACGGACGCGGAGCCGCGGAGGTAGAGGAAGGCGACCCGGAGCTTCTCGGACGAACGCGGAACTTCCTTGCGTACGGCGGCGATCCGCTGCTCCGAGCGTTCCGTCAGCTCCCGGCCGGCGTTCGCCACACCGAGCGCGTCGGCGACGGTCCGGATGCGGGTGCCGACGTCGTCGAGCCCGTCCGCCGGGTCGACCACGAGCACCGGGACGCCGGCGGCACGGATCTGCTCCACCGCCTCCTCGGGGCCGGTCGTGGTCTCGGCGAGCACCAGATCGGGCTTGAGCGACAGCACGCTCTCCGCGGAGACGTCGTGGCCGCGGGTGACGACGGGCAGTTCGGCGGCCTGCGTGAACGTGGCGGTGATGTCACGGGCGACGACCCGCTCCCCGAGCCCGAGTGTGAAGACGATCTCGCTGAGGCTGCCGGAGAGCGGCACGATGCGGTCGGCCCGCTCGACGGTCACCTGCTTCCCGTCGGCGGAGTCGACGGTGACGGGGAGCTCGGGGGCGGGGGTGTCGGCGAGGGGCTCCACCGCGTTGCCGCTCGCCTTGGAGGCGGTCGGAGTCGCCGCCGTCGCACCGCCCCCGCAGCCCGTGGCCGTCGTCAGGGCGAGCACCGCCAGCAGCGCACCCGCCAGTCGTGTACGTACGCGTCGCACCGCAGGGCCTTCCTCTCCGCGCCGTCTGACGTGCGCTTTCTTCCTGTGGGTCGGCTGTGTCCGCTTCCGGGTCTACCGGTCGGAGGCCGTTGTAGCTTAGGTTAGCCTTACCTCGCCTGGCCAGAAATCATCGGATGCTGGCGGGATCTTGACTGTGCCCGGAGGTCGACCATGTCCCCACCCCCGCGACCGCGCCTGTACGGCGGTGTCGCCGCGCTGTGCCTGGCCGTTCTGGGAGCCCTGCTCCCGGCGGGCTCCGCACACGCCGCGAGCCGCACCGTGCAGGGCGGCCGGCTCGACTGGGGCATCAAGGCGTCCTTCCAGAGCTATGTCACCGGCCCCATCGCCAAGGGGAGTTACTCCCTGACCGGCGGTGCGGCCAC
Organism: Streptomyces sp. S3(2020); assembly: GCF_013044505.1. GTDB lineage: Bacteria > Actinomycetota > Actinomycetes > Streptomycetales > Streptomycetaceae > Streptomyces. The sequence continues at coordinate 17,565 of NZ_JABERD010000181.1, read as the reverse complement.
GGTCGGCAGCGGGGCGTTCCGCTTCCACTCCGCGACCGGCTCCTACGACGGCGACACCGGCGCCTTCAGCGCCGCCTTCTCGGGCGGGGTCCACTTCCTCGGCCACAGGACGGACGCCGGCAGCTACCAGCTCGACCTCACCATCAGCCGCCCCACCGTCCGCATCACCGGCTCCTCCGGGACCCTCTACGTGGACGTCACCAGCAAGGCGAAGGACACCGGGACGGTCACGACGTCCAGCCAGGTGCCCTTCGCCTCCCTCTCCCTGGGCGGCATCGACATGCGGGGCGGCGGCACCGCCGTCGTCCTCAACGACCTCCCGGCCACGCTCACTTCACAGGGCGCCAAGTCCTTCGCGGGCTACTACACGGCCGGGACCGCGCTCGACCCGGTGAGTCTGTCCGCGGACGTACAGGCGGCGAAAGCCTCCCCGACACCGACAGCGACGCCGACCGCCACCAAGTCGAAGTCCTCCGCGAAGAAGGACACTTCGGGCGACGGCATCGAGGACGGCGCCGTCGACTGGGGCGTGCGCCGCACCTTCCGCGAGTACGTCGTCGGCGACATCGCCAAGGGCGAGTGGACCCTGTCCGCGGGCGCCCAGGACGGCGGAGCCCTCTTCCGCTTCCCGGCCGGCGACGGCACCTATCGCGGCGGTGACCTGGAGGCCTCCTTCGAAGGGGCGGTGCGCTTCACGGGGGCGCACGGCCTCGACCTGAGACTGAGCGCCGTACGGACCACCGTCGAGAACGACAAGGGCACGCTCTACGCCGATGTCGTGAGCGCGGACTTCACCGGCAAGAAGGTCCCGCTGGTCACCTTCACCGCGAAGGACCTCAAGGCGAAGGACGGCCTGGTCCAGGTCACCGAGGCCCCCGCGACACTCACCGCCAAGGGCGCCAAGGCCTTCGCCGGCATGTACCGGGCGGGCACCGAGATGGACCCGGTGTCCCTCGCCGTCGCCCTCACCGACGACGCGGAACTGCCCGCCCTGCCCGACCTCGGCAGCACACCCACGCCGAGCGGAACCCCGGACGACCCCGACCCGGCGGCCTCGGCCGAACCGGTCGCCGCCGACTCCTCCGGCTCCTCCGGCGACGGCTTCCCCGTCCTGCCGATCGGTCTCGCGGCCGGTGCGCTGCTGCTGGCCGCCGCGGTGTTCGCGGTGATCCGCAGGCGCCGGGCGCGACCGGCGGAAGCGACCGCCACCCCCTCGGAAGAGGACTGAACCCCTTTACCCCGTCCGCCCGTCGGTCCTGCGCGCACGGCGGACCACCCATCCAAGGAGAACCCGGCCATGCCCGTCAGATCCCGTCGCCGCCCCCTCGCCCTCGCCGCAGCCGTCGCCACCGCGGCCACGGTCGGCGCCACCGCGCTCGCCATGGCCGGCGCGACCACCGCGTCGGCGGCCGAAGTCCCGCTCAGCGGCTACGAGTTGACGTGGGGTATCAAGCAGTCGTACCGCACGTACGTGACCGGCATGGCGGCCGGCGGCTTCACCGCCACGGACGGCGCGACGCAGGCCGCGGACAACGGAGTCTTCACGTTCACCGGGGGCACCGGCACCTACGACTCCACCGCGCACACCCTCGCGCTCGGCTTCAAGGGCGCCCTGAAGATCGAGTCGAAGCTGCACGGCTTCGAGATCTCCCTGTCCGACGTGAAGTTCGACAGCGCGGCGGCGGAGATCACCGCGGATGTGACGAAGTCCGGCACGACCACGCAGGACGTGCCGCTCGCCGACGTCACGGTCACCCGCACCATGGCGGACATGGAGACCAAGCTGACCAAGGAGGCCGCGGACGTCTTCGGCAGCGCGAGCTACGAGGGCGCGGCGGGCGACCCGCTGACCGTCGCCGACACGACGCCGTCCTCGTCGCCGACCCCGTCGGCCCCCACCTCGGACTCCGCGAGCCCCAGCGCCTCGACGCCCGCCTCCACGAGCGCGACCCCCTCGGCGCCGGCCTCCACGTCGTCGAGCGCCTCCCCGTCCGCCTCGGCCACCGAGACCGCCCCCGCCGAGGGCGACATAGCCGACGGCACGCTCGGCTGGGGCGTGAAGCAGTCCTTCCGCACCTACGTCGTGGACGGCGTCGCCAAGGGCGAGATCACCACGTCGGGCGGCGCGAGCCAGGCCGCCGGCAACGGGATCTTCACCTTCGTCAAGGCGACGGGCGAGTACGACACCGACGCCGACACCCTCTCCGCCGCCTTCGAGGGCGCGGTCACCTTCAAGGGCCACGAGGAGGACGGCGAGTACGGTCTCGACCTCACGCTGAGCGACGTCCACGCGACCCTCGACGAGGGCAGCGGCAAGCTGACGGCGGACGTGACGAGCCTCGGCGAGAAGACGCAGGACGTGGTCCTGGCCGACCTCAAGGCCGCGAAGTCCGACCTGACGGCGTCGGACGACGTCATCACGGTCGACGATGTCGAGGCCACCCTCACCGAGGCCGGCGCGAAGGCCTTCGGCGGCTTCTACACGGCCGGCACGGAACTCGACCCGGTCGACCTCGCGGTGGCGCTGACCGACGACGCGACTCTGCCGGGCGACGACGACTCGGACGCCACGAGCAGCCCGTCCGCCTCCGCGAGCACCTCCGGCACCACGGGCGGCACCACCGGCTCGACCACGGGCGGCATCACGGGCGGCCTCGCCAACACCGGTTCCGACACCCCCGTCGGCGCACTGGGCGCGGCGGCCGCGGTGACGGTGGCGGCGGGCGCGGGCGTCGTATTCGCGATGCGCAGGCGCCGCACACAGGCGTAGAACTGTCCCCGTGAACAGGGGACACAGGGAACTGCTGGGGCCGGGGCGGCTGGTACTGAACGTATCGGCCCGCCCCGGCCCGCCGGCGTTGCGCTTCGAGACGACGGGCGACGGCCGGATCCTGCTGCGGCAGGGCGAACGGCCCGTACTGCTGGGCCGCACGGGCGAGGGCTGCTGCCGCGAGCTGACCCTGCACGGCCTCGACGGCTACCGCTCCCCGCTGCCGCCGCTGCGCTCGGCGACGATGCGGTCGTCGGTCGACTGGACGCACCGGTACACACGGTGGCTGGAGGAGGCGGACGGAACCCCGCTGCGGGACGGACGGTGGGAACTGGCCCGGCGGACCGGCTTCCCGCCGGGCATCTGGACCGAGGACCTCGTGCGGGACTGGCCGAGCAGCAGCCTGGAGCTCGCCTGCGGAGGCGGCTGGCACGGAGTGCTCCCGCTCCGCGAGCTCTCGCCACCGGATGCCCCGCGCGTGAAGGCGTACCGCAGACACGCCCGCGAGGGCACCCTCGCGCCCGTCCTCCTGTGGTGGGTGGCCTTCCTCGACGGCTGGATGATCCTCGACGGCCACGACCGGGCGGTGGCGGCACTGGCGGAGGGAGAACAACCCCGGTGCGTGGACCTGAACCGGGTGCCCGACGACGACAAGTGGCGCCGGGCCGCCGAGAAGGTGACCCACGACCACGAGGCGCGGATACGAGAGCTGGCGGCACGCCCCGACGAACCGGGCCACGCACGCCGGCTGGCCGCCATGGAACGGGAGCACGCCGAGCTGATCGCCTCGCTTCCGTACGGCATGCCCCGCACCGACTTCTGGCCCCTCCCCGGCGGAGCCAGGGCCTGGGACGACCTCGCGGGCCGCGCGATGCTTCAATTCCCCCGTGACTGACTACGACGTACTGCGCGTCTTCTGCGCGCCGAACGGCGGATACGGCAATGAACTCGGCGTCATCCGCGAGGGATCCGTGATGCCGGACCGTGAGGAACGGCAGCTGTTCGCCGCGAAGCTCGGGTTCAGCGAGACCGTGTTCGTGGACGACCCGGAGCGCGGGATCATCGACATCTACACGCCGACCCTGCGGCTGCCCTTCGCCGGCCACCCCTGCGTCGGCACGGCATGGCTGCTCGACGTGCCGGAGCTGGTCACACCCGCCGGCGTCGTGGGCGCCCGGCTCGACGGCGAGTTCAGCTGGATCGAGGCGCGGGCGCAGTGGGCGCCGCCGCGGACGCTCAGGAAGTACGCGACGGCCGCCGAGGTCGACGACCTGGACGTGCCGCCGAAGGGGGAGTGGATCTACGCCTGGGCCTGGGAGGACGAGCCCGCGGGACGGGTCCGCGCACGGGCGTTCCCCGGCCGCGACGACGGCATCGACGAGGACGAGGCGACCGGCGCCGCCGCCCTCCTGCTCACCGAACAGCTGGGCCGCGCCCTGAACATCACCCAGGGCGCGGGCTCACAGATCCTCACCGCCCCCCAGCCCGGCGGCTGGGTGGAGATCGGCGGCCGGGTGTACCTGGAGCGCTAGGCGCTCAGAGGGAACTCCTCGCCCAGGGCGCGGAAGACCGCGGTGTTGAGCGCGAACGCCTTCTTGCACTCGGTCACGATCCGCTGCTGCTCCAGCTCGTCGACCCGGACCCCGTCCAGCAGCTCCCGGTAACCCCGCTTGAACGCGGCGGGGTTGGCGATCCCCTCGAAGACGTAGAAGCGCACTCCGTCGCCCTTGCGTTCGAAGCCCCACGTCCGCTCCGCCTTGTCGCGGATGATCTGGCCGCCGGAGAGGTCGCCGAGGTAGCGCGTGTAGTGGTGGGCGATGTAACCGGCCGGCCACTCGGTGACGCACTCACGGACCCGGTCCGCATAGGCCTGCGTGGCCGGCAGCGCGGTCAGCCCGGTACGCCAGTCGGCGCCCCGCAGATGCTCCAGGTCCCGCTCCAGGGCGCCCAGCCGGTACAGCTCGGGCTGGATGAAGGGCCCGGCCACCGGGTCCGCGGCCAGTCGCCCGGCCCCGCTCTCCAGGGCCTCGTACACGAACCACAGCTGCTCGGTGTACCGCGCGTACGCGTCCACGCCCAGCCTGCCGCCGAGCAGGTCGCTCATGAACGACGAGGTCTCCGCCTCCACGTGCTGCTCGTGGGACGCGGTGCGGATGACTGTCGAGAAGGAGTCCATGCGGTACATCCTCTAAGGTAAGGCTTGCCTAAGTCAATAGGTTTGCCGACGCCCTGTCGGTAAAAGCGTACAAGAAAAGACCCGCCCCCAGCAGGGGACGGGTCGGGACGGGTCCTCGGGCCCGCTACCGGGATTCATTCGTGGTGCTCCGGGGTTCACACCGGGGGTGAAGCGAATCTCGTGCCTGCGACGCGGAGCGTCGCGGTGTCGTTCCGGCGGAGCCGGACTCTACTGCCGTGACGGTGACGGTTCGCTCGCATGTTCCCGGTGACGGTACCCGTTCGACCTGCCTAGTGTGATCGTCATGCAGCTCCGGTACGCCTTCAGGCTGTACCCGGACACCGGCCAGCAGAGAGCGTTGGCGAGGGCGTTCGGGTGCGCCCGTGTCGTGTTCAACGACGCTGTACGTGCCCGTGAGGACGCCAGAGCGGCCGGGCAGCCCTTCCCGGGGGCCGGTGAGTTGTCCACCCGTCTGATCACCGAGGCGAAACGGACCGTGGAGCGGTCCTGGCTGGGCGAGGTCTCCGCAGTGGTGCTCCAGCAGTCCCTGCGCGACGCCGAAGCCGCCTACCGCAACTTCTTCGCCTCCCTCAAGGGCACCCGCAAGGGCCCGAAGGCGGGTGCACCCCGGTTCAAGTCCCGCAGGGATGCCCGGCAGTCGATCCGGTTCACCGCCAACGCCCGCTGGAACATCACCGACAGCGGCCGGCTGAACCTGCCGAAGATCGGGGCGGTGAAGGTGAAGTGGTCCCGCACCCTGCCCACCGCCCCCACCTCCGTCACCGTGATCAAGGACAGCGCGGGCAGGTTCTTCGCCTCCTTCGTCATCGACACCGACCCCGCCGCCGACGCGAACCGGATGCCCCAGTCGGACCGGAGCATCGGTATCGACCTCGGCCTGACCCACTTCGCCGTCCTGTCCACCGGAGAGAAGATCGACTCCCCGCGGTTTCTGCGCCGGGCGGAAAAGAAACTGAAGAAGGCCCAGAAGAACCTGTCCCGCAAACAGAAAGGGTCGAAGAACCGGGCCAAGGCCCGTCTGAAGGTCGCCCGCGCCCACACCGAGGTCACCGACGCCCGCAAAGAGTTCCACCACCAGCTCTCCACCCGGCTGATCTCCGAGAACCAAGGAATCGCCGTGGAGAGCCTCTCGGTGGCGGGACTGGCGCGTACCCGGCTGGCCAAGTCCGTCCACGACGCGGGCTGGACGGCATTCGTGAACATGCTGGAATACAAAGCGGAACGGTACGGGCGCACCCTGGTCAGGATCGGCCGGTTCGAGCCGACCTCCCAGACCTGCTCCACCTGCGGCGTCAAGGACGGACCCAAGCCCCTCAACGTCCGGGAGTGGACCTGCACCGTCTGCGGCACCCTCCACGACCGGGACCACAACGCCGCGATCAACGTGAAGACGGCCGCCGGACTGGCGGTGACAGCCTGCGGAGCGCCGATAAGACCAGAACCCGTTCTGGCACAACGCGAAGAAACAGGAAGCCACGGATTCCCCACCGAACCCCGTGCCGCGTAGCGGCACGGGGTTCGGTGGGGAAGGCCAGAATCCACGCCTTTCAAGGCGAGGAGCATGTCAAGGCAGCGTCAGGATCTCGGCGCCGCTCTCCGTCACCACCAGCGTGTGCTCGAACTGCGCCGTGCGCCTGCGGTCCTTCGTGACGACCGTCCAGCCGTCGTCCCACATGTCGTAGTCATGCGTGCCCAGCGTCAGCATCGGCTCGATCGTGAACGTCATGCCGGACTGGATGACCGTCGTCGCGTGCGGGCTGTCGTAGTGCGGAATGATCAGCCCGGAGTGGAACGACGAGTTGATCCCGTGCCCCGTGAAGTCCCGCACCACCCCGTACCCGAAGCGCTTGGCGTACGACTCGATGACCCGGCCGATGATGTTGATCTGACGGCCCGGCCGGACCGCCTTGATCGCCCGGTTCAGCGACTCGCGCGTCCGCTCGACCAGCAGCCGGCTCTCCTCGTCGACATCCCCGACCAGGTACGTCGCGTTGTTGTCACCGTGCACCCCGCCGATGTACGCCGTCACGTCGAGGTTGACGATGTCGCCGTCCCGCAGCACCGTCGAGTCCGGGATCCCGTGGCAGATCACCTCGTTCACGCTGGTGCACAGCGACTTGGGGAAACCGCGGTAGCCGAGCGTCGACGGATAGGCGCCGTAGTCGCACATGTACTCGTGCGCCACCTTGTCCAGCTCGTCGGTGGTCACACCGGGGGCGATCAGCTTCGCCGCCTCCGCCATCGCCTGCGCGGCGATCCGACCGGCGATCCGCATCGCCTCGATGGTCTCCGGCGTCTGCACCTCCGGTCCGGTGTACGGCGTCGGCCCCGGCTTGCCGACGTACTCGGGACGACGGATGTTTCCGGGCACGGAACGGGTGGGGGACAGCTCCCCTGGTACGAGCAGCGACTGGCCAGACATGCCAGGGAGTCTAACGAGCCCCCGTGGGGGAACATGTCCCTGGTGAGAGGAGCTGGTCATGGCCCTGTTCAAGAAGCGCACGGTCGGCAAGCCGGGCGAGTGGTACTACTGCCTGGAGCACAAGAAGGTCGAGGAGGGGCCGGACTGCCCCGGCAAGGACCGTTTCGGGCCGTACGCCTCCCGGCAGGAGGCCGAGCACGCGATGGAGACCGCCCGCGAGCGCAACCTCGAGTGGGAGAACGACCCCAAGTGGCACGACGCCTCGGCGGGCGGCGCCAAGGACGACAGCTGAAGTGGTGCGCCGGTGACGGGCGGTGCCCGATCAGCGCGTACGGCCCGGTGACGATCCCGGCACCACGCTCGTGATCGGCAGCGCCCGGTCGCCCGGCCCGGCGCCCACGTGGCGGCTGATTCCGCGCGGGCCCGACGGCGGCCACTGAATCCGGGCGCCGACGGCGGGCGGCCCCCGATCAGGCCTCGGCCGCGGAGGCCACCGCCCCCCGCGCCGCCGTCCGCTGTTCCCGCACCCGCGCCGCGTGCTCGTCCGTCCGGGCGTCGTACGTCATCAGCTTCGGCAGGCACAGGGCCAGCAGCCCCACCGCGCCCGCGCACAGCAGGCCGCCCGACCACACCGACGCGCGCACGCCCCACCACGCGGCGAAGCCGCCGGCCCTGACCTGGCCGAGGGTCGGGCCGACCGAGTACGACAGCAGCTCGATCCCGGCGAGGCGGCCCCGTAGCTCGTCGGGGATCGTCTGGTTCCACATCACACCCCGGAAGACCCCGCTGACCATGTCGCAGCCACCGGCCACCGTCAGGAACAGCAGCACCAGCCACACGTTGCCCACGACACCGGCCGCAGCGATCGCCACGCCCCACAGCGCCGCGGCGAGGACCACCATCCGCCCGTGCCGGTGGATCCGCGCCGTCCAGCCGCTCGTCACGCTCACCAGCAGCGACCCGAGCGGGATCGCCGCGTACATCAGACCCAGCGACCACTCGGCGTCCAGGTCGTCCGCGAGGAACGGCAGCAACGCCAGCGGCATCGCCAGGAACATCGCGGCGAGGTCCACGGCGTAGGTGCCGAGAAGCTCCTTGCGGCTCCACGCGTACCGGGCGCCCTCCGCGATGGCCTTCAGCGACGGCTTCGCGGCCTCGTGCGCGGCGGGGGAGGAGGCGATCGGGATGATGAGCGCGACCGAGACCACGAAGGTCAGCAGGTCCGCCGCGTACGCCCAGCCGAGCCCCGCGTACGCCACCACCACACCCGCCACCGCCGGGCCCGCGACCCCGCCGACCGTCCAGCGGAAGGTGTTGAGGGACGCCGCGGCCGGCAGATGCTCATGGGCGACGATCCGGGGCCAGAGCGAGTCGAGGGCCGGGCGCTGGACCGAGACGAGCGCCGAGGACAGGGCGGCGACGACGTACAGCGGCCATACGGCAGGGCTCGGCATCAGCGCGTTGACCAGCAGCACCGCGCTGAGCAGCCCCTGCCCCGCCTCGGTCCAGATGATCAGCCCGCGCTTGTCCAGGGCATCGGCCAGCGCACCGCCGTACAACCCGAACACGATCAGCGGAACGAGCTCCACCGCACCGATCGCGCCCACCGCAGCCGCGGAGTCCGTGAGCTCCTTGATCTGCACCGGCAGCGCGACGAACGTCAGAAAACTGCCGAAGTTCGAGACCAGCCCCGACACCCACAACCGCCGGAAGTCGGCCGACGCCCGCCACGGGGTGAGATCCGGCAGGACGGAGCGCAGGCGGGACGGAGAAGGAGAAACAGGGGGAGCGATGTCGTCGTCGGTCACGACGGGTCATGGTCGGACGGGGTGGCAGGCGGGGGCAACCGAATTTCGGGGCGTGGAGCCGAGCGCGGGCGCAGCGCGAGTGCCGCACGGGCCCGCGGTCCGTGGCCGGGGGGTGCCATCCGCGCCGTGCCGGCGCCGCCCTACCACCGCGCCGGCGGCGGGGCCGTCAGCTGGTCCGTCAGGCGGGAGAGCCGGTCCCGGAAGCGGCGGCGCGCCCGTGGGGTCGCCAGGGCGTTCTCGCCCGCCGCCGCGCTCACCAGATGCTGGACGGTGTCGAGGCCGAGATCGGGGCCGTCCGGCACGGCGAGGGACTCATGGGCCATCGCCATCAGATCGCCGCCGTCGGGGCCGAGGGCGAGGACCGTCGCACCGGCCCGGCGGGCGTCGTGCACCCGCTCCAGGAGCGGGGCGCCCGGGCCCGCCGGGGACACGACCAACAGCGTCTCCCCCCGCCGCGCCGCCGCCAACCGGCCCAGGCCGACCGCCAGATGGGCCGGATCCGAGGGCCGCGCCTCATGCCGTACGAGCGTGGGGGCCAGCTCCGGGGTCCCCGACCAGGCCGCCTCGTCCACCAGATGGGCCGCCAGATGCCACGGCTCGTACTCCGGCGTCCCGACCAGCAGCAGACCCCCGCCGTGCGAGACCACCGAACCGCGCAGCACCCCGGCGAACCTCCGGGTCGCCCCCAACCACTCGGTCCCGGCGAGCACTTCGCGCAGCAACGCGACACGTACGGCGTCCATGAGCCCGGATCCTGCCGCAAGCGGCCACTCATGACCCGGAGTTCACTGCGAATTCGCCCGAACCGGGCATGGGAAGCGCGGTCGGTCTTCCGCGGGGGCAGGGGTGCATCGACATCGGCTTCCGGCAGGCGCCCGTGACGCGGCTCACCTGACCGGACGAGGCACGCGGGGCGCACGTAAAGTCGGCCCATGACCTCTACCGACAGTGCACAGAAGGCCCCTGCGAAGGACCCCTGGGACCTCCCCGACGTCTCCGGGCTCGTCGTCGGCGTGCTCGGCGGAACCGGCCCCCAGGGCAAGGGCCTCGCCTACCGGCTCGCCAAGGCCGGCCAGAAGGTGATCATCGGCTCACGCGCCGCCGACCGCGCCCAGGCCGCCGCCGACGAACTCGGGTACGGCGTCGAGGGCGCCGACAACGCCGAGACCGCCCGCCGCAGCGACATCGTGATCGTCGCCGTGCCCTGGGACGGCCACGGCAAGACCCTGGAGTCACTGCGCGAGGAACTGGCCGGGAAACTGGTCGTCGACTGCGTCAACCCGCTCGGCTTCGACAAGCAGGGCGCCTACGCCCTCAAGCCCGAGGAGGGCAGCGCCGCCCAGCAGGCCGCCGCGCTGCTCCCGGACTCCCGGGTCACCGCCGCCTTCCACCACCTCTCGGCGGTCCTCCTGGAGGACCCGGAGATCGACGAGATCGACACCGATGTGATGGTCCTCGGCGAGGTACGGGCCGACGTCGAGATCGTCCAGGCCCTGGCCGGCCGTATCCCCGGCATGCGCGGCGTCTTCGCGGGGCGCCTGCGCAACGCCCACCAGGTCGAGTCGCTGGTGGCCAACCTGATCTCCGTGAACCGCCGCTACAAGGCGCACGCGGGCCTGCGCGTCACGGACGTATGACCCGATGGGGGACACTGGACGACGACATCACCGGTGTCCCCCGACACCTTTCCCGTTTCCCGACAGGAGAGCCGCCCCCCATGCCCCGCCTCGCCCTCTACGCCCTGATCGTCTGCCTCCTCGCCCTGGCGGCGGCGGTCGTGTCCTTCGCCCAGGGCAGCTTCCTGGGGATCGTGTGGGTGCTGATCGTGGGGCTGTCCAGCAACATGTGCTGGTACTACGTGAAGCGCGGCAAGGCGGAGAAGTCCGTCACCCGTTGACCGAGCAGTAGTCGCTCGTCTGCCAGAAGCGGTAGAGGTCCTGACCGCAGTACGTCTGGCGGTCGCTGATGCCGAGCGAGGCGAGGATCGAGTCGATCACGTCGAAGAACACGTGGTTGACCGCTGGCCACCACAGCAGCACGAAGACGAACAGCAGGCCGAACGGCGCGAAGGGCTCCACCTGGCGCTTGATCTTGTACGACAGCCAGGGCTCGATGATGCCGTAGCCGTCCAGCCCCGGAATCGGCAGGAAGTTCAGCAGCGCGGCCGTCACCTGGAGCAGCGCGAGGAAGGCCAGCGCGAACCGGAAGTCCGTCGGCACCCCGTCCAGGGCGTCCAGCCAGAACGGTGCCGTGCACACGATCGCGAACAGCACATTGGTGAGCGGACCGGCCGCCGAGATCAGACTGTGCTTCCAGCGCCCCCGGATCCGCCCGCGCTCGATGAAGACGGCCCCGCCCGGCAGACCGATCCCGCCCATGATCACGAAGAGGACGGGGAGGACGATGCTGAGCAGGGCATGGGTATAGGCGAGAGGGTTGAGGCTCAAGTAGCCCTTCGAACCCACGGTGATGTCACCGCTGTGCAGAGCGGTACGCGCGTGTGCGTACTCGTGCAGACACAGGGACACGATCCAGGCGGCCGTCACGAAGAGGAACACGGCCACGCCGGGCTGCTCGGCGAACCCGGTCCAGGTGGCCCAGCCGGTCACCGCCGTGACGGCCAGGATCCCCACGAAGACGGGGCTGATCCGCCGGTCGCTGTTGCGGGCGGCTGTAGTGGTCATGGGGTTCCCCCGACTCTCGTACACGCTCTGGGACTGCCCGACCGTACCGGGCGTACGACGAAAACGTCTCGCGGTACCTCATCGGTTCCGTAGAAGGTGGGGGCATGGGGCTTTGGCATGTGCTGTACGAGGACCGGCGGACGGAGCGCTGCGGTACGCCGTTCTCCGTGCGGGACGAGGTGAGCCGGCCGCGGCGGTTCGCCGAGCAGGTGCCGGGCCCGCCCACCTGATCCGCCGCCCGCCGGAACCGACACGGCGCCCGCCCATGCCCGATCCCCGTGACTGCCCCCGAACCCACCAGAGACAATGGACCCCGTGCGCTATCGCATCCTCGGCACCACTCAGGCACTCCGTCCCGACGGCACCCCGCTCCCCGTCGGCGGCGCGCGGCTGCGCGCGCTGCTGACCGTCCTGGCGCTGCGGCCCGGCCGTACGGTCGCCGTGAGCCTGCTGGTCGACGAGGTGTGGGACGGTGACCCGCCCGCCGACGCGCAGGGCGCGGTGCAGGCGCTGGTGGGCCGGCTGCGGCGGGCTCTCGGCGCGGACACGGTCGCCTCCGCGGACGGCGGCTACCGGCTCGTGGCCGCGCCCGACGACATCGACCTGCACCGCTTCGACCGGCTGACCGGCGAGGGCACGCGCGCGCTCGCCGACGGCGACCCCGCGAAGGCGGCCGGCGTCCTCGACGACGCCCTCGCCCTGTGGCGCGGCCCGGTCCTCGCCGACCTGCCCGACCGCACCGCCGACGCGGCCCGCTGGGAGACCCGGCGCCTGGACGCCCTGCGGGCCCGCCACACCGCCGCCCTGGCCCTCGGCCACGCCCACCAGTCCCTGCCCGAACTGACCGCGCTGTGCGACAGCCATCCGCTGGACGAGCCTCTCCAGTCCCTGCGGCTGCGCGCCCTGCGCGACGCGGGCCGCTCGGCCGAGGCGCTGGCGGCCTACGAGGACGTACGACAGGTGCTGGCCGAGCAGCTGGGGGCGGATCCCGGGCCGGAACTGCGGGCGCTGCACGGGGAGTTGCTGCGGCCGGGGGCGTCGGGCGGCCAGGGCCCGGGCGTGCCAGGTCCGGCCGCCGAGGCGAAAGCCGACAGTGGCCGAGAGCTCTTCGCCGAGCCCGCTCCACCAGCCGCCGAACCTCCCGCTCGTGGCAACCTCCGGGCCCGCCTCACCTCCTTCGTCGGCCGTGAGGGCGACATCGAGGCGATCCGCGGCGATCTCGCGGCGGCGCGGCTGGTGACGCTGCTCGGGCCCGGGGGCGCGGGCAAGACACGGTTGTCGCAGGAGGCGGCCGAGACCGTGCGGTACGCCGCGCGGGACGGGGTGTGGCTGGCCGAGCTCGCGCCGGTCGACGATCCGGACGTGGTGCCGGAGGCCGTGCTGACCGCCGTCGGGGCCCGGGAGACCGTGCTGTACGGCGCGGGCGCGGAGGCGATGCGGGCCGTCAACGAGCGGCACGCCGACCCCGTCGAGCGGCTCGCGGAGCACTGCGGCAAGCGCCGGATGCTGCTGATCCTCGACAACTGCGAGCATGTCGTCGACGCCGCCGCCCGTCTCGTGGAGGAGCTCCTCGCGCGCTGCCCGCAGCTGACGGTGCTGGCCACCAGTCGTGAACCCCTCGGCGTACCGGGGGAGTTGCTGCGGCCCGTGGAGCCGCTGCCCGAGCCCGTCGCGCTGCGGCTGCTCGCCGATCGCGGGGCCTCGGCCCGGCCCGGGTTCCGGGTCGAGGCCGACGAGGAGACCGCCGCGGCCTGCGCGGAGATCTGCCGGCGGCTCGACGGACTGCCCCTCGCGATCGAGCTCGCGGCCGCCCGGCTCCGCATGCTGACGCCACGTCAGATCGCCGACCGGCTCGACGACCGCTTCCGGCTGCTGACCTCGGGCAGCCGTACCGTCCTGCCCCGCCAGCAGACCCTGCGGGCCGTCGTCGACTGGTCCTGGGAGCTGCTGGACGAGGACGAACGGGACGTGCTGCGGCGGCTGTCGGTCTTCGCGGGCGGCTGCGGCCTCGCCACCGCCGAGGCCGTCTGCGGTCCCGTCGCGCTGGAGGCGCTGGGCTCGCTCGTCGACAAGTCCCTGGTCGTCGCCGCCCCTTCGGGCGAGAGCGGTGAGATGCGCTACCGGCTCCTGGAGACCGTCGCCGAGTACGCGGGCGAGCGGCTCGACGAGACCGGCCGGCGCGGGGAGGCGGAGCGCGCGCATCTGACGTACTACCGCGAACTCGCCCGCACCACCGACCCGTTGCTGCGCGGCCCGGGTCAACTCCTCGCCATCGAACGGCTGGAGCGCGAGTACGAGAACCTGCGCACCGCCCTGCGGCACGCCCTCGCCGAGCGCGACGAGCAGGAGGCGCTCTGTCTGGGGCTGTCGCTGTCCTGGTACTGGCAGCTGCGGGACGCGCGGATCGAGGCCCGCAACTGGTACGTCGAGATCATGGCCCTCGGCCCCGATCCGTTCACCGCGCCGGTACGCCGGGCCGCCCCGGTCCAGCAGCGCTGCACCGACATGCCGCCCCCGCTGGCCGGCGAACTCCTCACCGAGGCCCGCCGCGGTGTCCACCTCGCCCATCTGGCGTGCATGGACACGGAGTTGGAGGCCTGGGAGACCCCGCAGGCCAAGGAGAAGCTGCGCATCATCACCGAGGTCTACGAACCCGGCCTGCCCCAGGTCTGCCGCGCCCCGGGCCTGCTCTGGTTCTACGCCGTGATGCTGAGCGGCGGTGCCGAGCGGCTGCCGGACATCCTCGAAGCGGCCGTCCGCACCTGCCGTGCGACGCCCGGTATGGAGTGGGAGCTCGCCGGCACCCTCCAGATGCGCGCCAACATCCTCGCCAACCGTGCCGACTGGGCGGGCGACGCGTCGCGTGACGCCGACGAGTCGCTGGCGATCTTCCAGGAGCTGGGAGATGCCTGGGGCACCGCCGAGGCGCTGTCCGCGCGCGGTGAGGCCCGTGAGCGCATCGGCGCCTACCTGGACGCCGCCGCCGACTACGAGGCGGCCATGGAGCAGGCCGCCCGGCTCGGCGCCCGCGCCCAGAACGCGGTGCTCCGGGCCCGGCTCGGCAGCGCGCTCATGGAGGCGGGCCAGAGCGAGCGGGCCGAACGGATCCTGCGCGAGGTGATCGCCCAGCAGGAGGGCGGGGGGAGTGAGGCCATGCCCGCCGCCCGGATGTTCCTCGCCGCGCATCTCGCCTTCACCGGCCGGACCGTGGAGGCGCGCGAGCAACTACGGCTGCTGCGCCAGGAGTTCAACATCGCCCACTTCGTCGTCTTCGACGCGTTCATCCTCGGTTCGGAGGCCTGGCTGGAGGCGGCCGACGGCTGCTGGCAGGCCTGCCTGGACAAGGCCCGGCAGGCTCTGGAGAAGGCCGACGATCCGCTGTCCGAGGCCATCGCCCCGTACATGCGGCCGCTGTACCTGTCGATCGCGGCGATCGCGCTGGCTGCACCCGACGGTGAGAACCGGCCCCGGGACGCGGCCCGCGTCCTCGGGACCGCGCGCGCGATGCTGCCGCCCGGCCATGTCGCGACCTCCATAGAGCGCGAGGCGTACAGCAGGGCCGAGCGGCAGGCGCGCGCCACGCTCGGCGACGAGGCGTTCGAGGCGGCACGCGCGGAGGGCGGCGGCCTCTCCCCCATGGAGGCCACCGCCCTGGTCTGACGCGCGCCGACGGGTCGACGTCAGCTCTTGGTCTTGAACTTGTGGATCGCGACCGGTGCCATGACCGCCGTGATCGCCACCGACCAGGCGAGCGTCACCCACAGGTCATGGGCGACGGGGCCGCCCACCATCAGTCCGCGTGCCGCGTCGGCGAGCGTGGACAGCGGGTTGTAGTCGGTGAACGCCTGGAGCCAGCCCGGCATGGAGCCGGTCGGCGCGAAGATCGACGAGCCGAACTGGAGCGGGAACAGCACCAGGAAGCCCATCGCCTGCACGGACTGCGCGCTCTTCATGATCACGCCCAGGGTGAGGAACACCCACATGATCGACGAGGCGAACGCGGTGGACAGCGCCACGGTCGCGAGCAGTCCGGTCCAGTTGGTGATGTCGAACCCGACCAGGACGGCGACGATCATCAGCACGGCGGTCGCGAACAGCATCCGCATCAGCTCTACGGAGATCTTCGCGAAGAGCACCGAGCCACGCCCGATCGGCAGGGACCGGAAGCGGTCCATGACACCGGAGTTGAAGTCCTGGCTGAAGCCGGTGCCGACGCCCTGCGAGAGCGTCATGCTCATCATCGCGATCATGCCGGGGATGACGTACTGCACGTACTGGTCCTGCCCGCCGCCCAGCGCCTGCCCGATCGAGCCGCCGAAGACGAACACGAACAGCAGCGTGAAGATGACCGGCATCAGCAGCGCGTCGGCCATCGACTCCGGGTCCTGGCGGATCCAGAGCAGATTGCGGCGGATGAGGGCGCTGGTGTGCCGCAGATGCCCGCGCAGCGGGATACGGACGTCGTCGGAGGCCGAGGCCGGGACGGGAGTGGTGGTGACGGTGGCGGCGCTCATACGGCGACCTCCTCGCGGTCGTCGGCCGGCACGACGTCCTGCGGGGCGCTCGCGCGGTGGCCGGTGAGGGACAGGAACACCTCGTCCAGGCTGGGGAGTTCGGTGGTGATGGAGGAGATCGTGACGCCACGCGCGGTGACCGCGCCGACCACCGCGGTCAGCTGCTCGTCGCTGAGGATCGGCACGAGGAGGGAGCCGGCGTCGGGGTCCACGGTGGTGGTGGCGAGGCCGGTGATGCCGAGGCTGTCGAGGTAGGAGGCGAGCGGCCGCAGCTGGAGCGGGTCCACGGGTCGTACCCGCAGGGTCCGCCCGCCGACCTTGGCCTTCAGCTCCTCGATGCCGCCGCCGGCGATGACCTTGCCGCGGTCGACGACGGTGAGCTCGTCGGCCAGCTGCTCGGCCTCCTCCATGTACTGGGTGGTGAGCAGGACGGTGACCCCGTCGCCGACCATCCGCTTGACCTCGTCCCACACCTCGTTGCGGGTACGGGGGTCGAGGCCGGTGGTGGGTTCGTCGAGGAAGAGGACGGCGGGCCGCCCGATCATCGACGCGGCGAGGTCGAGCCGCCTGCGCATACCCCCGGAGTACGTGCTCGCCGGGCGCTTGGCGGCCTCGGTGAGCGAGAAACGCTCCAGCAGTTCGTCGGCCCTCTGGCGGGCGTCCTTGCGGGGCAGGTCGAGCAGCCGCCCGATCATGTACAGGTTCTCCCAGCCGGGGAGCTTCTCGTCGACGGAGGCGTACTGGCCGGTGAGTCCGATGACCCTCCGCAGCTGGCGGGGCTGGCGTACGACGTCGTATCCGGCGACGGTGGCCGTTCCGGCGTTCGGGGCGAGGAGGGTGGACAGGATGCGGACGAGGGTGGTCTTCCCGGCACCGTTGGGCCCGAGCACCCCCATCACGGTCCCCTCCCGCACATCCAGGTCCACACCGTCCAGCGCCTTGGTGTCGCCGTAGTGCTTCACCAGCCCCCGCACGGTCACGGCGATGTCGGCGCCGTTGGGGTTCTTGTCGATTCGCGTCATGGGCAAGACGGTGTCAGGGCGTACCGACAAACCACCGACAGTCCGCCGACAGCCACCGACAGCCGCCGACAAGCTGTTTCTCGCCCCCGCCGCCCCTACCCGTCCCCTCCCTGGGGGCTGCGCCCCCAGGGAGGGGACGGGTAGGGGC
>NZ_JABERD010000180.1 GCF_013044505.1 Streptomyces sp. S3(2020) | reverse complement strand
TTTTTCTTTTTTTTTGCGTCGTCCGGGACCCACCGCGCTTCACACTGTCCTTTTCGACGGCGGCTTACGGTGTGTATAATGGTCAGCTGCGGGGCCCGGCGGGGGGTGGGGACGTGCATCTGTGGCCGTGCGGGAAGGCCCGTACGGTCGTGGAGCTCCACTCGCCGTACGGGCTGGCCCTGCTCCAGTTCGACACCTCGGACCTGCGCGGTTTCCTGCTGCGCACGTACGCGGTGGTCGCGGACGGTCAGGAGGACGTGGCCGCGGAGGTGGACCGCGGTCTGAGCGCCCTCTTCGGGAGCGTCTGAAGGCTCTGTCCGAGGGCGCCCAGGCCCGTCAGTACCGCAGGACTCCCGCGATCCCGCTCGCGTCGCCCAGCGTGCCGTCCGGTACGAAGCGGACGTCGGCGCCGGTCTCCAGACACTGCTCGACGATCTCGTCCACGATGTCCTCGCGGGAGTCGAGATCGCCGCTCATGGCGGGGACCAGATGGTCGCCGCCCTCGTCGCGGACGGTCACCCGGTAGTTCTCCTCGACGGCCAGCAGGCGTACGCGGCCCTCCCGGGCGCTCTGCCACACCTCGTCGACGCCGGCCGCGAACGCCCGGCGACCGCGTGCCGTCTCGAGCTCGCGGGCCACGGCGGCGGTGTTCTTGCGGGTCTCGGCCTCCTGCAGCGGCCGTACGGCCTGCCACACCGCGTCCGGCGTGCCGTGCGCGAGACCGCCGTGCGGGACGTGCACGGCGTCCTTGGTGGCGCCGCCGACCTCGTCCAGCGCGGACAGCGCCGCGGTCTCACCCGTGATGTAGAGCGGCCGCGGGTCCTCCCGCAGGAGCCTGCCCATCGCGGTGTCGGCATCCCGCAGGAAGTGCCGGGTGCCCTCGTCGCGGAAGGTGCTCGGCAGATCGCCGATCCGCTCCTGGCGCTCGGCGTCGAAGTTCTCCCGGCTCCTGGTGAGCGGGAAGCCGCCGGCGTGGTGCTCGGTGACCCGGTCCGTGCCGCCGTTCCACAGCGTGACCTGGTCCGCGGAGACCGAGAGCACCCAGAACGGCCGCTCGGAGGCCTGTGCGGAGACGAGATTGCGGGTCAGGAAGGTGTCCGAGAGGACGACCCGTTCGGGTACGGCCCGGGCCAGCGACCACACCTGGTGCTCACCCGGAGCGGCGAAGATCACCAGGCCGTCCTCGGCATGGGCCAGGTCGACCTCGGCCAGGGCCTGGTCGAGTTGTCGTCCGACGTCGACGCGCCGCTCCCGGCTGACCGCGGGATCGGCCTCCAACTGCTTCTTGGCCTCGGCCACGACATTGCGCAGCCGGACCGGGTCCTGGGTGTTCTCGGGCTCCCGGCGATGTGTCGGCGTCAGCACGGACACGGCCGGATAGGGGCGCGGGCGCCGCAGCTCTGTGAGGGTCGTGGGACTGAGTGCGTGCTCCATATCAGCACGATAGGACCGATTGCCGGATAGGGCATTAGGGGCAACCAAGTCGGGCATTCAGGTCAATTCGCTGCTAGCGTCGCTTGAGTCGCCGGATGACGTTCTCCGCATCACCGATGGCCGGCCCCGTGCCGCGCACGACGGTGGTGCCCCCACCGTCGTAGGACGCACATGACCCAGGCCGACGCACAGACCCAGGCTCCCGCCGCCGCGAAACTCTCCCTCCCGACGCTCACCACCATGGTGGTGGGCTCGATGGTCGGTGCCGGTGTCTTCTCCCTGCCCCGCAGGTTCGCGCAGGAGACCGGAGTCGCCGGTGCCCTGATCGCGTGGGCCGTCGCCGGTACCGGCATGCTGATGCTGGCCTTCGTCTTCCAGACGCTCGCGGTGCGCAGGCCCGACCTCGACGCGGGCGTGTACGCCTATGCCAAGGCGGGCTTCGGCGAGTACCTCGGCTTCTTCTCGGCGTTCGGCTACTGGGCGAGCGCCTGCGTCGGCAATGTGACGTACTGGGTGCTGATCATGTCGACGGTCGGTGCGATCGCCCCCGCGCTCGGCGACGGCGACACCGTCCTCGCGGTGGTGCTCTCCTCCGTCGGGCTGTGGCTGTTCTTCGCGCTCATCAGCCGGGGTGTGAAGGAGGCGGCGGCGATCAACCGGATCGTCACGGTCGCCAAGGTCGTGCCGATCGTCGTCTTCGTCATCCTCGCGCTCTTCTATCTCAAGCCGAGCGTCTTCGCCGACAACTTCGGCGGCGCCGACTACGCCGGCTCGCTGTTCAACCAGGTCAAGGGCACGATGCTGGCCACCGTCTTCGTGTTCCTCGGCGTGGAGGGCGCCAGCGTCTACTCCCGGCACGCCAGACGCCGTGCGGACGTCGGCCGGGCCACGATCCTCGGCTTCCTCAGCGTCTTCGCGGTCTTCGCGTCGGTGACGATCGTGTCGTACGGACTGATGCCGATGGCGGAGATCGCCGAACTGCGCCAGCCCTCCATGGCGGAGGTGCTGGAGCACGCCGTCGGCACCTGGGGCAAGGTCTTCGTCAGCGTCGGCCTGATCGTCTCCGTCCTCGGCGCCTATCTCGCCTGGACCCTGATGGCCGCCGAGGTGCTGTACGTGGCCGCCAAGGACGACGACATGCCGCGGTTCCTGAAGCGTGCCACGCCGGCCGATGTGCCCGTGCCCGCCCTGGTGATGTCCACACTGCTCAGCCAGGTCTTCCTCGTCATCACCCTGTTCTCGGACGACGCGTTCAACTTCGCCCTCGACCTGACCAGTGCGCTGACCCTGATCCCGTTCCTGCTGGCGGCCGCCTTCGCGGTGAAGATCGGCTGGGGCGGGCAACGCGGCCAGTTGGTGATCGCCGCCCTCGCCACGGTCTACACCGCGTTCCTCATCTACGCGGCCGGCCTGAAGTTCGTCCTCGTCTCCTTCATCATCTACGCCCCCGCCACCGTGCTGTTCGTGATGGCACGCAGGGAGCAGGGCAGACAGCTGTTCTCGCCGCGCGAGTACGTCATCCTCGCCGTCTCGGTCGCCGGAGCGGTCCTCGGGATCGTCGCGCTGGCCCTCGGCTGGATCAGCCTCTGACCTCGCAGTCGTACGGAAAGGTGCCCCACCGTGACCAGTCAGGATTCGCGTCCCGCCCACGGCGTCCACTCCGAGGTCGGCAGACTGCGCAAGGTGCTGGTCTGCGCCCCCGGGCTCGCCCACCGCAGGCTCACCCCCACCAACTCCGACGACCTGCTCTTCGACGACGTCATGTGGGTGGAGAACGCCCAGCGCGACCACGCCGACTTCGTCAACAAACTGCGCGAACGCGACGTCGACGTGGTCGAGTTGCACGATCTGCTCGCCCAGACCATGGCGGTGCCCGGCGCCCGGGACTGGCTCCTGGACCGGAAGATCGTCGCCAACGAGGTCGGTCTCGGCCTCGTCGAGACCACGCGCGCCTTCCTGGAGTCCCTCGAACCGGAGCGCCTGGCCAAGTACCTGATCGGTGGCCTGGCGACGACCGACCTGCCCGAGGACCACCGCACCGGCTACGTCGAACTCGCCCGCGAGTCCACCGGCGTGCGCGAGTACCTGATGCCCCCGCTGCCCAACACCCTCTACACCCGGGACACCACGTGCTGGCTCTACGGCGGACTCACGCTCAACCCGCTGTACTGGCCGGCCCGGCACGACGAGACGCTGCTGATGAAGGCGGTCTACAGCTTCCATCCCGACTTCGCGGGCTCCACCGTCTGGTGGGGCGACCCCGAACTCGACTGGGGACAGGCGACGTTCGAGGGCGGGGACATCATGCCCGTCGGCAACGGCATCGTACTGATGGGCATGAGCGAGCGCACCTCACGCCAGGCCATCACCCAGGTCGCCGCCGCGCTGTTCCGCAACGACGCGGCCCAGCACGTGATCGTCGCCGGAATGCCGAAACTGCGCTCCGCCATGCACCTGGACACGGTCTTCACCTTCGCCGACCGCGACCTGGTCACCCTCTACCCGACCATCATGGACGCCGTCCACACGTTCTCCCTGCGGCCCAGTGACAAGGCGCCCGGCGTCGAACTCGTCGACGAGGGCTCGACGCCCTTCGTGGACGTCGTGGCCAAGGCGCTCGGCCTGCCCGGCCTGCGGGTCGTGCAGACCGGCGGGGACGTCTACGCCTCCGAGCGCCAGCAGTGGGACAGCGGCAACAACGCGGTCGCGCTGGAGCCCGGCGTGGTGTTCACCTACGACCGCAACACGCAGACCAACACGCTGCTGCGCAAGGCGGGCATCGAGGTCATCACCATCGTGGGCGCCGAGTTGGGGCGCGGTCGCGGCGGCGGGCACTGCATGACGTGCCCGATCGTGCGGGACCCGGTGGAGTTCTGAGCCGAGCGCTCCGCCGGCTGAGCGGTGATGTGCCGTCGTTCGGCTGCGGCGCCGTCGTGGCCGGTCGCGCCCGCGCGGCGGTAGCCGCACATCGACACGGCCCCGCGCCCCTTTGGGGCGCGGCCGAACCGCGGCGGACTCCGCCCGACCCGCTCAGCTCCTCGCGTCGATCACCGCGATGTTCCCCTGGGCCACCGCGCACAGCGTCTGCTTCCCCGCGGCGTCGACCGTGCTCACGTCGCAGCGGCTCACGACACGGGTGCGGCCGGCCCGCACCACCTGGCCGTGCGCGCGCAGGATCTCGCCCGTCGCCGGGCGCAGGTAGTCGATGGTGAAGCCGGAGGTGATCAGGCCCGGCCCCACCACGGTGGCCGCGGCGAGCGTCAGCGTGTTGTCGGCCGCGTAGGAGACCACTCCGCCGTGGACGTAGCCGTACTGCTGGAGCAACTCCTGGCGGATGTCCAGTTCGAGGGTGGCCTCGCCGTCCCCGAACGCCGTCACGCGGGCACCCAGCAGTCTGCTGAAGGGCTGTTCCGCGAGGACCTTCCGTGCGAGGTCCAGATCCATCGTCAGGCCCGCCTCTCCCGCTCGTCTCTCCCGCTCACTTCACTAGTGAAGTGAGGGTGGCGCGGCCCGGTGCCGTCTGTCAAGATCGGCCCATGGTCGAGCCGGATCAGCGTCTGTACTACCTGTTGCAGCGGGCGGCACACCGTCTGCGCACCACGCTGGACCGGCGCTGCCTCGCCGCGGCCGGCGTCACCACCGCGCAGCTCGGTGCGCTGTTCGCCGTGCGGGAGGAGCCGGGCATCACCCAGCAGGGGCTCGCGCACACCCTCGGGCTGCGCGAGTCCGCCGTCACCGGGCTCGTCGGACGCCTCACCACGGCGGGTCTGCTCTCGCGCCAGGCCCATCCGAGGCAACACCGGGCCCTGGTGCTGGAGTTGACGGAAGCCGGTGAAGCGGCACTGAAAGCGGCCCAGCCCGAGATCGACCGCTTCAACGCCGAAGTGCGCGCCCTGCTCGGCGACGACGGCTTCGGTCGGACCGCGGACGCCATGAACCGCCTGGCGCACTGGGAGGAGTGAGTCCCGGACGGAGGAGCCCGGGTCGGCCGTCCACCACGGGTTCACCCGATGCCCGGTGCCCTGTCCGCGGCGGCCGCCGAGGGCTGCCACCAACTGGTCACCGGTTCCCAGACCCCGATCGCGTCACCCGCCCCGAGTTCGGCCGCCGTGAAGGCGCGGCCCCAGTGGGACGGGTCGGCGGCGACTGCGAGCGCGTCCACACGGCGGGCCCGGGGGTCGGAGGGGTCGGCGATGGTGCGGACGGCCGCGTGGACGGTGTCGCCCGGGTCCAGGCGGTGGCGTCCCGTCGCGCTCCGGGGCACCGGGAGGGCCGAGCCGTCGAGGTTCTCGAAGGTCACGGTGGGTGCCCGGCCCACCGTGCAGGTACGCCCGCCGTGATGGGTCACGCTGACCCGCACCACGTCCGGACCGGCCGACGAGGCCCGCAGGGTGAGCGTCCGCTCCGGGCAGACGGGGGCGGCGGCGGTGGCCCGGCTCGGTGGGACGGCCAGGCAAAGGACGGCCACGGTGGCGGCGACGACGGTGGCCACGGTGGCGGCGACGGATCTCACCGGTCGTCCGCCTCCGAACCGCACGAGCTGCCGCTGGGCGGCAACGTCCCGTACAGGAGGAAGTTGTCGACCTTGCGCTGGACGCACCGGGAGGAGGCGTACCCGGTGTGGCCTTCGCCCTTGTTGTCGAGCACGACCGCCGACTCGCCGAGCCGCTTCGCCGTCTCCACGGTCCAGCGGTACGGCGTCGCCGGGTCGCCGCGGGTACCCACGAGGAGCATCTTCGGGGTGTCGACGTCCCGGACCTCGTCGCGGATGAAGTCGGTGCCCTTGGGGCGGCCGTAGCAGGTCAGCACCTCGGTGAGACGGTAGCGGCCGAAGACGGGGGAGGCGTGCTCGTACTCGGCGCGCAGCCGGCCGAGGTCACGGGTGATCTCGTCGGCGGTGGGCCGGTCGGGGTCGTCCGCGCAGTTGACCGCCATCAGCGCCGCCGGCAGGTTGTCCAGCGGGACCTCGTCGGCGTCGGCGAGATCGCCGTCGCCGCGCGCGCGGACGGGCAGTGCGGTCCCGCCCGACGCGAACGCCTCGATGCCGCGGGTGTCCCCGTCCTCGATGAGCTGGGCGAGCGCCCGCTCCAGCAGGGGCCACAGGTCCCTGCTGTAGAGGGCCTGTCCGATGGCGCCCACGAGGTCCTGGCCGGTGAAGTCGTAGCCCCAGTCGGACGGCACCGGATCCTGGTCGAGCGAGTCGACGAGCCGGACGACCTGCTCGCGGGCCTTGCGCGGATCCTGGCCGAAGGGGCAGGCGATGTCCTCGGCGCACCAGTCGATGAAGTCCTCCAGCGCGATCTGCTGGCCCTCCGCGCCCACCCGGCCCTGCTCGGTGAGCGGCTCCGTCAGGGTGTCCACACCGTCGAGCACCAACCGGCCGACCTTCTTGGGGAATTGCGCGGCGTAGACCGCGCCGAGCCGGGTCCCGTAGGAGAAGCCCAGGTAGTTGAGCTTCCTGTCGCCGAGGGCCGCACGCATCACATCCATGTCGCGGGAGGCGTTGACCGTGCCGATGTACGGGAGGACGGGGCCGGAGTGCTCGGCACAGGCGGCCGCGACCCGCTTCAACTGCCCCAGCAGCGCCCGCGGGTCGTCGCCGTCCTCCGCGAGCACCTCGTCGGTGCCGTCACCGCAGCTGACCGGAGAGGACCGGCCGACACCGCGCGGATCGAAGGACACGACGTCGTATCCCTTCGCCAGACCCATGAACTCGTCGCCGCTCGCCGCGAGTTCACCCACCCCGGCGCCACCGGGGCCGCCGAAGTTCAGCAGCACCGAACCCCTCGGCTTGCCGGTCGCCCGATAGCGGGCCAGGGCCAGTTGGAGCGTTCCCGACGCGGGCCGGGCGTAGTTGAGGGGGACGGTGACCTTGCCGCACTGGAGATCCTCGGGCGCCTCCATGCCCCGGCACTTCGACCACTTGACCTTCTGGTCGTAGAACCGTGAGAGGTCGGGCCCGTCCCGGTGGGTGGTCGCCGTCGGCAGCCCCGCGCCCAGCAGGGCCAGGCCGACCGCTCCGGTCACCACGCAGCGCCGCGTGGACAGCTTGGCCAGCATCGATGCCTCCAGGGGCGCCCGTCGCGGACCGCGGGAACAGCACCCTCGCTCACGATAAGCGGCCCCCGGAAGCGCCGCCTCCGGACGAGCGGCCCGGTGCGCAGTGCCTTATCCTGCGCCCCTCCGTACGCATTCGACGGTTTTACGACTAGTTCGACAACCGTGACGCTCGATGGGGTGAAAGGCCGATAAGCCATAACTCGGATGGTTCGCCTGCGTTTTATGCCATGCGGGCGACTGCTCGCGAACCATGTCCTGGAAGGCAGGGAACCTATGAAACGGGTTACCCGAAACGGTGTGATCGCCGTCGCCGCCGTGTCCGGCGCGATGGCTGTGGCGATGCCCGCCTACGCCGACTCCGCGGCGGACGGTGGGACGGCCGGCTCGCCCGGGGTCGTCTCCGGCAACACGATCCAGCTCCCGGTGCATGTCCCGGTCAACGTCTGCGGCAACACCGTGAACGTGGTGGGGCTCCTCAACCCCGCCGCGGGCAACACCTGTGTGAACGAGGGCGGCGAGGACGGCCCGGCACCCGCGGGTGCCGCCGCGCAGAGCAGCGGAAAGGATTCACCGGGGGTGCTCTCCGGCAACGGTGTCCAGCTCCCGGTCCACCTCCCGGTGAACGTCACCGGGAACGGTGTGAGCGTGGTCGGGGTCGGTGGCGCGGCCACCGGCAACTCGTCCGTCAACACCTCCGGCGAACAGCCGGCCGAGACCCCGGTGAAGCCGGCGCCCGAGTCGGAGGCCGCCCCGCCGAAGGCGCACCCGGGTCCGAGGGCCGACGAGCCCGGGCAGCCCGTGACCTCGCTCGCCCACACGGGAGCGGACCAGACGCTCCCCGCCGTCGCGGGCAGCGCCGCGCTGGTGCTGGGCGGAGCCGCCCTGTACCGCCGCTTCCGCCCGCAGCCGGTGCGCTGACCGCTCCCCGCGCGGACGGAAGGCCCCACCGGCCACCATCCGGTGGGGCCTCCGGCCGGGCACACGCGGGCGCACTTCGTCACGTCGCCGGGTCACGTCGCCGGACCCCTTGCGCCGGCAGGGTCGGGCCGGTGTCGATACGGGGGATCGCCGACTCCGGATCGTAGGCACCGCGCGTCGGCGGCCGTGTCCCGGGATCGTGGGCGTCACGCCTGGTGGAACCGCCGGTGCAGTGCGTGCACCTCCTCGGCGAGCTCCGGCACCGGGCCCGCCACGGTCACTCCGGGCGCCACCTCGCGCACCGGCAGGGCCCGCACCGGAGGTGCCGGTACCCCCAACTGGTCCAGCCACTGGGTCAGTTGTTCCGAGGAGGCGACGTAGACGATGCGGCCGAGGCCGACCCAGGCGTGGGCGGCCGCGCACATCGGGCAGTGCTCGCCGGAGGTGTAGACGGTCGCCGCCGCCCGCGCCTCGGGCGACATGTGGGCCGCGGACCAGCGCGCCAGCTCGAACTCGGGGTGGCGGGTGCGGTCCCCGGAGGCCACCCGGTTGTGGTCCTCGGCGAGCACCTCGCCGTCCGCCCCCACCAGCACCGAACCGAACGGCTCGTCCCCCGCCTCCAGGGCCTCGGCGGCCAGCTCCACACAGCGCCGCAGATACGGCAGCTCGGCGTCCTTCACGACCATGACGTACGACCCTTCCGGCGGTGTGATCTTCGATCAGGCACCCTATGTCCGTCCGCGCGCGAGCGGGAGGGCGAGGCGCCCGTACGGCCCGGTGATGGCCCGTAAACGTGTTGCCGCACGGGCTCCCTGATGCTGGAGTGAACCCATGGACCATGCCGCGGTACTCGCCCTGTACGACCGGGACATGCGCGAAGGCGCACAGCCGGACAGCCCCGAGTCGCGGATCGAGCGGGTCGGCAAGGTGGTCCGCCAGGTCTCTTCCGAGCAGGGCTGGAACGGCGTGGTCTGGTCCGACCTGGACGCCGGCGGCGCGGACGCGGCGATCGCCGAGCAGATCGCGTACTTCTCCGGACTCGGCCGTGAGTTCGAGTGGAAGCTCTACGGGCACGACCAGCCCGTCGACCTCGGACAGCGGCTCAGGACGGCCGGGCTGACCGCGCAGCCCGAGGAGACCCTGATGATCGGCGAGGTCGCCGACCTGACCCTCGACGCCGGGCCGCCCGAGGGCATCCGTGTCCTGCCGGTCACCGACCGGGCGGGCGTCGACCTCGTCGCGGACGTGCACGAGGCGGCCTTCGGCACCGACAGCACCCGGCTGCGCCATCAGCTGCTCGCCCAGCTCACCGCCGACCCGGACACCGTGGTCGCCGTCGTCGCCCTGGCGGGGGACATCCCGGTCAGCGCGGCCCGGATGGAGCTCGTGCCGGGCACCCGGTTCGCGGGGCTGTGGGGCGGCGGCACCGTCGAGGCCTGGCGGGGCCGCGGCATCTACCGCGCGCTGGTCGCCGTGCGGGCCCGTGAGGCCGTGGAGCGCGGCTACCGCTATCTCCAGGTGGACGCCATGCCCACCAGCCGCCCCATCCTGGAGCGCCTCGGTTTCGAGCCGCTGACCACGACCACTCCCTACCTGTACACACCGTGACGCGGACCACACACGGGGGGATGTCACATCCGCGGCCACCCGATCCGTCGCAAGGGCATGACCATGAACCAGAGCATCCTCCTCGTAGGCGCCAGCGGAGCCCTCGGCCGTCAGATCAGCCGGGCCCTCACTGAGGCGGGCCACAAGGTCACCGGG
Organism: Streptomyces sp. S3(2020); assembly: GCF_013044505.1. Taxonomy (GTDB): domain Bacteria; phylum Actinomycetota; class Actinomycetes; order Streptomycetales; family Streptomycetaceae; genus Streptomyces. The sequence continues at coordinate 9,243 of NZ_JABERD010000180.1, read as the reverse complement.
CTCGGCCGCAGGCAGGGCAACGCCATCCGGGCCGACCTCCTGGACCGCGACGCGCTGCTGCGCGCCGTCGACGGCCACCGCTTCGACACCGTGATCCACGCGGCGACCGCCCTCAGCAAGCCGCCCATGCGGCACCGCGACATGTACGCCACCGACGCACTGCGCATCGACGGCACCGCCCATCTGATCGAGGTCGCCCAGGCCGCCGGGGCCCGCCGCTTCGTGTCGGAGTCGATGGTCTTCGGCTACGGCTACGGCGACCACGGCGACCGGGAGATCACCGAGGACGACCCCTTCGGCCCGCGCGGCACCGACCCGGAACTGGAACGGCACCTCGCCGGCATGCGCACCAAGGAGCAACTGACCTTCGAGGCCGAGGGACTGGAGGGCATCGCGCTGCGCTACGGCGCCTTCTACGGCCCCGGCGGCACCGAGAACCTGGTGCCCATGCTGCGCAAGCGGCAACTGCCCGCCCCCGCCGACGACGGCCGGGTCCTGCCGTGGATCGACCTCTCCGACGCGGGCCGCGCCATGGTCGCCGCCGTCGAGAAGGGCCGTCCGGGACAGGCGTACAACATCGCGGACCGCACCCCCCTGGGCTTCCGGGGCTATCTCACCCAGGTGTCCGAGGAGTTCGGCCTGCCGAAGCCGATGACCGTACCGAGGTGGCTGATGCGGCCGATGTCCTACGCGCATGTGGTGATGTCGGCGACGCTGCGGGTGTCCATCGCCAAGGCCGAGCGGGAGCTGGGCTGGACGCCGCTGTACCCGTCCTGCCGCGAGGGCCTGGCCGCGCTGCGTGCCTCACAGGTCTAGCTGGTATTCCACCGCCCTGTGCGTGGGCACGTAGCCGAGGGCCTCGTTGACGGCGAGCATGGGCGCGTTGCTGTTCGCGGTGTCGGTGAGCAACCCGGCCAGTTCCGGGTGGCGTTCACGGGCCCGGCGGATCGACGCCGCCTTCATCCAGCGGGCGAGGCCACGGCCGCGGTGCTCCGGCAGCACCGCCGTGCCGTAGTGCTGTCCGTCGCCCCGGCCGTCGCCCGGCACCACGAGCTCGGAGAAGCCGACGACCGATCCGGTCGCCGTGTCCACCGCGGCGACGGTGTGCAGCAGTTCCCCACGCCTGGCGACCGCCTCGGCCGCGGCGACCACCCGCTCCACGTCCCAGACGGCCGTGCCGTAGTCGGTGCCCTCCATCGGCATGTCGTCCATGGCCCGCCGTGAGTCGGCGTACGACCGCGCGAGCCCGTCCGGAACGGTGCCGTCCCACTCGGTCAACTCGTAGCCGGGGCGCGGCTGTTCCCTGAGCGCGTCGACATCGGCGTCGGTGAGCGCGAGCCTGGCGTACGTCAGCGACAGCACCTGGCGAAAGCCCCGCGCGGACAGGAACGCGTCCGCGGGGGAGCCCTGTGCGGCCTGCGCGATGACGGACCGCCGTCCATCGGCGCGCGCCGCGCCCACGGCGGCCTTCAGCAGCCGGGTGCCGACACCCCGCCGCCGCTCGGCGCCGTGCACGGCGATCTCCAGTTCCGCGAGATGCTCCTGCCCCGCCTTCGTGAACAGCCGAAGGAAGGCGGACCCGGCCGGTGCTCCGTCGGCCGTCGAGGCCAGCCAGGCCAGCCGATGGCTGGAAGCACCGGGTTCGGGGTCGGCCAGCGGGATGACGCGCAGGGTCAACGGGGCTCCGTCGGAGTCGGGTCGGGCGGTGGGCCGCAGAAGCAAACCACCGCCGGACCATGCCCGCAACGGGATTTCGGAGCCACCGATCACAGCCGCGGCGCCCGTCGTACTCGCAGTGCCCGTCGCACCCGCGGTGCCCGTCGCACTCGTCGCGCCTGACGTACCCGCCGCGTCCGCCGTGCCGTGCTCGTCGAACCCGTCGCGCTCCGTCAGCGGCGCGCCCTCGGCCTCGACCGGTCCAGAGCGGCGACGCCGAGTGCGGCGAGACCGATCTGGATGAGCCACTCGACCCAGTCGACGCCCTTGGTGTCGGCCACGTCGAACCCGGCGGCGATCGCCGAGCCGAGCAGTGCGGCCACGATGCCGACGACGATGGTCAGCAGGATCCCGATGCGCTGTCGGCCCGGGATGACGAGCCGGCCCAGCACACCGATGACGATGCCGATCACGATCGCGCTGATGATGCCCGAGATCTCCATCTCCACCCCTCTTCTCAAGGCCCCCGCAGTAGTGCGGATGCCCCCGGGCGGCGCGTACAGTCCGCTCGGCTTCAACCACCGGTCAACACGGCGTCAAGCTCTGGCCCGGTCTCCGAAGTGATGCCTGTTCAGTTCCCGGCTTGCCATGTACCGTTCAACTCACCGTCGCCCGGCACTCGTACAACTGAAGTTCTACGCGCGCAGAGCGGTCCCCGGTTTCTACGCGCGTAGCCCCGACCCCTCACGGAGGTACGCCGGATGCCCGGACCCACCAGACCCCGCCACCGACTCACCACCTCACTCGCGGTACTCGGCCTGCTCGTCACGGGCGCCGCCGTCCACACCGCGGCCACCGCCACGCCCGCCGAGGCGGCCACCCCCCACCGCGTCCTGTTCGACAACGCGCACGCCGAGACGGCCGGCAACGCCGACTGGATCATCTCCACCAGCCAGCCCGACCCGCTGGGCCAGGACTCCACGCCCTCCGCGGAGACCGACTGGACCGGCGCCATCTCCTCCTGGGGCGTCGCCCTGCAACAGACCGGCGACTACAGCCTGAAGACGCTGCCGTCGGGCAGCAGCCTCACCTACGGCGGGTCCGGCGCACAGGACCTCGCGAACTTCGACACGCTGGTCCTGCCGGAACCCAACACGCTGTTCACGACCGCCGAGAAGACGGCGATCATGACCTTCGTGAAGAACGGCGGCGGTCTCTTCATGATCTCCGACCACACCGGCGCCGACCGCAACAACGACGGCGAGGACGCGGTCGAGATCCTCAACGACCTGATGACCGACAACAGCGTCGACTCCACCGACCCGTTCGGCTTCTCCATCGACTCGCTCAGCATCAGCTCGGACTATCCGTCGGCCATCAGCGACAGCTCGAACCCGGTACTGCACGGATCCTTCGGCACCGTCACCAAGAGCCTCATCGCCAGCGGTACCACGGCCACCCTCAAGCCCGCGGACAACTCGTCGGTCAAGGGCCTGCTCTACCGCACCGGTTACTCCGGCAACACCGGCGCCTTCTTCGCCACCAGCACCTTCGGCAGCGGCCGGGTCGCCTTCTGGGGCGACAGCTCACCCATCGACGACGGCACCGGCCAGTCCGGCAACACGCTCTACGACGGATGGAACGACTCCGGCGCCACCAACGCGGCACTCGCGCTGAACGCCACCGAGTGGCTGGCGGGCGGCAGCGACGACGGCGGAGACGACGGCGGAGGCGACGGTGGCACGTGCACCGCCGCCCAGCTCCTCGGCAACAACGGCTTCGAGTCCGGCAGTTCCACCTGGAGCGCGACCAGCGGCGTCATCACGAACTCCAGCAGCCAGTCCGCCCGCACCGGCTCCTACTACGCCTGGCTCGACGGCTACGGCTCCGCGCACACCGACACCCTGTCCCAGTCGGTGACCGTCCCCTCGGGCTGCACCACCGCCACCCTCAGCTTCTACCTCCACATCGACACCGCCGAGACCACCACCAGCACCGCCTACGACACCCTCAAGGTGCAGGTGCTCAACAGCTCGGGCACGGTGCTCGGTACGTTGGCCACCTACTCCAACCTCAACGCGGCCGGCGGCTACACCCAGCGCAGCTTCAGCCTCGCGAGCTACGCCGGACAGACCGTCACGCTCAAGTTCACCGGCACGGAAGGGTCCACCCTCCAGACGTCGTTCGTCATCGACGACACGGCGTTGAACGTCAGCTGATCCTCGCCGGAACCCATCCGGTGGCGGCCACCACCTCGGCCGCGATGTCGATCACGGTGCGCCCGTCGGTCCCCACCCGCAGGGTGTCGGCGGGCGCACGCTCGTCCAGCAGCCGCGCCTTGCGGACGCTGCCGCGGAGTTCCCCCTCCAGCTCGGAGCCCAACTCCCGTCCGGCCAGCCGCCGTTCGGTCGTCTCGTCGGTCGCCGTGAGCAGGACCCGGACGATCCGGACGGTGTCACCCATCGCCCGGCGGAACATCTGCGTCGCCTCGTCCAGCACGCTCACCGTGTTCACGTACACGAGGCGCCGGTAGCCGAGTTCGGCATAGTTGCGCCACACGGCGGTCAGATTGCGCTCGCCGATCGCCGCCCGGTGCGGATCCCCCTCGGGCGCGGGATGCACCTGTCCCATGAAGTCCCCGTCGATCACGGCATGAGCGACCTCGGCGCTCCGCAGCCGCGCCGAGACCTCCCAGCCCACGCTCGTCTTGCCGACGCCGGCGCGACCGCCGATGAGCAACACCTCGCACTGGTCCATGGCAGGAGCCTGGCAGCCAGGGGCCGTATTGACATGCAGGTAAATGCCTGCATAACGTTGAGTGTGCGATCAGAGGGTGACGAGGCAATGGACAAGGTCTTCAAGGCGCTGGCCGACGACACGCGCAGACGGCTGCTGGACCGGCTGCACGAGCACAACGGCCAGACCCTCGGGGAGCTGTGCGAGCGGATCGCCATGACGCGCCAGTCGGTGACCCAGCACCTGGCCGTCCTGGAGGCGGCCAACCTGGTCGGCACGGTGCGGCGGGGGCGGGAGAGGCTGCACTACCTCAATCCGGTCCCGCTCCAGGAGATCCAGGAGCGGTGGATCGACAAGTTCGAGCGCCCGCGCCTGAGCGCGCTCGGTGCCGTGAAACGACGAGCCGAGGAAGCCATGACCGACAAGCCCACGTTCGTGTACGTCACCTACATCGAGAGCACCCCGGAGAAGGTATGGGACGCCCTCACCGACGCCGACCTCACCGCGGCCTACTGGGGACACAGCAACGTCTCCGACTGGAAGCAGGGGTCCCGATGGGAGCATGTGCGGACCGACGGCTCCGGCATCGCCGACGTCGTCGGCACCGTCGTGGTGAGCGAGCGCCCCACCCGCCTCGTCACCAGCTGGGCCGCCCCCGAGGACGAGGGCCGGGACGGCAGGCACTCCCGGGTCACCTTCGACATCCGGCGGCACGGCGACATCGTCCGCCTCACCGTCACCCACGAGAACCTGGCCGACGACAGCGAGCGCGCCGAGGCGGCCTCCGGCTGGGCGGCGGTGCTGTCCAACCTCAAGTCGCTGCTGGAGACCGGCAGCCCGCTTCCGCAGGAGCCGTGGCTGGTGCCGTGACCCGGAGCGGCCGGCCCGCGGGGCGCGGACCGGCCGGGGCCGTTTCCTCTCCGGGTGTTCCTACGTCCTGGGGGTGCTCTTCGCCGCGGTGGCGGTGCACATCAGCCCCAGCACCAGGGCCAGGGCGCCGATGATGACGTTGTTCAGGATGACGCCGGCGTCCGGGCTGTCGCCGACGATCCACGGCGAGACGATCATCCACAGGCCGACCGCGCAGAAGGCCCAGCTGAGGCCGTACATGCGCTCCGGAGCCCGGGTGAACCCGAGGGCCAGCAGTCCGATCGCGATGCCCACGATCAGGTTGTGGGGCACGAGGTCGGGCTGGCTCGTCGTGTAGTGGAGTATCCAGGGGGATACGGCGCAGTACAGACCGAGCAGGAACACCGGTCCGTCCACGAGCGCCACATCGCGACCGCCGAGCATACGGGCGTACCGTGCCCGCATCTCGGAAACATCAGGGTGGCTGCCGATGTCACCTCTGGTGGGCGAGACGTTGGCCATGACTCGTCTCCTTTGACTCGCAGGCCGGACCGCGTCTTGTGCGGTGTGCGGTAAGCGCCGCGCAGGTCCATTCTGCGCTTATTTCTCCCTTATGTGTAGAGGTCGCAGCGGCGGCCCCCGAGGGGAGGGCCGACTCCCCCCGGGGGCTAACGGAACGCCTCCTTCCGAAGGCGGTGGTGGAGCAGGTGCAGCCCGCGCCGGGCGTGGCTCTTGACCGTGCCCAGCGGCCAGCCGGTGCACTCGGCGATCTGGGTCTGGGTCAGGTCCGCGTAGAAGGTCAGCTTCAGGACCTTCTGCTGGGCCGAGGGCAGCTTCGCCAGTTCCTGCCGGACCAGGATCCGGTCCAGGACCGACTCGGGATGCCGGGCGGAAGGATCCGTGAGCGGCAGCGACGAGCCCGCGGCGGCGAGGAGGTCGGTGCGGCGGGTCCGGGCGGCGAGCGCGTCGGCGATCTTCCGTCGGGTGATGCCGACGATCCAGCCGCCGAGCGCGCCCCGCTCGGGACGGAATCCGCCGCGGCCCCGCCACACCCCCAGGAACACCTGTTGGGTCACGTCCTCGGCCTCCCTGCGGTCGCCCAGGGAACGCAGGGCGAGCGTGTGCACCAGCGTCGACCAACGGCGGTAGGCCGCTTCCAGACATGCCTCGTCGCCGGCCGCCAGGCCCCGGGCGAGTTCCTCGTCGGCGTACGACTCCTCCACCGGCGCCCACAGCGGCACCGCGGTGGACGGGAGCGTGGCGTTCCGCTGCTGGCTCATGGCGACCGTTCCTCACGTCGGGACGTCTTCCGGACGCGTCGTCCTGCCGGCCATCGTGGAAGCCATCGCCCGAGGTCATCAACTTGCATCGGTTCTGCGTCGTATAGTCGGCCCCATGACTGAGCCGCCGGTCGAGCCGGGGCCCCAGGCCCCACCGGGACCGTCCTCGGAGACCGCCGACGTGCCCTTGACGACCGGTGCGCTGGCCCGGCGTCTGGGGGTCTCGCCCACCACGCTGCGCTCCTGGGACCGCCGGTACGGCATCGGGCCCGCCGTGCGCGCCGACGGACGCCACCGTCGCTGGAGTCCCCGGGACGTCGAGGTGCTGGAACGGATGTGCCGGCTGACCTCGTCGGGGGTGCCGCCGGCCGAGGCCGCCCGCCTCGCCAAGCGGGCGACGGGCTCTCCGCCGTCCGTCGTCGACGTGCCCGAAGGGCCCCGTCCGCGTTCGCGGGCCGCGGGCGCACTGCCGCTCGGCGATGTGCGCCAGGAGTGCCGGGGCCTCGCGCGAGCGGCCGTACGGCTCGACTCCCCTGCCGTCGAGCGACAGCTCGAAGCCGCCGTGGAGCAGTACGGGGTCGCCGTCGCCTGGCAGGAGGTGATGGTGCCCACGCTGCACGCGGTGGGGCGCAAGTGGGCGTCCTCCGGGGACCGTTACGTGGAGGTCGAGCATCTGCTGTCCTGGCACGTGTCGACCGCACTGCGCCGGTCCGCACCGTCCGCCGCGCCTCAGGGCGACGCCCCGGCCGCCGGGCCGGTCCTCCTGGCCTGCGCGCCCGGTGAACAGCACACCCTGGCGATCGAGGCGCTCAACGCCGCGCTGCGCGAACTCGGCCTGCCCACCAGGATGTTCGGTGCGGCGGTGCCCGGCGAGGCGCTCACCACCGCGGTGCAGCGGCTGGGTCCCGTGGCGGTGTTCCTGTGGGCGCAGGCACGGTCCACCGCCAGCCTGCCCCTGGCCCGCCATGTCGCCGACATCTCGTGGGGTGTCAAGGGGGCCCGGCGGCAGCCCCTGGTGGTGGTCGGCGGACCCGGCTGGTCAGGACCGGCGACGCGCGAACTGCCGCGGCCGGTGACCCTCAAGGACGCGGTCGGGGTCCTGTCCGCGGCGTTCGCGGGCATGAGCGAACGACCGTGACGGTGCGGGCACTTCAGTCGAGGCCCCGCGCCCGTTTGAACCGGGCCAGGCCGTCGGACAGCTCGACCACCGGGTCCGGATAGTCGTCGATCGCCGCGCGGTCCAGGCCGCGAAGCTTCCACGGCTCGTGCACCGACGGGGCGTCCACACCCGCCAGTTCGGGCACCCAGCGCCGGACGTACACGCCGTCCGGGTCGTACCTCTTGGCCTGGGTGACCGGGTTGAGCACCCGGTTGGGACGGGAGTCGGTGCCGGTGCCCGCCATCCACTGCCAGTTGAGCTGGTTGTTCGCCATGTCACCGTCGACCAGGAGCTCCAGGAAGTGCCGGGCGCCGACGCGCCAGTCGACGTACAGCGTCTTGGTGAGGAAACTGGCGGTGAGCAGCCGGCCCCGGTTGTGCATCCAGCCCTCGTGGCGCAGTTGGCGCATCGCCGCGTCGACCACCGGGAATCCGGTGCGCCCGTCCTTCCAGGCCTCGATGTCCTCGCGCGCCGACGCCTCGGACCGCCAACGGTCGTGCTTCGTGCGGTAGTCGGCGGTGGCGGCGGCGGGGCGTGCCGCGAGGACCTGACGGTGGAAGTCCCGCCAGGCGAGCTGCCGTACGAAGGCCTCGGCGCCCGGTCCTCCCACCCTGCGCGCCCGGTGGACCAGTTCCACCGGGGACAGGGTGCCGAAGTGCAGATGCGGAGAGAAGCGCGAGGTGGCATCGCCGGCCAGGTCGTCGTGGCGGTCCTCGTACGAGGCGGTGCCGTCGCGCACCCAGGACGTCATACGGGCCCGGCCCGCCGCCTCCCCGCCGCTCGCCAGGCCCTGCGAGAGGCCGGACAGGCGGCCGCGGTCGGGCAGCCGCTCCGAGCCGACGCCGTCCGGGACCCGTACCGTGCGCGGGGCCGCGACGGGCTCGCGCAGCCGTACGCCGCTCCAGTGCCGGAAGTACGGGGTGAAGACGGCGAAGTGGTCCGAGGAGGCCGGGAGCACCGCGCCCGGCGGGACCGCCGAGGTGACCGTGTCATGGACGTGGAGCCGTCGGCCCTCCGCCTCCAGCGCGCGCCTGAGCCGCTGTTCGCGCCGGTGCGCGTAGGCGCTGACGTCCGCCGCCATGTGCACCTCGTCGGCGTCCGTCTCGGCCGCCGCCCCGCACACCTCCTCGACGACGTCGCCGGAGCGGATCACCAGGCGGCCGCCCCGGTCGCGCAGCCCCGTGTCGAGGTCCCGCAGACAGTCGGCGAGGAAGGCCAGCCGGTTCGGCGCGGCGAACCCGGCGTCGGTCACGCCCCGGTCGCGCACGAACAGCGGGATCACCTGAGCGGCCTCGTTCGCGGCCCGCAGCGGTGGGTGGTCGTGGAGGCGCAGGTCGGAGGTGAACAGGACGATCGAGACGGTCATGGTGCGAGCTCCGGGGAGGGGGCGCTACGGCCCGCCACGGCGCCCAGCGGTCCGGATGGCCCGAGTGCATCCTTCGCGACGATCGGCCTCGACGCCCGTTCCTCGATCGGCGGCCCGGCCGGTGCCGTGGCGCCGGGCGTGGGCCCGACGGTTTACGGGGTAGTTCAGGAGGCCCTCCCTCATGCCCACCGGCCCGC